>JACMOV010000142.1 GCA_014377845.1 Herminiimonas sp.
GAAGCTTGCAGCCCGCCCTGATGTATCTCGCAGCGATCCCGGCCTTTTTCTTTCGCGCGGTATAGCGCCAAATCGGCTTCCTTGATCAATGCTTCCAAACTAGCGGTTTCTGTCTTGACTTCTGCGCTGCCCATGCTGAATGACAGCCGATGCGATTCAGGCAGCCCGGCAACACACAAATCTCCTACAATTTCACGCAGGCGTTCGAAGACGTCGAATACCTGATCCTCGCGCGTATCCGGCATGATCAACAGGAACTCCTCTCCCCCGAATCTGCCAAAGATATGATTGCTGCGAAGATGGCGTTGGCACGCATTGGCGAAGGCAACGAGTACGGCGTCGCCGACGTCGTGGCCGTATTCGTCGTTGACCCGCTTGAAATGATCCAGGTCGAGCAACGCAACAAAAAGGCGTGTGCCCAACGTCATTCGCATGCCAAACTGAACTCTTGCAAATTCAAGGATGCTGCGACGATTGCGTAGTCCGGTCAATTCATCGCGCATGGCGAGGTTGGCGAAGCGCTGCTTCTGACGAACTTGCCGAATCAGTAGCAGTACTGCCAGCACCAGCACCGCCACACTGCCGATCAAGGCCAGGACCAGCGTGACGCGCTCCAGTTCAGCGCGCTTTTGCTGCTCCCGCAGTAAAGCGTTTTCGGTTTCCCGCAGTTTGGCATCGAAACGTGCCTCGGCAACACTGGCATTGGCACGGACGTCAGACTCCCCACGTCGCGCCGGGGCCGGAATGCCAACGATGTCCTGGTAAGCCGGCTGATATTCATTGAACGGTGCCTGCAGCCGACTGCTCCGGGGAATGGTTTTGCCTTTGTTCTCGAGCACCAGCACGGCATTGGCAGCTGCCTGTGCCTTTGCAAGCGCGGTGACACTCTCAGCGTTACGACGCAGTGCAGACAAAGCATCGGCCCGAAATCGGTGTGTCTCGAACAGTGCCGGCAAGTCATTGGTTTGAGAGAAAACTGGCACCGCCCGATCCCAATGCTCGAGAGCCTCTGCAAAATCATGCTCGGCAAGGTCTGCACGGCCCAGGTAGTACTCGACGTACGCGATAGTGACGGGCGCGCCAAGCTGGGTGGCGCCGGCCAGCGCCTTTTGCAACTGCAGGCGCGATTTAGGATAATCCTTGTTTCGATAGAGTGCCACACCCAGTCGGTAATACGTCACGGTGGCATCCCATCGATAGACAGCCCCGTCCGACAGGTCGACCGCACGCTCCAGATATTCGATGGTACGGGCAGGATCGGTGCTGTGCAGGCCCAGCGCCGCCAGCATCTGCGCCATCCCGCACAGGTCGCCCTGACTTTCGAAAAGGTCGTATGCCTTGGTGGCGTAAATAACAACATTATTCCGCAGGCCACGGTCGACGGACGCATTGACGATGGCCGCATAGCTCATGGCGATTCCCAGAGGAAGTCGGGATTTTTGGGCCATCGCCAACGCTTCGCCAAAGCGCCGATCGGCAAAGGCAAACTGGCCTGCCAGCTGGGCATCATTACCGCTGGCAATTACAAATTCTATCCAGGCCTGGGGATGGTTGAGGTCCCGCGCCAGCTGCTCGCCGCGCGGAATGTCTTCGCCAATGACGAACGTATTTCCGAGCAGCGAATGGGCATTGGCGAGAATCCGCAAGGCCTTGAGTTGCAGCAGGCGATCGTCACGCCCTTTTCCCCGCTGCAGCATCAGCTGCGCGTCCGCTGCTGCCTGCCGCGGATTTTTCTGGACGAAGCGTTCGATTTCAATCGCGTCACTGGCCATGGTTGCCGCATGCAATGGCGTACATAAAAAAGCCAGCATCAGCAGAAGCCAGCAGTAGGTGCGCGTTATCATCATCGAATTTTCCGCAAAGGACGAGGACGCCAGAACGGCGCCTCCCGAGGTTTGTACTTATGGTATCTAATACTATATTACTGGTTACAATAAGCAATAAGATTTATCCAAGGCAACATTCTTTGTGATGCTGACAAGATCAGATCGCAAAAAATTATCATTGATAGTAAAATTCAGACGGCCCTTGGACTTTTCTCAGGGGCCCTAAAATATATTTCAATGGAATCAACTGCTTACAATACGGTTAACGGTCGGAGAATCGCGCGTTCGGAGCCGGTCAAGACCGGATTTCAGCTACGTGCCGCGCATTTCGCTTTTATGCGGGCTGTTGTTCAGGGGATGAATCCGAACGAAAGCTGGGATCGCTATCTCTCCGATGGCGAGAGCCGCAGCGACGCCCGGCAAGTGCGGCGCACGAGTGCCCTGATCAACGATGCGTTTGCCGCGGCGGCGCGACGCCACCACCGGCATGGGCTCGCCAGATTGGTCACTCTCGATCTCGCCACCACGCGGGTCGGCGACACCACCCTGCCGACACTTCAAGAATTCGTCGGCGCCGAAGAGCTCGACGGCTTTTCCGAAGCTGAACAACTCACTCTGTACCGGCAGCGCTATGGCCCGGCAATGCGCAGGCGTCAGCGGCATGCGCGGCTGATCGCGCTCCAACTGCAGGCGTTGAACTGGCTCCAGCAACGAGTCCTCGAGACGCCGTCGGCGAACGACCCGCTGTTGCAGTGGCTCGATCCGCAACTGGCTGAACATCTTGCCGATGCCAATATCCGATACGTCCATGAACTGGTGGCGCGCATGCGCTCCCGCGCGCCGCGCTGGTGGCGTGGCATCCCATCGATCGGTGCCGCGAAGGCCGGCCGGATCGCGGACTGGGTAGAGGCGCATGCGCAAATGCTCGGTCCGGGACCTGAAACGGCGCCGGCGGCGTTGCCTGCTGAAAGCCGCGCCCCGACGCCATCGCGGTCGACACCGTCCTGTATCGCGCCGATGCCCCTGCACCGTTTGCTTGTCCCCGAGGCGCTGGACGGGAGCCAGGCGCCTCTACGGCTGCCGCAGACGCAGTGCCGTATTCCGGCAAAGACCGACATTGAGGCACTGCGGATCTGGCTACACAGGTGCCGCGCGCGCCATCGAGCGGCCAGGCCGGATGCGCCGCTGCTGCCGGGGTGGGAAATACTCGGCAATCTGACGCATACCCAGCGCGCCTACTGGAAAGAGGCACAACGCTACCAGCTCTGGCTGTTGTGCGAACGACACACGACCCTCTCTGCAGCGACCGTCGAGGATTGCCGTGCATATCTTGATTTTCTGAACGCGCCGACGGCAGCCTGGTGCAGCCCACGGAACCGCAGCAGAGGGGGCGACGAATGGCGGCCGTTCGAAGGACCATTGTCGCTCGCTGCCCGGCGGGTCGCCCGGACGGTCCTGCGAAGCTTGTACCGCTTCCTGGTTGCAGAACGCTATCTGGCAGCCAGTCCCTGGGAGACCCAGGAAGTGACGGTCGGCACATCGCTCGCCCAACAAGTAGGCGGTATTCCCGACGCAGACCTGCGTGTCTTCGATCCGGATGCGCTGGATGTGATTGAGCGGCAACTGGCGCGGCTAGCGCCCACGTCGACACATGCGCGACTCCGATTCGCCGTGCAGCTCCTGCAACATACCGGCATGCGTTTGAGCGAGGCCCTGCGTGCAACCACCGACGATCTTGCGCCACCCTCAAGTTCGCACAAAGCATGGCGCTTGCGGATCCCGAACAAGCACGGGGACGAGCGCAGCATCTCCCTGTCATCGTCGCTGACCAGCAGCCTGCGCGCATACCTTGCTGCACGAGGCTTCGAACCGGCGCCAGACTTCTCGGCCGTCAGGGGGCAGGGCATCCATCTCCTTGGCCGTGCCACCGACGTCCAGGAGCGTGCCCCCTGGGCGCCCTGCGCGCAGGCGCCGATCGACTGCAAGGCAGGCATTGGCGCCGGTACCTTGCGCGACCAGCTCGCGGATTTTTTCAGGGTCTGTGCCCAAGCCTGCGCTTCCAGACCCACATTGGTCGCGCAATTCAACCGTGCCAGCAGTCACTGGTTGCGCGGCGCTGGCGGCAAGGCGCGGCAAGCTCGGGTCGTGCCTGCGCCCGTGGCGCCCGCGGATCCGATGTTGCGGCTCTCTTGAATGCGGGTTGCAATGGCGTAAAAAAATGCGGTACTGTCGGCCGGTATGATCTTGAGGAGAATGCAATGCAGTTGCTTCCATCGTGATGGAAACCCCGGCCGAGTGCGATGTGCTGGTCGTCGGTGGCGGCATCAACGGTGCCGGCATCGCCCGCGACGCGGCAGGACGCGGACTCTCGACCATTCTGTGCGAAAAGGATGACCTGGCCGCGCATACCTCGTCGGCATCGACCAAGCTGATTCACGGCGGCTTGCGTTACCTGGAGCAGTTAGAATTGCGCCTGGTGCGCAAGGCGCTGGGCGAGCGTGAAATCCTGATGCGTGCCGCGCCTCACGTGATCTGGCCGCTGCAGTTCGTCATGCCGCACGACAGCGGACAGCGTCCGGCCTGGATGATCCGCGCCGGCCTGCTTCTCTACGACAGCCTGGCGCGTCGTCAACTGCTGGGGCGCTCGCACGGGGTCGCACTGCAGCGGCACCCGGCCGGCGCACCGCTCAAGCCGTCCTTTTCACGCGGCTTCGTTTATGCGGATGGTTGGGTCGACGATGCGCGCCTGGTGGTGCTCAACGCGGTCGCTGCAGCCGAGCAGGGCGCCCGTGTGCTGACCCGGACCGCCTGCAGCGCGCTACGCCGCGACGCCACTGTCTGGCAAGCGACGCTTACCCAGCGCGACGGCAGCGCCGGCACGGTTTCGGCCCGCTGCGTTGTAAACGCGACGGGGCCATGGGCCGATCGGTTCCTGAGCGGGACGGCCGGCATCGATCCGACCACCCGTATCCGCCTGATCAAGGGCAGCCACATCGTCGTCAGGAAACTGTTCGACCACGCCTTTGCTTACCTTTTTCAGCATCCTGATGGACGCGTCATCTTTGCTATTCCATACGAGCAGGATTTCACGCTGATCGGCACCACCGATGTCGAGCATCCTGGCGACCTGGACCGGGTCGCGATCACGCCGGCGGAGATCGACTATCTCTGCACAGCCGCGAGCCGCTATTTTCGCATCGCCGTCACGCCGGCCGCCGTGGTCTGGTCGTATGCCGGCGTCCGGCCGCTTCAGGACGATGCAGCCGGCAGTGCGTCGAGCGTCACCCGCGACTATCAGCTGCAGGTCGACAGGGAGGGCGCGCCGCTGCTCAATGTCTTCGGGGGCAAGCTCACTACCTATCGCAAGCTGGCCGAGGAAGCTGTCGACGCGATTGCGCCGCTGCTCGGCAATCGGATTGGCGGCTGGACCGCCGGCGCCTGCCTGCCCGGCGGGGACCTGTACGGTCCCATGCCCTCGAACCGCTCTGTGCTGGAATTCGACGCCTGGGCGGTGCAACTGCAAGCGCAATACCCGTGGCTTCCTGCATGGCTGATGCGACGGTATGCGCGCGCCTACGGCAGTCGGGTGCAGACAATTCTGGGGGGACGAACCTGCATGGCGGATTTGGGCGCGGAAGTGGCGCCGGGCCTTTTCGCCGCAGAGCTCGATTATCTGATCCGGCGTGAATGGGCACGCTGCGCAGACGACATCCTGTGGCGGCGGCCCAAGTGCGGCCTGCACCTGCCGCCAGATGCCGCCGCTGCCATCGATCACTGGATTGCCACCCGTTGCCTTGAAACGAGCCACCCATGACGCAGTACATCCTCGCCCTCGACCAGGGGACTACCAGTTCACGTGCCATGCTGTTCGATCACGCCGGGCAGGCATGCGGCATGGCGCAGCAGGAGTTCGCCCAATACTTTCCGCAGCCGGGCTGGGTCGAGCATGATGCGAATCAGATCTGGGCATCGCAGCTCGCGGTGGCGCGCGAAGTACTGCAGGCGCAAGGCGTGTCCGGCAAAGACATCGTGGCGATCGGCATCGCGAACCAGCGCGAAACCATGGTGTTGTGGGATCGCTTGACCGGCGAGCCGCTCGCGCCGGCGATCGTCTGGCAGGATCGGCGCAGTGCCGGCGCTTGCGACGCCTTGCGCAGCGCAGGACATGCGCCACTGATCCAGGAAACGACGGGCCTGGTGCTGGACGCCTATTTTTCCGCCACCAAACTGCAATGGCTGCTCGATGCCGTGCCCGGCGCCCGGACCCGAGCCGCGCGCGGCGAACTGGCAGCGGGCACCATCGACAGCTGGCTGATCTTCAAGCTCAGCGGTGCGCATCTGACCGATACCAGCAACGCCTCGCGCACGATGCTGATGAATCTGCGCACCTTGCGATGGGATGCCCGCATGCTCGCGCTGTTCGACATCCCGTTGCAGGTGCTGCCGGAAATCGTCCCCAGCAGCGCCGTCGCCACCCATGCAGATGCAGCGTGGTTGGGTACGGCGATACCGATTGCCGGCATCGCCGGTGACCAGCAGGCCGCTACCTTCGGTCAGGCCTGCCTGCAACCGGGCATGGCCAAGAACACTTACGGCACCGGTTGCTTCATGCTGATGCATGCCGGTGCGGCGCCGGTCGCTTCCTCCAACAATTTGCTGGCGACGGTTGGCTGGACGCTGGGCCGTAGTGGCGCGGAATGGGGGTGCACCGACTACCTGCTGGAAGGCAGCGTCTTCATGGCTGGCGCAATCGTGCAGTGGTTGCGCGACGGCCTTGGCCTGATCGAAAGCGCGGCCCAGATCGAAGCGGTGGCGCTCCAGGTGCCGGATGCTGGCGGTGTGGTGCTGGTGCCGGCATTTACCGGCCTGGGTGCGCCGCACTGGGATCCATATGCGCGCGGCACCATCATGGGACTGTCACGCGGCAGCAACCGGTCGCACATCGCGCGCGCCGCGCTGGAGAGCATCGCCTATCAGAGCACCGACGTCCTCGAGGCGATGCAAAAAGATGCGGCTATCGGGCTGCAGGAGTTGCGGGTCGACGGTGGCGCCGCCCGAAACAATCTGCTGATGCAGTTTCAGGCCGATATGCTGGGCGTCCCCGTAGTGCGTCCGGCAATTACCGAAACCACTGCCCTCGGCGTGGCGTACCTGGCTGGACTGGCAACGGGATTTTGGAGCGGCGCTGACGAAATCGCGGCACAGTGGCAGGTCGAACGACGCTTCCTGCCGCAGATGGATGTCGGTGAAAGAGGGGAGCGCCTGTATCTGTGGCGGCGTGCCCTGGAGCGTGCGCGCGCTTGGATTGCATGAACGGCGAAAAGCGGATCACCGGTCATGTTTTCCAAAATACCGACAGCGACCCTGTGGATTTACTGTAAAAATAGTATCCATGAAGCAATTTGAAAGACCCTCGCAAGATACTCGGTAGCATCGGAATTCGATGTCATTCGGCATTCGACAACCGCTGCAGCCGCTTTTGTCCATCCCTTGCCTGGCGCTTTTCTGGCCGGTCGGTTGGCCCTTGCTTGCTGCGTGACAGGCAAGGGCTGCTACGTGAAAGTGCTGGTTGCAACCGACGATCGCGCGCTGCGCGGGCACGCCGACCGAGTGCTTCAAACGGCCGGCTATGAGGTCCTCCTGGCGCGGGACGGGGTCGAGGCCCTCGCCAGGACCAAGGCCGAGAGCCCTTCCATGGTGTTGCTCGACTGGGCGCTGGCAGGCATCGATGGTATCCGGGTATGCCAGCGCATCCGGCAGCTTGCCGGTGGTGAAGATCCTTATCTCACGGTCATGCTTGGCGCCTCGCAGATCGATCGCACCGGCGACGTGTTGGCGGCCGGCGCCGACGACTGGCTTGCTCGACATTGCGAGCCGGCCGAGGTGCTGGCGCGGCTGCAGGTCGCACGCCACGTGCTGCGGCAACGTGCCTTTTCCGGCGCTCTAGCGCAACTGTCGGACATCGCGCGGTTCAGGGCAGATATCGCCGGCGCGGTCTTCGAGGTCAGCGCCGCCTGTGCCGCCGTGACCGGCAGAAGCGCTGCACAATCGCTTGGCCGCGGGTGGCTTCAGGCGGCAGTTGCGGACGAGCGCAGCGCCCTCGCCGCGGCATGGGATGCTGCGGTCTCCGCACAGTGCGGATGCGAATACACCTATGCAATCGATGACGCCGTGCGCGGCAGGGTGACGGTACTGCTGCGTGCGCGCCCGGTGCAAGTCGATGGCGCCGTCACCGGCTTTATAGGTATCTTCGAAGACCGTACCCGCGAAGCCACGCTCGCGCACGCCGTCAAACGCAGCGAAGAGCGTTTCGCCACACTTGCCGATGCATTGCCGCAGACGATCGCCTATGTCGATGCGAATCAGACGATCCGTTCCCGCAACCGCACCCCGGGAATGCTCGCGCCGCCCGTAACTGGCATGACCTTGCATCATTGGCTTGGCGAGGATACCTACCAGCGCGTGGCGCGCCAGGTCGGGATTGCCTTGCGTGGCCATCGTGTGCGGTTCGAGTGCCCGCCGTCAGACCAAACAGGTGACCATCAAGTCCACTACGACCTGGTGCCGGACCGGACGACCGGCAATACTATCGATGGATTCGTCGCGATCGTGACCGACACGACCGAACAGCATCGCATCGCGAAACGACTGCAGGTCCAGGAAAATACGCTGTCTCTGCGCCATCACATGGCCGATCAATTACAGGTGCAAATCGGGTATTTCGATCACGACTTGCGACTGGCGTATTTCAATGCCGCTTTCGAAAGTGCGTGGCGCGACAAGCTGGGTACCGCGCCAGTCGTCGGCGTTTGCTTGCAGGACCTGCTCGAGCCACCGGCATTCGGCGAGATTGAAAGACAGATCGAGCGCGCGTTGGCGGGCGTGCCGGTACAGTTCGAGTGGGTACGCATGCACGCGGGTCAGCAACAGATATCGCAGATGCGCTGCATACCGGAATGCGCTTCGAACGGCAAGGTGGTCGGCCTGTTGATGGTTGCAACCGATGTAACCGAGCAGCATGCGCTGCGGGAGAGCGGCGCGCGACAGGCAGGACTCCTGCAGGGTTTGATGCAAAACCTGCAGCAGCCCTGTGTGCTGATCGACCTCGCCGAACATATCCGGTTCCATAACGAAGCATATCGGGTGCGAATGAGCGAAACCGATGGCTCCCTCGACGGCGCGCATGCAGCCCTTGTTCTCGGGCGCGATCACTACCTGCAGCATCAGGAGCCGTTCCTTGCGGCGCTGGCAGGGGTACCGCAACAGAGTGCACTCATGTTGAAGCGGTGCGGTGTGCTGTACGACTGCCGCGTCAGCTACACGCCGCACCGCAATGCACAGGGCGATGTCGCAGGCGTGTGGTGTATCGTCACATCGATGGTCGAGCAACAAGAGCTATCGACGGTACCGGAATTGCCGCCGCAGCATGACGCCACCACCGGCCTGCTCACGCGCTTGGCCTGCGAAGCGACGCTGCAGCAAGCAATCGCACGCGCCAATCGGAGCAACATGCTGATGGCGCTGGTGTTCGTCGAACTCGATGGATTTGCCCAGCTGGTTGCCGCACTTGGACCGAAAGCGGCCGACAAGATGCTCGCCGCCGTCGGCCGGCGCCTGCGCGGTTGTGTCACAGAAACCGACGTCGTGGCGCGCTGGGGCGACGTGCAATTCATCGCGATCCTCGAATGCGTGGAGCTGACCGCCGACGCCGACGCCGTGGCCGCGGGCATGCTCGACAAACTGCAGATTTCCTACCGCTCCGGCATCAGCCGCCACCTGCTGACGGCGAGCATCGGGGTAGCGATTCTGCGCGCTGGCGAAACCAGCGGCAACGACCTGATGCAGCGTGCCGACCATGCGCTGTACGCCGCAAAATCATCCGGACGTAACCGGGTCCGTCGCAGCGCCTGAGATTTTGTTTCAAGAGGCAGGCAAAGTGCGCGGCGCGGCAGCATCGCTTCACGCCGATCCGCATGCCAACGGGTTTTGCGGCCGTCAGTCATACGGCCCGCGCACATCAGCACATCTTAAAAAACCCGCAGAAAGCGGGCCTGCGCGGTGTTAGAATCACGCCTCTTTACACCTGCCTGGACTGCTGACCATGAACAAGACCGAACTCATCGATGCGATCGCCACCGACTGCGACCTCTCCAAAGCGGCGGCCCAACGCGCCCTCGAATCCCTCCTTGATCATGTGATCCAGACCGTTTCAAAGGGCGATAGCGTCCAGCTGGTCGGTTTCGGCACCTTTGCCGCCGGCAGCCGCGCAGCCCGTACCGGGCGCAATCCACGCACCGGCGAAGACATCCAGATCGCTGCGGCAAAGACCGTGAAATTTTCAGTCGGAAAAGCGTTCAAGGACGCGGTCAACACCAAATAAATTGTCCCCACAACCGGGCGCGCGCAGGCCCGGTTCGTCACGCCTGATTTCCTTCACAGCGCGCCGCATCGTGTTCAGCCCGGCCGGTCATGTTGCGGCTGGTCGCAAGGGGAATCCCGCATGGATCCAGTCAAACCGGCAGTGCAGCGTCTGACCTTGTGGTTGCTGGTGACTTGCATCGTCCTGCTTGCCGTAAGCGGATTTTTTTACCGAAACGTCGAGCAGTTCGCCGCCAGTGACCGCGCGATCCGCCATACCCATCGTGTCATCGTCGCCATCACCCGCGCCGTTTCGTCGCTGCGCGAGGCTGAATCCGTCCAGCGCGGCTATCTGGTCACCGGCGATGCTTCCTATTTGCGGCCATACGCCGAGCTGATCAAGGATGTCGCTCGGAACTGGGCCGAGCTCAAGGTGCTGACCAAGGACAGCAGCGACCAGCAGCAACGCATCGCCCGTCTGGAACCGCTGCTTTCCGAGAAACTTGCCGATATCGACCTGACGATCGGGGTGCGCCGCGGCCAGGATTTCGAGGCCGCACGACGTCTCATGATGAATAACTACGGCAAGGACGTGATGGATATCATCCGCGCCGAAGTCGATGGCATGCTCGCCGAAGAAGAACGGCTGATGACGTTGCGCAACGAGGCCGGTGAACGCGCCCACCAGGTCTCGATCATTACGATCCTGATTTTCCTGGCCTCCGGTCTGCTTCTGGCGCTGATCAGCGGCCGCCTGATCCGGCACGGCCAACGCCTGCGCGATGCAGCCGAGTTGGCACGCCGCCGTCACCATGCCCAGCTCGATGAACGGATCGCACAGCGCACGGCGCAGGTACGCCAGCTTGCCGGGCACCTCGAATCGGTACGGGAAGAGGAGAAGCGTGCCATCGCCCGCGAACTGCATGACGATATCGGTTCCTCCATGACGGCCTTGTCGATGATGCTGGAAGGTCATTTCAGGCAGAATGCGGACAATCCGGGCGTTGTCAAGAATGCCGACAAGATACGCGCGTTGCTCAAGGAAGTCACACACAGCACCCGCAGGATCCAGGCCGGACTGCGCCCCAACACGCTAGACAGCCTGGGGCTGATCGAGGCAATCCGCGAACTGTCTGGCGAGTTCGCACAGCGCACCGGCATCGACTGCACCTTGCATTTGCCGGGCGAAGAGGTCGTCGTTCCCGAGGCGCTGCACGTGCCGCTGTTTCGCATGCTGCAGGAAGCGTTGAACAACGTCGCCAAGCATGCGCGTGCCGTCCGGGTGGTCGTGACGCTGGCAATGAAAGACGACCACGTCGCGTTGGCGATCGAGGACGATGGCATTGGCATCGCGCGTGAGCGTGCCGACAATGCCCAGACCCACGGCCTGCTCGGCATGCGCGAGCGCGCGGCCTATCTCGATGGCACTGCCGAGATCAGCTGCCGGGCAAATGGCGGCACCAGCGTTCGTATCCGGTTGCCGGCAGGCGGCGCGGGGCGACATCACGTCATTGCCGCCAGATTCCCGGACGTCGGATAGCACTGCAGCACAGCGAGCCGTTGAGGCGGCCACCACCGGTTCAGCACCCAGCGTGTGATGCCGATCTGCCGCCTTCCGAGCGGGTGGTCCATGGCCTGCTGGTGCCGCAGCAGGCGCCGTTCGCAAAACAGGATGGCAAAGTCGTGATCGATGCGGCCGGCAAGAGGATCACGCCAGCGGGTTGATGGAAACAAACATGACAGTGAATCCAGGGTTGACAAAAATCGTCGGCATTCTCGGCATTCTCGGCGTTACGCAGGTCGTCGCCGGGGTTCCCTGTACTACGCGTTCGCCATCCTTGCACCTGCAATCCAGCGCGAGATGGGGTGGAGCGCGGAGCTGACCTACGGCGCATTTTCAGGGTGCCTGTTGGTGGCGGGACTGGCCTCGCCGATGGTTGGCAAGCGAGGCGTCGCCAGATGGCTTTGTCCGATGAACATCGGCCGGCTGGTGCAGCACGGCAGCGGTGAGGTGGCATGACAGGAAGTCCACCTGACCGTGTTTTTTGTTGTATTCTAAGCAATTATTGGTTCCGCAAATTTTCCTTATAAGGTATTCTGGAGCAAGGCACGCGCACTGAACTATTCCTCGAAACCGGGTCGGTCCCGACAGTTCGTGAGACGGTGAGTGGGGTCCAACGTGCCGCCACGATGCCTGTGTCGGCCATCTCTAATTTACCAGAAGCGTGCATGCCGACAACAATTGCAATCATCGAAGACAATCCGGAGTTCCGGCGACGCTTTACCGACGTAATCGAAGCCGAGCCCGAACTCGTCCTCGTCGGATCGGCCGCCAACGGCATGCAGGGCAGGGCGTTGATCGCCAGTATCCGTGCGGATGTGTACCTCATCGATCTCGGCTTGCCCGACATGGATGGCACGGCGCTGATCCGCGAGGCGCTCGCGACCCATCCGGGCTGCGATGTGCTGGTCATCACCGTTTTTGCCGACGATGCGCATATCCTTGCCAGCATCGAAGCGGGCGCCACCGGCTATCTGCTCAAGGACAGCGCCTCGGCCGATATCGTCGAATGCATCCGCACCCTCGTCAGTGGCGGCTCGCCAGTCAGTCCGCTGATCGCGCGCCGCATCCTGCAAAAGGTGCGTACCGAGCAGGCTGCCGCCGTGATCGCTGGCGTAGCGCGGCCGCCGCCGAGTCCGAACGCGCCGGTCGCCGTCAGTACCCTGACCGAGCGCGAAATTCAGATCCTTGGCCTACTGGGCAAAGGGCTCAGCTACGGCGAGATCGGTGCGGCCCTGTTCATTTCGGCACACACGGTAGCGCAGCACATCAAGAACATTTACCGCAAATTGGCCGTGCATTCGCGCGGCGAGGCAGTGTATGCGGCGAGCAAGCTGGGACTGGTGGCGCTCTAGCATGGATGTACACGGGTGCCAGCGCTGGCTGATTGCAGCCTTGCTGGCATGCGCGGTAAGCGTGTTTGCCACCGCAGCGCTCGGCAGCCCCCAGGATGTCGCGGCGACGCCAGATAATGCCGACGCACCGATGCGGCCAGAGGTGCTGCGCCAGGCACACGTGTTGCAATCAAACGCCGTACAGGAACCGGATTCAAATACCAATTGGCAATTGGTTGATCTGCCGCACCGCATGCCGGTGCCAGCGACCACCGCCTTGGTCACGTATTGGTACAGCACGACCTTTTCGCTTGCCAGACCGCGTTCGGATTTGTGGCTGTTCTTTCCGATGTTGCGCACCGGCGGCAAGATTTTTCTCAATGGCGCGCAGATCGATGAAATCCAGGGCCCCGATCCGCTGCATCAGGTGCGCTGGTTCGAGCCGTTCATGCTATTCGTCCCGCCGTCGTTGCAGCAGCAGGGGGAAAATCGGCTGAGCGTGCGCGTCATGACACGCGAACCGTTGACCAGCTTCGGGGAATTCTGGATTGGACCACAGGCGTTGCTGCGCGAGAAATTTGAACACGATCGCTTTTGGGAATCGACAACGATGACGATCACCAGCATCGTCAGCCTGCTCACGGCGATCCTGATGTTTGCCTTCTGGTGGCGTCGCCGACAGGAGACCGCATACGCGCTGTTCGGCATGTCGGCGCTTCTGTGGGGACTGCGCTCGGTCCTGCTCCCGATGACCGAGGTGCCGATGCGGCTCTGGGTGGGCTGGCGTTTCTTCTATTACTTGACCACCGGTGGCTTCGCTGCCTGGCTCACCATTTTCATACTGGCTTTCTGCGGTGCGCCGATGCCGCGGCTGCGCCGATTCCTCGTGCTCAGTTGGCTGGTGGGACCGTGCGCCTTTCTGATCGTCGGTGCGCCGTTGCGCACTGTGATGGACAAAATATGGGTCATCAGCTTCATCCCTTTCATGTTTTTTGCAGTTTGCAAGCTGGCCTGTTTCGCCTGGCGCGAGCGTACGCTGGCCAGTATCGCGCTGGTCGCGGCGATGCTTTTGACCCTCGGGCTGGGATTGCACGACTACGCGGCGCATCAAGGCTTGATGGGAATGCAGGAACGCTACCTCCTGCACCTCGGCATTCCGGCTTTTCTTGTGGTCATGGCGACCGTGCTGCTGGAGCGTTTCGTCGATTCTCTGGCGCAGGCCGAGTCGAGCAACGAACGACTGGCGCAGCGCATCGCCGAGCGCGAGGCTGCACTGATGCGTAATCATGAACAGTTGCGTGTACTGGAGCGCAACGCGGCCACCAGTGAGGAACGCCAACGCATCATGCAGGACATGCACGATGGCGTCGGCTCCCAACTGTTGTCGACGTTGGTGCTCATGCAGCGCGGTCCGGTCAGCCAGCCGAAGATGATCGGTCTTTTGCAGGAGTGTCTGGACGACATGCGACTGGCGATCGATTCGCTGGCTTCGCACGATCCCGATCTCTTGGGCGCGCTGGGTAATTTCCGTTTCCGGATGGCGGCGCGCTTTGCGCAGATGGGCATGGACTTCCGATGGCACAATATCGACATGCCGGAGTTGTGCAACGTCGCGCCGCATGCCAGCTTGCAGGTTTTGCGTATCCTGCAGGAAGCGCTGACCAACGTGCTGAAACATGCGAATGCACAGTCGGTCGATATCACGGTCACCTTTGCGTCAGACGTCCTGACGGTTGCGGTACGCGATGATGGCATCGGTATGCAAGCGTCCCGTCACAACCACGCGATCGGCGCAGCCGGCATGGGGCGGGGCTTGGTCAACATGGCGCAGCGTGCCGGCAAGATCGGTGGCCATGTGGCGATTCTGCCATGCGCAAACGGCGTTGCCATTGGATTGACAATGCCGCTATCGTCGGCGATTGACCAGGCGGCGCTCGCCTGATTCAAAACGGCAGTTCCCGGCTTTGGTTTTAACGGTTTTGACTTTCCTTTCATGACATTTTCCACGCTGGTTACCACGTTCGTCCGCTCCCACAAGCGCGAGTATTTCCTGGCCGCTAGCATGCTGGGTCTCATTTCGCTTCTCAGCGTGACCGTGCCGCGCCGCGTCGGCATGATCGTCGACGGTCTGGTGGCACATCGTCTCGACCAGACCGGCCTGTTCCAGCACCTGGCGTGGCTCCTGGCCACCGGCCTGGCAATCTATTTCCTGCGGGTTGGCTGGCGATTGCAGCTCTTCAAGGCGGCATACCAGTTCGGCGTCGACTTGCGTACACGCCTCTATGCCCAGCTGTCGCAGCAGGGTCTGGGCTTCTATCAGCAGGCGCGTACCGGCAACCTGATGGCGTTGGCCACCAACGACGTCGACGCCATCGAAATGGTGGCCGGGGAAGCGATGCTGGCTGGCTTCGACGGATCGCTCACGCTGCTTCTGGTAGTGGCGTCGATGCTGTTCGGCGTCGACTGGCGCTTGACACTGGTCGCGCTGCTGCCGTTTCCGTTCATGGCGTATGCATTCTGGCGGATCTCGAACCAGGTGCACCTGAAATCGTCGCAGGCGCTCCAGCGTTTCGGCGCAATCAATGAGCACGTACAGGAAAGCCTGACCGGGGTCCGCGCCCTGCGTGCGCTGGGCGCCGAGCCGCACGGCATGCGCCAGTTTTCCGTACTGGCCGGTGAGGCCGCCGCCGCCGACCTCGACGCGCAGCGCTGGCAGGCTGCCTTCGAACCGGTGGTCGGCATCACGCTTTCGGCTGCCAGTGCCTTGACGCTGGCGCTGGGCGGCTACCTGGTCTGGCATGATCGCCTGACGGTCGGCGCGTTGACCAGTTTCACGATGTACGTCGGGCAACTGGTGTGGCCGATGTTCGCTGCCGGATGGGTCCTGTCGCTGGTGGAGCGCGCGCGAGCCGCATGGGATCGGCTGGAGCCGGTCCTGAGCGCGCCGGCGTCGGTACAGGACGACGGTGCAATCGATCACCGGCCCGTGGGCGTGCTTCGGCTCGATCACGTCGATTTCACGTACCCAGGCCAGTCCACGCCGGCGCTGTACGGCATCGCGCTCGACGTCGCACCGGGCGGCACGCTTGGTATCGTCGGACCGACCGGCAGCGGAAAATCAACCCTCATCCGGTTGTTGTTGCGACAGTACGCGCCCACATCGGGTGCGATCACGTGGGGTGGCGCGTCGCTCGCGCAGTACCGCCTTTCCACATTGCGGGCGGCCATGAGCTGGGTGCCGCAGGAAGCGTTTCTGTTCTCGGCCTCGATCGCCGACAACATAGCACTGGCACGGCCTGACGCCACCCGCAGCGAGATCGAACAGGTGGCGCAAATTGCCGCGATCCACGGCGACATCCTGCGCTGGCCACAAGGCTACGCGACGCCGGTCGGCGAACGCGGCATCACGCTCTCGGGAGGGCAGCGTCAGCGGCTGGCGCTGGCGCGGGCGCTGCTGGCGCAGTCCGATCTGCTGCTGATGGACGATGCACTGTCGGCAGTCGACACCCTGACCGAAAGCCGCATCCTGCAGCACCTGCAGGCCGAGCGCGCCGCAGGTCCGGATTCCGCGGCGGGAACCCGGCGCATGGCGGTCATCGCCACCCACCGTCTGAGCGCGGTTGCCGATGCCGACTGGATCGTGGTGCTGCGCGCCGGCCATATCGTGGCCAGCGGCACCCACGCGATGCTGCTGGCGCAAGACGGGTGGTATGCCAGCCAGTGGCGCTACCAGCAGCTGGAGGCAAGCCTCGATGCGCTCTGAGGATACCAACCGCCCGCCGCGGCCACCGGCGGCAGGGCAGGTACGCGCGGCATTGGGCCTGCTGCGGCGCGCTGCCTCACCCGATCGGCGGCACCTGGTTCGTGGCGTGTTGTGGCTGGTCGTCGCGGCGGCGCTCGACGTGCTCGGCCCGATCCTGGGCAAGGCGCTGATCGATGATCATCTGCTGCCACGCCACCTCGATTGGCCGCGGATGGCGGCGCTGCTGGCCGGCTGCGTGGCCAGCGGCTGGATCGCCAGCGGCGTGCGTTACCTGCAGCTGGTGCGGCTGTCCGGCCTGGCGATGCGTTCAGTGCGGCGGCTGCGGGAAGGCGTCTACAACCACGTGCTGCGGTTGCCGATGGCGTTCTTCGACCGCGCCATCACCGGTCAGCTGGTCAGTCGCGTGACCAACGATACCGAGGCCGTCAAGGCGCTCTACATCCAGGTCCTGTTCGTCATCCTCGACAACGCGATCCTGCTGACTGGCGCGATGCTGGCGATGGCCTGGCTCGACTGGCGACTGATGCTGATCGTGCTGGCATTGGTGCCGGCAGTCGTGGTCATCATCTGGCTCTACCAGCGCTGGAGCGCACCGGCAGTGGCCCGCTCGCGCGAGCTGCGCAGTGACATCAATGCGCAGATGGCGGAGTCGATCAGCGGCATGCCGCTGCTTCAGGCCAGCAACGCAACTGCGCGTTTCGCGCGCCGTTTCGGGGTCATCAATGCCGCGCATTATGCGTCGCGGCAGGCGGAGATGCGCGCCAACGCCTGGCTGTTGCGCCCGGCACTCGACTTCATGAACATCCTGCTGCTGGTGGTGGTGATCTACAGCTTCGGCCAGCGCCAGATGAGCGGACTGGAAGTCGGGATCCTGTACGCGTTCGTCAGCTACATTGCACGGGTGGTGGACCCGCTGATCCAGATCACGCTGCAGTTCAGCCAGTTACAGCAGGCGGTGGTTGCAACTGCGCGCGTCGCCCACCTGATGCAGGAAGTGCTGCCGCCAGCGGTCGCCAGTGGAACGCGGATTTCTGCCGGTGCAGTCGCGATTTCACATGTCGATTTCGGCTACCTGGCGGACCAGCCGATCCTGCGTGATGTCAGCCTCTCCATTCCGGCCGGCACGTTCTACGGTATCGTCGGCCACACCGGCAGTGGCAAGACCACGCTGCTGTCGCTGCTGCTGCGTTTCTACCAGCCGGACAAGGGCGGTATCCGGATCGACGATCTGCCGCTGGGCACGCTCGACGATGCAGCATTCCGTGCCGATGTCGGGCTGGTGCCGCAGGAGCCGCACCTGCTGGCGGCGAGCGTGCGCGACAACATCGACATGGGTCGCGGTCTGTCGCGGGAAAGGATCGAAGATGCCGCCCGGGCTG
Source organism: Herminiimonas sp. (assembly GCA_014377845.1). Taxonomy (GTDB): domain Bacteria; phylum Pseudomonadota; class Gammaproteobacteria; order Burkholderiales; family Burkholderiaceae_D; genus JANXSS01. The sequence goes on from JACMOV010000142.1 coordinate 18,222, forward strand.
CGCGCGTCGACGGCGTCATCGCAGCGCTGGAAAACGGCTACGACACTTTGCTCGACGAAGGCGGGACCCGACTGTCGACCGGACAAAAGCAATTGATCGCGATTGCCCGTGCGCTCGCCGGTCAGCCACGGGTACTGTTGCTCGACGAGGCGACGTCGCGCATCGACAGCGCCACCGAGCAGCTGGTGCAGGCCGCCCTGCGTGCGTTACACGGAAAGGTCACCGTGATCGCAATCGCGCACAGGCTGTCGACAATTCGCGACGCCGACTGTATCGTGGTCATGCATCACGGCCGGATCGCCGAAACCGGCGCGCACGAGGCCTTGATGACCATCGAAAACGGCATTTACCAGCGCCTTTACCTGATCAGTTGTGCCGCCGATTCCGACCCGCCGTAAAACTCTCTCGAAGCGGTTGGTGGCTACGGCAGGTTTCAGAGTGGCGCGCAGAATGTATCCGCCTGTTCGAAAACGGTTCTGGGCCGGCGTATCGAAATCCTCGTCCCGGAATTCGTGTGCGCCTCGTGTCTTTGCGGTGCGAGCCAGCTCCTGGTTGCGGAGGGCCACGCGTCGGATCTTGCCTGAAATGGTCTTTGGCGGCACGGCGGATAACCTTCGCGCAGTGCGATGAAGGCGTTGGGCACCGACAGACGCAGCGCATCCGGGTTCGGCACTACCGCCGCTTCCAGCACCGCAGGATGCTCGATCATGACGCTCTCGAGTTCGAACGGACTCAGCCAGTAATCCGACGATTTGAAGACGTCGTCATTGCGGCCGATGTAGTGGTCGTACCCGTCCGCGTCGCGTGAGGCGACGTCGCCGCATACGATATCTTGACATCGGCCTGCCGGTCCTCGACCAGCCACAATGCGGTCGTGTGATTGTCGCGGGCATGCGCATCGAAAACATCAAGCGCGCAGTTGAATCTCTCCAAAACTGGGCTGC
>JACMOV010000143.1 GCA_014377845.1 Herminiimonas sp.
GTTGATCAGCGCCTAAGTTGCTTCGTCAGCAACCGGCGTCTTGGTCTCGCGAAGCCAGGTCACGAGCGGCTGGGCGATCTTGAAGCCGGCAACCACATCCTTCTGCAGTACTTCCGGCATGACGCCGGCGATCGCGGTTTCGCGCCAGACAATGAAGTGTTTCAGCTTGATCGATTCCAGCCCCGGTGTGTCGAGATCGAATCCCTTTGGCGGACGCTTGAGCTTGCCTTCTTCCTGCAAGCCGCCGAAATGCGCGCCAATCGCCTTGTTGCCTGAAATTTTAGCGAACCGCGCGGGTTCGTCACGGATACGGTTGCGGATTGCCCGTAGCCGGTTGGCCGGTGGAAGCCATTCCCCGGCGGCGACCAGCAGATTGCCCTGCGCATTGATCTGGAAGTAGTACGATGGCCCGCCGCCCTGGCTCGGTTTCTTCAGCCCGCTCGAGGTGATCGAGGCTGAAAAAAACGTCTTGTAGGGCGTCTTGTCGTGCGAGAAGCGCATGTCGCGGTTGATCCGGAACAGCGCCTTCTTCGGGTTGCAATTGGCGATGGCTGGATCGAACTTCGCGATCGGCGGAATCAGCGCGGTCACCAGCGCGAGGAATTCTTCGCGCAGGATGTCGTAGCGCGGCTTGTTCATCACGAACCAGGCGCGGTTGTTGTTCTCCGACAGTTCGGCCAGGAATTGGGTCAGGTCGCGCAGATGCATTCAGGTTATTCCGTCTCTTCGCGTGGGGTGGCGTTCGGATCGGGTTGCTTGGTCCGAGGCCGCTTGCCCACCGTCACGTCGAGCACAGATTGCTGGCTTTTGCGCATGACCGTGACCTTGGCCTTGGCGCCGGGGGTGAGCTGGGCGATCAGATTCAACATCTCCGTCGTGTCGGCGACCGTCTTGTCTTCGACCGCTACCAGGATGTCGCCGGGGCGCATGCCGGCCCGATCTGCCGGTCCGCCGCGCACCACGCCGGCGATGATCGCACCGGATTTCGTCGCCAGGCCGAAGCTCTCGGCAAGTTCCGGCGTGATGTCCTGCGGTTCGACGCCGATGTAGCCACGCACCACCTGACCGGTACTGATGATCGATTCCATCACGCTCTTGACGGTGGTGGCCGGGATGGCGAAGCCAATGCCGAGCGAGCCGCCGGTACGGGAATAGATTGCCGTGTTCACGCCCAGGAGGTTGCCGTTGGTGTCGATCAGCGCCCCGCCAGAATTGCCGGGATTGATTGCCGCATCGGTCTGGATGAAATTTTCGAAGGTGTTGATGCCCAGGTGGTTGCGGCCCAGCGCCGAGATGATGCCCATGGTGACGGTCTGGCCGACGCCGAAGGGATTGCCGATCGCCAGCACCACGTCGCCGACGCTGGACTGCTCGGCGTGACCGAGTGTGATTGCCGGCAGGTTCGGCAAGTCGATTTTGATGACGGCCAGGTCTGTTTCCGGATCGGTACCGACCACCTTGGCGACGCCTTTGCGCCCATCCGCGAGCGCCACCTCGATCTCGTCCGCGGCCTCGACCACGTGGTTATTGGTCAGGATATAGCCCTGCGGACTGACGATCACACCGGAGCCCAGGCTGAACTGTTTTTCGTCCGGATCGCGCTGCTGATCCCCGAAAAATCGCTTGAAGAACGGATCGTCAATCAGCGGGTTTTTCGGCTGCCGTGCCTCTTTGGTTGTGAAGATGTTGACTACCGAAGGCATCGCCTTTTTCGCTGCGTTGCGATACGAGCCCTGGCTGGCCATGCTGCCGGCCGGCGCCTCCAGCATCGGCACGCTGGTGGTGGCGACCTGCACCTTGCGGGTGCCGTCCCGCAGCCGCAACGCCCAGTCCGGTTGCAGGGTGGTCAGCACGAACCAGATCGCCAGGCCGGCGGTCGCCGTTTGGGCAAAAATTAACCAGAGACGTCGCATAGAGGAAAAACGAAGCATGAGAAAAAAGGGATCGAACGCGCCGCAGCGCGGCGCTGCCACCGCGGAGCCCACAAACGGATCGATTACGCGTTTTCGATAGTAACCTGTTCGGCTGCGCGCCGGTTGCGCGCCGCGGCCACGCGACCCTCGCTACGACTTGGCACTGCGACGCGCCGGTCGTGGCGCTTCAGTTCTGGCGGCGCTGCAGGCTGTCGCGGATTTCAGTCAGCAGGACCACTTCAGCACTCGGTGCGGGTGCTGCGGGAGCAGGCGCCGGTTCGGTACGCTTGAGCTTGCCGATGATCCGCACCATCTGGAATATGATAAACGCCAGGATCAGGAAATTGAGCGAGATCGTCAGAAAATTGCCGTAAGCGATGACCGCGCCGGCTTTCTTCGCCTCGACCAGGGTCAGGCCGGTTGCCTGATTGTTCATCGGAATGTAGTAGTTGCTGAAGTCGAGTCCCCCGAAGACCTTGCCGACGACAGGCATGATGACGTCCTGGACCAGCGAATCGACGATCTTGGCGAAGGCAGCGCCGATGATCACGGCAACCGCCAGGTCGACCACGTTCCCCTTGACTGCAAATGTCTTGAATTCTTGTAGTAACGCCATGGCCGGTCCTGTCTGATGGTTGAAGAAAAATGCTGTTGGATTCTGCACCGGGACCGGCGTTCATGCAAACGACGTGCCCCGGCCATCTCCTCTGCGCGCCGATGTTGCTGGCGTGATTTTATAGTTGCTCCACGTATTCGTTACAAAATGCTTCAGGTCTCCGCTATAATCTAAGGTTGCTAGAAGTTTCGGGCAGTTTTCGCAATTTGAGTGATTGGGGTTGGTATGAGTAACGAAAAGCAGGTCGACTCGGGTCGACGCGGCTTGCTCGTCGCGACAGCTGCGGCGGGCGGGGTGGCAGGACTGGCGACCGCGGGCGCACTGGTCTCGACCTTTCAGCCATCGGAGCGGGCCAAGGCCGCCGGTGCGCCGGTAGAGGTCGATATTTCCGACCTGAAGCCGGGCGAGATGAAGGTTTTCGAATGGCGCGGCAAGCCGGTCTGGATCATGAAACGCACGCCGGCGCAAATGAAATCGATCTCTGCCAACGACGGCAAGGTGGCGGATCCGACTTCCGTCAAGCCGTACACGATGGAATTGCCCGACTACTGCAAGAACGAAAGCCGTTCGCACAAGGGGCATGAAGAGAACCTGGTTCTGGTCGGCATCTGCCCGCATCTCGGCTGCTCGCCATCGTCGAAGTTCACGCCCGGCGCCCAGACTTCGCTTCCCGACGACTGGACCGGCGGCTTCCTCTGTCCATGCCACGGCTCGACGTTCGACCTGGCAGGCCGGGTCTTCAAGAACAAGCCGGCGCCGAACAACCTCGATGTACCACGCCACATGTATCTGTCCGACACAAAGATCCTGATCGGCAAAGACGAGAAAGGTGAGGCTTAATCATGGCATTCGTAGAGAAAAACCTGCCGACTGACGCGCCTGCTTCGGCCAAGGCCCTGAACTGGATCGATGCCCGCTTTCCGCTGACATCGACCTACAAGGCGCACCTGGCGGAATACTACGCACCGAAGAACTTCAACTTCTTCTACGTGTTCGGCTCGCTGGCGCTGCTGGTGCTGGTGATCCAGATCGTGACCGGCATTTTCCTGGTCATGCATTACAAACCGGATGCCAACCTGGCGTTCGCCTCCGTCGAATACATCATGCGCGACGTGCCGTGGGGCTGGCTGGTGCGCTACATGCACTCCACCGGCGCGTCGTCGTTTTTCATCGTCGTGTATATGCACATGGTACGGGGCCTGCTGTACGGCTCCTACCGCAAGCCGCGCGAACTGGTCTGGCTGTTTGGCGTCGGCATCTTCCTGTGCCTGATGGCCGAAGCGTTCTTCGGCTACTTGCTGCCATGGGGTCAGATGTCGTATTGGGGCGCGCAGGTGATCGTCAATCTGTTCGGCGCAATTCCATACATCGGACCCGACCTGTCGCTCTGGATTCGCGGTGACTACGTGGTGTCGGATGCGACGTTGAACCGGTTCTTCTCGTTCCACGTGATCGCGATTCCACTGGTGCTGCTCGGCCTTGTCGTGGCGCACATCGTCGCGCTGCATGAAGTCGGCTCGAACAATCCGGATGGCGTCGAAATCAAGGACACCGTCGATGCCAAGGGCGTGCCGCTGGACGGCATCCCGTTCCATCCGTACTACTCGGTGCACGACATCATGGTGGTGGCGATATTCCTGCTGATTTTCTCGACGATCATCTTCTTCGCGCCGGAAATGGGTGGCTACTTCCTGGAGTACAACAACTTCCTGCCGGCCGATTCGCTCAAGACGCCGCCGCATATCGCTCCGGTCTGGTACTTCACGCCGTTCTATTCGATCCTGCGCGCGACCACCTCGCAATTCGTGTACGCGCTGATCGCCGGTACTGCCGCTTATGTCGCCCTGATCATTCTCAAAACCCGGCTTGGCGGCGGCGTGAAGATCGCGGTCGCCGCCATCGGCCTGGTGTTCGTCGCCGCGCTGCTCTTCTACGACGCCAAGTTCTTCGGCGTCGTCCTGATGGGCGTCTCGGTCATGATCCTGTTCGCGATGCCATGGCTGGATCGCTCCAAGGTCAAGTCGATCCGCTATCGTCCGGACTGGCACAAGTATGTGTATGCAGTGTTCTTCGTGACCTTCGTGATCCTCGGTTACCTCGGCATCCAGCCGCCGACCGATGCCCGCACCCTGGTATCGCAGATCTGCACCTTCATCTATTTCGGCTTCTTCCTGCTGATGCCTTGGTGGAGTGCAATGGGAACGTTCAAACGCGTTCCGGACCGCGTCACGTTCGCGCCGCACTAAGCTGCAAAGGGACTAGAGAATCATGAAATTGCTGAAAAAACTGATCGCAATCCTGGCCTTCGTGCCGGCGCTGGCAGCCATGCCGGCACTGGCAAACGAAGGCGGTCATCCACTCGACCGGGCGCCTGACCAGAGCAAGAATCTGTCGTCGCTGCAAAACGGCGCCAAGCTGTTCGTCAATTATTGCCTGAACTGTCATTCCGCTGCATCGATGCGGTACAACCGTTTGCGCGATATCGGCCTCACCGATGACCAGATCAAGAATAATCTGCTGTTCACCGGCGACAAGGTGGGCGACCTGATGAAGGTCTCGATGTCTGCGAAGGATGCCAAGGAGTGGTTTGGCGCAGCGCCGCCGGATTTGTCGGTGATTGCGCGAGCCAAGGCGTCCGAAGCCGGGTCCGGTGCAGATTACCTGTACACGTACCTGCGCACGTATTACCAGGACCCGTCCCGGCCGACCGGCTGGAACAACCTGGTATACGCCAACGTCGCAATGCCGCATGTACTCTGGCAGCTGCAGGGCGTCCGGACCGCCAAGTTCGTGGACGAGAAAGATCCGCACGAAGAAGGCAAGACGGTCCATACCTTCGCCGGGTTCGAAACGGTCAAGCCGGGCACGATGACTGCTACCGAATACGATACAGCGGTGGCGGATCTGGTGTCCTATATTTCATGGATGAGCGAGCCGGTGCAGAACAAGCGCCGCCAGCTTGGCGTCTGGGTTCTCCTTTTCCTTGGCATGTTTCTTGTGATTGCATGGCGACTGAACGCCTCATACTGGAAAAACGTCAAGTAACTTTTGTGCCTGCCGACCCGCGTGGTACCGCTGGCGGGATCCCGCGGGTCCGGCAGGCATTGATTTCAGGGTGAGCCGTCATGCGTCTCACCCTCTTTGTTTCTAAGGAACTATAAAATGATGGTTCTCTATTCGGGCACGACCTGCCCCTTTTCCCAACGCTGCCGCCTGGTCCTGTTTGAAAAAGGCATGGATTTCGAAGTCCGCGACGTCGACCTGTTCAACAAGCCGGAAGACATCTCGACCATGAATCCGTACGGGCAGGTGCCGATCCTGGTCGAGCGCGACCTCATCCTGTACGAATCCAACATCATCAACGAGTACATCGACGAGCGTTTCCCGCATCCGCAGCTGATGCCGGCCGATCCGCTGATGCGCGCCCGCGCCCGGCTGATGCTGTTCAATTTCGAAAAGGAACTGTTCGTCCATGTGCACACGCTCGAAAACGAAAAAGCCCGCGCCGCCGACAAGAGCCATGAAAAGGCGCGCGCCGAAATCCGCGACCGCCTGACGACATTGGCGCCGCTGTTCCTGAAGAACAAGTACATGCTCGGTGACGAATTCTCGATGCTCGACGTCGCCGTCGCGCCGCTGCTCTGGCGTCTCGACCATTACGGTGTCGAACTGTCGAAGACGGCTGCGCCATTGATGAAATACGCGGAACGGATCTTTTCCCGCCCCGCGTACATCGAAGCACTGACACCGTCCGAAAAGGTCATGCGGCGTTAAACAGACTCATGGCTGAAACCTCGACAAAACCCTATCTGCTGCGCGCCATTTACGAATGGTGCACCGACAATGGCTATACGCCGTATCTGGCAGCCGTGGCGGATGGGAACGCGCGGGTGCCGAAGGAGTTCGTCAAGAACGGCGAGATTGTTCTCAACATCAGTTTCGGCGCCACCAGCGGGCTGAAAATGGATAACGACGTGATCCACTTCAACGCGCGTTTCGGCGGCATCTCGCGTGAAATCTCGGTGCCGATCGAAAACGTGGTGGCAATCTACGCCCGGGAGAACGGGCAGGGCATGGCTTTCGAAGTCGGGAAAATGCCGGCGCGCGACCCGGCGCGCGAGCCGACGCCCGCGGCGGTTTCGGCCGCTACAAGGCCCGATCCACAGACGCCGACCCTGTCGTCGGTGCCCTCTGCAAGCACACCGCAAGACGGTGACGACGATCAACCGGACCCACCCAAAAAGGGCGGCAAGCCGTTCCTGACCCGAATTAAATAACGTATAATCCGAGCCTGAAGTTTTCGCCGGCTTAGCTCATATGGTAGAGCAGTTGATTTGTAATCATCAGGTGGCCAGTTCGATCCCGGCAGCCGGCACCAAATATCCGTAGTACACAGTATCAGGCCGTCTCGAAACCCGCTCTCCTCATAGGTGACGCGGGTTTTTTGTCGTCTTAGGCACCATCACGCGGTAGCGTGGGACACCAACAACTTGAATTGTTTATCTCATCGCCATGGGGGCGATCAAACCAGTCCTCGCTTAGTTGTTGCGATTAACTTAGTATGACTTCGGATGCGGTCGGCGTATTACCTGGCGAGAACCGCCCGGGCTTCTAAGGTGGCTCATAATCTAGTCAAGCGAGGTGTAGTCATGATGCACAACTTCCTGTCGAATAATCGAGATGATCTGATTGCTCGATGCAAGGTAAAAGTAGCGCTGCGGCCCTTGCGCAACGCGTCCGCTTACCAGCTAAGCAATGGCATCCCGATGTTTCTGGATCAACTTATCCGCACATTGGAAGCTGAACAGACAGGCGGCCCGGAAGCGGGAGAATTGATTTCTGGGGCATCTGGCGGCGTCGGTTCGGTTGTTTCCGAAATCGGCGTCAGTGCGACTGCCCACGGCAAAGAGCTACTGAGACTCGAATACACGGTCGACCAAGTCGTTCATGATTATGGCGATATCTGCCAGGCGATCACGGACTTGGCTTTCGAGCGCGATGCTCCCTTTGAGGTCGATGAGTTCAGAACCCTTAACCGTTGCCTTGACAACGCTATCGCCGACGCCGTCACTGAGTTTAGTTTTGAGCGCGAAGCCGCCGCGACTCTACGACAGACAACTGAGATTAACCAACGGCTCGGCTTTCTCATGCACGAACTTCGCAATTCGCTTAACTCGGCCGTTATGGCTACAGGTGCAATCAAAACCGGAAATCTATCGTTGTCTGGAGCAACAGGGACCGTGCTGAGTCGCAGTCATACGGCGATGGCAAGGCTGATCGACCGATCGCTTTCTGAAGTCAAAA
>JACMOV010000144.1 GCA_014377845.1 Herminiimonas sp.
CCTCGAATTCCTCCGGCGGCACCGGATGGGACAGCAGATATCCCTGCGCAAAATGGCATCCCGCACGCGATAGCAGGTCGAACTGCGCTTCGGTCTCGACACCCTCCGCCACCACCTGCAAATCCAGTGCCTGGGCCATCGCGATGATGGCTTCCGATAGCGCCAGGTCGCTGCCGCCGGCGGCCAGGTTGCGCGTAAACGAGCGGTCGATCTTCAGGTAGTCGATGTCGAAACGCTTGAGATACGACAGCGCCGAATAACCGGTGCCAAAGTCGTCGATGGCGACCTGGATACCGGCGTCGCGGCAGGCCAGCAGCGTCTCGCTGACGTTGCTGTTGGGGTCGACCAGCATGCCCTCGGTGATCTCCAGGATCACGCTACTGCCAGGCAAATCCATGTGGTCGAGGTGACGCGCCCAGTTTTGGGCATCGGTGCGATTGAAGGTGAATTGTGCCGGCGACTTGTTGATGCTGATCTGGAAATCAGGTATCCAGCCCTCGCGCCAGCGCTTGGCCCAGCGTACCGCCTCCGCGAATACCCAGTCGCCGATGGTGTTGATGAGGCCCGAGTCTTCCGCCAATGGAATGAATTCGGCCGGCGAAACGAGGCCGAGTTCGGGATGTTGCCAGCGGATCAGGGCTTCGGCCTTGCAGATGCGCCGGGTCTGCATGTCGATGATCGGCTGGAAGTACAACACGAGCTGCCCCAGTTTAAGCGCAGTGCGCAACTGGCCGACCAGCGCCGCACGCCGCTGCGCCGAGACTTCGAGCTCGCGGGTGAAGTAGCTGTACTGGTTGCGGCCGCGCGCCTTGCTGACGTACATGGCCTGGTCGGCATTCTTGAGCAAGCCATCGCCGTCGCGCGCGTCGTCCGGATAGAGAGTGACGCCGATGCTGCCGGAGACCACGACCTGCTGGCCATCGATGTCGAATGGCAGGCGCAGCGCATCGAGCATGCCCTGCGCCAGGCCACTGGCAAGCATGCTGTCGGGCAGTTGCGCGAGCAGGACCACGAATTCATCGCCGCCCATGCGGGCAACCGTATCGCTGGCCCGCACGCATTCGCGGATGCGCTGGGCGGCAGCGACCAGCAGACGATCACCGATGTCATGGCCAAGGGCGTCATTGACTTCCTTGAACCTGTCGATGTCGATGAACAGCAGTGCGATCTTGTTGCCGCTGCGGTCGGCGCGCAGCATCTCCTGCGTCAGGCGGTCCTGCAGCATGCTGCGATTCGGCAGATGGGTCAGCGCGTCGAAGTTTGCCTGGCGCCAGATCACCCGTTCGGCGCGCCTGCGCTCCGTGATGTCGAGCACCAGCGCCATGAACAGCGGCTCGGTCTGGTCCTTGTCCCGCTGCAGATGCACCTGGACGTTGTAGACCGATTCGTCGTTCCGGCGCAGGATGGTTTCGAAGATCAGCAACTCGGTGCTGCCGTCGAGCAGCGGCTCGACCAGGCGATCGAAGGACGTCCGGTTGTATTCAGGCAGCAGGTCGATGGCGGTGATCTGCATCAGCGCAGGCAGGTCATAACCGAGATTGGCGAGCGCGCCTGTATTTGCGTATGCGAATCGCAGGCTGCCTTGGTCGAACAGATAGATTTCGTTGAGGCTGCGTTCCAGGATCTGCGTCATGCGGCTGCTTTGCGCATGCTGTTTCGAGACCTGCTCGTGTGGCGCGCCTGCATGCAACAGTTGCGTCTCGCGCACCGCATCGTCGTAGAGCTGTTCGATGGCCGCCGCCGACAGCACACCACGTTCCAATGCCTGCAATGCCTGGACGAGGCCTGGCGGTCGCGCAATGCCGCCGGCCGGTTCGGCGGTGATGACTGAATCAAGCGAGGGATCGATCACGATCGGTTCCTGTTTCTGGGACGTGCCAGTCTATCAGGATAGTTTCCTAAAAGATAAACTTTATCGATGCAGGATCGCGCTTCCCCGGGCGAGCGAAAGCGGCGCCAGGCGCATCCCTGCTGTGTCGAAATCCGCCCTAATCTTCCAGAAACATCTGCTGCAGATCATTCAGGAACCGCTGCCCCAGTTCGCTGGGCCGGATTGTCTTGTGATCGCGCAGCAGAAGGCCTTTTGCCTCCGCCCGATGCAGCGCGCTTTCGACGGCGTTGAGCGCGAGACCCGTCCGCTCGGCAAACAGGTTGACCTCGAAGCCGCCGGTCAGCCGCAGTGCATTGAGCATGAACTCGAAGCCGAGTTCGCCGCGCGCAATCTCGGCTTCCTGCTGCACCGGGTTGCCGGCGGCAACCTGCTCCATGTAGGTCTTGGGCTGCTTGAAGCGGGCCTGCCGCAGGATCCGGTGCGGGAACGATATCTTGGAATGCGCGCCGGCGCCGATGCCGAGGTAGTCGCCGAACTGCCAGTAGTTCAGGTTGTGCCGCGCCTGGCGCCCGGCCCGTGCATAGGCCGACACTTCATAATGTCCGTAGCCGGCGGCCGCGGTGTTCTCCTCGATCATCTGCTGCATGTCGGCACTGGCATCGTCGTCCGGCAGCACCGGCGGGAACTTCGCGAAAACCGTATTCGGCTCCAGCGTCAGGTGGTACAGCGACAGGTGCGGCGGCGCCGCGGCAATCGCGATGCCAAGGTCGGTGCGCGCTTGGTCCAGCGTCTGCCCGGGCAGCGCATACATCAGGTCGAGATTGAAATTGTCGAAATGCCGATGCGCGATCTCCACTGCCCGCCGCGCCTCGCCATCGTCATGAATGCGGCCGAGCGCCTTCAGATGGCCACCATTGAAACTCTGGATGCCGATTGAAAGTCGGTTGATGCCGCTGTCGCGATAGGACCGGAAGCGTTCGGACTCGAAGGTGCCGGGGTTGGCCTCCATCGTGATCTCGGCTGCGCCATCCAGCGGCAGCAAGGTGCGGATATCGGACATCAGGCGGTCGAGGCCGGCGGCCGACATCAGGCTCGGCGTGCCGCCACCGATGAAGACGGTGTAGATCTTGCGGCCCCAGATCAGCGGCAGCGCGTTTTCCAGGTCGAGCCGCAGGGCGTCAAGGTAGGCGCTCTCCGACATCGCGTCGTTTGCCTCGTGCGAATTGAAGTCGCAGTACGGACATTTCTTCACGCACCACGGGTAGTGCACGTAGAGCGACAACGGCGGCAACGCCGACAAGTTCAGCACACCCGGCTTGAGGTAGGCGTTCGCCGCTTCGGCCGGGCCGATTGCCGGTCGCGGTCTTGCTGCCGATTTGCCGATGGGTTGACCGTCGGGGCCGACCGGCGTGATTGGAATCATCGCAATTTCTCGACAAGCGCCTGCAACGCCTGGCCGCGGTGCGACAGCCGGTTCTTCTCCGCGGCATCGAGTTCGCCGGCGGTTTTTTGCTGATCAGGAAGCCAGAAATACGGGTCATACCCGAACCCGCCCACACCGCGCGGCGCCTCCAGGAATTGTCCATGCCAGATGCCGTCGGCAATGATCGGCTGCGGATCCTCGGCATGCCGCACCAAGACCAGCACACAATAATAATAGGCCGACCGGTCCGCATGCGCAGCCAGCGATTGCACCAGTTTCAGGTTGTTGCGTTCATCCGATTTCGGCTCGCCGGCAAAGCGTGCCGACAGCACGCCGGGCGCGCCGCCGAGCGCGTTGACGCAGATGCCTGAATCATCGGCCAGCGCTGGCAAGCCGGTGGCACGGGCTGCATGGCGCGCCTTGGTCAGGGCGTTTTCCAGAAAAGTGCAATACGGCTCGGGCGTCTCGCTCACGTCGAAGGCGCTCTGCGGGTGGATCTGCAACCCGAGCGGTGCCAGCAGGCTGCCGAATTCGGCCAGCTTGCCGGCGTTACCGGAGGCCAGCACCAGTTCGCGCAGGCCGGCGCCGCCTGCCGTCATCGCAGTCCCAACGCGGTCTTTTGCATGACGATCAGTTCGCCGATGCCTTTCTGCGCCAGATCCAGCAAGGCGTTCATCGTCGCGCGATCGAAGGCCGCGCCTTCGGCGGTACCCTGCACTTCGACGAAATGGCCGGCCTCGGTCATCACCACGTTCATGTCCGTGTCGCAGTTGGAGTCTTCCGGGTAATCGAGGTCGAGCACCGGGACGCCCTGGAACACGCCGACCGAGATCGCGGCAACGAAACTCTTGACCGGTACCGCCGGCAGCTCGCCGCGCGCAACCAGCTTTGCGAATGCATCGTAAGCCGCGACCATCGCACCGGTGATCGATGCGGTGCGGGTGCCACCATCGGCCTGGATCACGTCGCAGTCGAGCTGCAGCGTGCGTTCGCCGAAGGCATCGAGATCGAAGGCGGCGCGCAGCGAGCGGCCGATCAGGCGCTGGATTTCCTGGGTCCGTCCGGACTGCTTGCCGCGCGCCGCCTCGCGGTCCATCCGGGTATGCGTCGAGCGCGGCAGCATGCCGTATTCGGCGGTCATCCAGCCCGTGCCCTTGCCTTTCAGGAAGCCGGGCACCTTGTTTTCGATGCTGGCGGTACAGATGACCTTGGTGTCGCCGCATTCGATGAGCACCGAGCCTTCTGCGTGGCGGGTGAAATCGCGCGTGATGCGGATGTCGCGCAGGCTGTGCGGCGCGCGGCCGCTCGGGCGCTGGCCCCTCAGGTCAGCCGTCATGGCGTTCAGTCCTTGGAAGTGATGCGCGCCGATCTCTCGATGGCGAGACGGATTTCTTCGATGGTTTTTTCAATTTCGCTTTCGTTGAAGGTATCGACGGCGGGCGCGTGGTCGGCCGGATCGACGTCGGCATGCCGGGCCGCCTGGATCGTGGTCGTGATGCTGCCCACCGGAAGGGTGTGGGTGGTGATTGTATTCGATCCTTCGGTGGTGTCGCTGGTCTCCCACATCATCGCCAGCGCGGTGACATTGTCGCCGGTCTTGCCGCCGATTGCCGTGGCAGACGCCACCAGTTCCGGCACCGCCCGCACGATGGTATTGGTGTGCAGTTTTTGCGCCAGCACGTGATCCGGCAGCACGCCCCACAGACCGTCTGAACACAACAGCATCAGGTCGCCGGCCTGCAGGGTGGCGCGGCGCGACACTTCGACGATCGGCGGATTGGGCGCGCCAAGACAGTTGAAGAGCTTGTTGCGGTCCGGATGGGTATCCCGCTCGGAGGCATTGGCCTTGCCTTGCGCGATCAGGGTTTCGATGCGCGAATGATCGCGGGTGCGCGCCAGGATCTGGCCATTGCGCATCCAGTAGAGCCGCGAATCGCCACAGTGGGCCCAGAATGCAATGTTGTGCTGGATCAGGCAGGCGACGATGGTGGTGCGCGGCGTCTCGGGCAGATTGTGGATGGCGCGATAGCGCAGGATTTCCCGATGCGCGGCAAAGAAGCTGTCCTCCAGAAAACGCTCGGGCTTCTTCACGTACGGCGTCGCATGCCGCTGGAACAGCGAGCCGATGGTCTGCATCGCAATCGTGGCCGCCATCTCGCCCTGGATGTGGCCGCCCATGCCATCGGCCAGCAGCAGCAGCAGCGCATCGCGCGTGAAGCTGTATCCCATCCGGTCCTGGTTGTTGCGGCGTCCGCCGACATGACTCTCTTGGTAGACTGAAAATCGCATGCTGGATGGCCTCGACGCTGCTGGGGGAAACCCCGAAAAATCCGGTCCAGCCGGATTCAGATGGTATTGCCGTCCTGGATGGTGGTGGCCGCATGACCGGCCGAGCGCCGGCCAAAGCCGCCAAACAGGCCGCGCACCTTGCTGGTGACCTTGCGCGAGACCTTGTCGAGCACGGCATCCGCCGGGCGCGCCGCGGCTTCCTCGCGTAACGCTTTCTGCAAGGCGAACACGCTTTGCGGCCGTGCCAGCGGATCGATCATCAGGCTCCAGCGAATCACCTTGATCAGCTCCGGCGTGTAGATCGCTTCGAGCTTGGCGAAGTGGGTATCCATCTTGTCGTTGGTGTTGCGCTGGTCGGCCGGTTGCGGCGGCGCACCGACCATGCAGGCGAACATCGATGCGCCGATGCTGTAGATGTCGGTCCAGGGGCCGAGGACGGCATTCTTGACATACAGTTCAGGCGCGGCGAAACCCGGCGTGTACATCGGATACAGCTTGGGCAGATCGGACTTCAGTGTCTGCCGCGCCGCGCCGAAGTCGAGCAGGATCGGCGTGCCGTCGACCCGCAGATAGATGTTGGCCGGCTTGAGGTCGAGATGGAGCAGCTTGTTGGTGTGCACCTCGCGCACGCCGTGCATGACCTGGCCGAACATCTTGCGGATGAACTGTTCGGAGACAAGAGGCTTCTCGCCCTTGTCGCGGCGGCGCAGGATGTGTTCCTGCAGCGAGCGGCCGGACTCGTAGGCCATGACCATGTAGACGGTCTCATTTGCGCGGAAAAAATTGAGCACGCTCACCACGTTCGGATGCGCGATGCGCGCCAGCGCCCTGCCTTCTTCAAAAAAACACTTGAGGCCGATGCGAAACGTCGGCAGGTTTTCCGGCGAAATCGTCGGCGCCAGCTCGCCCGGTTCGCGCAACGCGAGCGCGCTTGGGAGGTATTCCTTGATCGCCACCGCATTGCCATCTTCGTCGTATGCGAGGTAGACGATACTGAACCCACCGGATGCAATCTTCTTTACAATGCGGTATCCGGAAATTTCGAGCCCGTCCGGCAATGGAGCGTTGTTTTGCGCGGTCATGGTTTCCTAAGGTTCGTTTGTCCCGATTGTGTGGACAAACAAAATGTTTGTAAAGCAAAAAACAGGGATGGAATTTTGACAATTTCGAGCATGACAGGCTATGCAGTCGTCACCCGCGAGACCGCCGGCGGCACCGTGACGATCGAACTCAAAAGCGTCAATTCCCGCTTCCTCGATTTGCAGTTCCGCATGAACGACGACCTCCGCGCACTCGAACAAGGCCTGCGCGAAGCGATCATGGCCCGCATCACGCGCGGCAAGGTCGAGTGCCGCGTCAGCTTCGGCCGGAAGGTAGCCAGCGGCGCGGCGCAGGCGCTCAACGGCGCGGTGCTGGGCGCGCTGGCGCAACTGCAGGAGCAGGTGCTTGGCCATTTCGGCAACGCCGCGCCGCTTTCCGTCAATGAATTGTTGCGCTGGCCCGGCGTGATCGAAGAGGCCCAGATCGGACAGGAGTCGCTGCAGGCCGATGTCACCTTGGCAATGCAGGACACCATGGCCGCATTCGTCGACAGCCGCACGCGAGAAGGCGCGGCGCTGCAGGCGATGCTCGAATCCCGGATCGACGACCTGCAGACACTGGTCGCGGAAATCACGCCGCTGGTGCCGCAGGTCGTCGCACAATTCCAACAAAAGGCGATCGAACGGATGCTGACTGCGCTCGGTGTCGCGGGGACAGCGCCAGGTGTTCTGCCGACCACCGTCTCGCGTGACGACGTGCTCGACCGCATCCGCCAGGAAGTCACCTTGTATGGCATTCGCATCGACGTCTCGGAAGAACTGACGCGGCTCGGCGCGCACCTGGCCGAAACCCGACATGTCCTCAAAAAAGGCGGCCAGGTCGGCAAGCGTCTCGATTTCATGATGCAGGAACTCAACCGCGAGGCCAACACCATCGGCTCCAAGGCCTCGGCCAAGGAACTCTCCGACGCCTCGATGGCAATGAAGCTGCTCATCGAGCAGATGCGCGAACAGGTCCAGAACCTGGAATGAGGCATCACATCAAGACGCGCATGAAGACTCCCCAAACGACAGAGGTGCAACGTGGCTGATCTCGATAAAGTGGCAGGCAGCCTGTTCATGGTGGTCGCGCCTTCCGGCGCCGGCAAGTCGACCCTGGTCAATGCGCTGCTGGAACGGGAGCCAGGCATCCGGCTCTCGATTTCGTACACCACCCGCGCGCCGCGGCCGAAGGAAGAGCACGGACGCGAATACTTCTTCACCGATGTGCCGGACTTCCTGGCACGCCGGGCCGCCGGGGAATTCATCGAATCGGCCGAAGTGCACGGTAATTATTACGGCACCTCGCGCATCAAGATCGCCGAACAGATCGCCGCCGGCTCGGACATCCTGCTGGAGATCGACTGGCAGGGCGCGCAGCAGGTCAAGAAACAATTCCCGGGAGCGGTCGGCATCTTCATCCTGCCGCCCTCGATCGATGCACTGGAAGATCGCTTGAAGAAGCGTGGGCAGGACGATGCGCATGTGATAACACGCCGTATCCTGGCCGCCGGCGGCGAAATCGCGCATGCCTCGGAGTTTGAATATGTTATTATTAATCAAGAGTTTGCGACTGCTTTGAGTGAACTTTGCGCAATCGTCAAAGCCACCCGTTGCCGCTTCACGCAACAAGCCGCCCGCAATGCTTCCCTCTTCGCCCAGCTCGGCATTCACGCCACCCTTCGCTGACGGGTCGGAACCACTGCCGCACCGCAATCCACCAGGCGGCCACCCGCTCGCGGCGTGGCCTCGACACAACAAACACTTTCAGGAGCTACCATGGCCCGCATCACCATCGAAGACTGTCTCAAGCACATCCCGAACCGCTTCCAGCTGTCGCTGGCCGCCACCTACCGCGCGCGCCAGCTGTTGCAAGGGCACACGCCGAAAGTCGACGCCAAGGACAAGCCAACGGTGATCGCCCTGCGCGAGATCGCAGCTGGTAAAGTCGGGATCGAAATGCTGAAGAAAGTGCCCAGCTAAGAATTGACGGTCTACCCGCGCTGCGTCCGAACCGAGAAAAGCGTTTTACGCTGAATGAATTTGATCCCGACAGATTCTCTACCGACAGTTCCCGCGACACCGCGCGCGGCGGGAGAACGCAGCCCGCTGCTGCCGCAGCCCCGCGCCGCCCGGGGGCCCGCGTCAATGCAGGGCGAGTCATCTGCCCTGCCGCCCGGCGTGGCTTCGGTCACGCAACTGACCACACGGCTCGCCGAATATCTCACGCCCTCCGAATTGCGCAAGGTCAAGGAAGCCTATCGCTTCTCTGACGAGATGCATCTTGGCCAGATGCGCATGTCGGGCGAGCCGTACATCTCGCACCCGATCGCCGTGGCCGAGATCTGCGCCGACTGGAAGCTCGATGCGCAGGCCATCATGGCCGCGCTCCTGCACGATGTCATGGAAGACCAGGACGTCAAGAAGGAAGAACTGATCGAACGCTTCGGCGCGCCGGTGGCGACGCTGGTCGACGGTTTGTCGAAACTGGAAAAGTTCGAGTTCCAGAGCCAGGTCGAAGCCCAGGCCGAGAATTTCCGCAAGATGCTGCTGGCGATGGCGCGCGACGTACGCGTGATCCTGATCAAGCTTGCCGATCGTCTGCACAACATGCGCACGCTCGGCTCGATGGCCCTGGAAAAGAAACGCCGCATCGCCCGCGAAACGATGGAAGTCTATGTGCCGATCGCGCATCGGCTGGGCCTCAACAACATCTATCGCGAGCTGCAGGACCTGTCGTTCTCGCACCTCTACCCGGTGCGCTACCGCACGCTCTCAAAGGCGGTCAAGGCCGCCCGCGGCAACCGGCGCGAAGTCGTCAGCAAGATCCTGGAATCGGTCAAGTCGACGCTGGCAGCCACCGGCATGCAGGCGCAAGTCTACGGCCGCGAGAAGACCTTGTACGGCATCTATCGCAAGATGCGCAACAAGCACCTGTCGTTTTCCCAGGTGCTCGACGTCTACGGCTTCCGCGTCGTCGTAGACAGCTTCGCCAACTGCTATGTCGCGCTGGGCACCCTGCATGCGCTTTACAAGCCGATGCCGGGCAAATTCAAAGACTACATCGCGATTTCCAAGCTCAACGGCTACCAGTCGCTGCACACAACGCTGATCGGCCCGTACGGCACGCCGGTGGAATTCCAGATTCGCACGCAGGAAATGCATCGGGTTGCCGAATCCGGCGTCGCTGCGCACTGGCTGTACAAGAACGATGACGGCGGCCTGACCGACCTGCAGCAGCGCACGCATGCCTGGCTGCAGTCGCTGCTCGACATCCAGAAACAGACCGGCGACTCGGCCGAATTTCTCGAACACGTGAAGGTCGACCTGTTTCCGGATTCGGTCTATGTCTTCACGCCGAAGTCGAAGATCATCGCCCTGCCCCGCGGCGCGACCGCACTCGACTTCGCCTACTCGATCCATACCGACATCGGCGACCAGACCACGGCGGTGCGCATCAACCACGAACCGGCCGCGCTGCGCACCGAATTGCGCAATGGCGACATCGTCGAGATCGTCACCGCAACGCACTCGCGACCGAGCCCGAACTGGCTGACCTTCGTGCGGACCGGCAAGGCCCGCTCGGCGATCCGGCATTACCTGCGCACCATCAACCTGGCGGAATCGATCGAGCTCGGCAAGCGCTTGCTGGCGCAGGCGTTGAGCGCCCTGAACGTCGAGCCGGACTTGCCCGACGCGCTGGCCGAGCGCCTGCTCAACGAATCGAGCGCCAAGTCGCTCGACGACCTGCATGCCGACATCGGCGTCGGCAAGCGCATGGCGGCACTGGTGGCGCGCCACATCCTTGGCCTGCTGGAAGCGGATCTGCCGGCCGGCAGCCCGGTCAGTGCGGCGCTGGCCACCACCGGCACCCGGCTCGAACCGGTGGTCATCTATGGCAGCGAAGGCGTCTCGGTGCACCTGTCGCCATGTTGCCAGCCGATTCCCGGCGACGGCATCATGGGCCAGCTCAAGCGCGACCAGGGACTGGTGGTCCACACGACCGACTGCGAACTTGCCAAGCGCCAGCGCATCAAGGAACCGGACCGCTGGATCGAAGTCGTCTGGGGTGATGACCTGAACCGGCGTTTCGACTGCCGCATCCTGATCCTCGTGAAGAACGAGCGCGGCGTCCTGGCACGCGTCGCCGCAGAGATCGGCGAATCCGATGCCAACATCGTCCACGTCGGCATGGACCAGGACGAGGATCAGATCATGACCCAGCTGCGCTTCACGGTGCAGGTGGAAGATCGGGTCCACCTGGCGCGGCTGATGCGTAATATCCGCCGCATCGGCGGCGTGACCCGGATCCTGCGCGACAGGAACTAGTGTTTCATCTGCCGATGCAATCGGCGCAATCCCATCCATACGAATACGACGACGACCGGCACGATCGCGCCCGTGGCGATATCGGTATTGATCGGCAGCCCGGCCGACTTGGCCGCCTTGCTGACGTAGCTGCACAAACCCACCATGTAGTATGAAATCGCCACCACCGACAGGCCTTCGACCGCCTGTTGCAGTCGCAACTGCTGCGCCGCGCGCGCATTCATCGATTGCAGGATGCGGCGGTTCTGGCGCTCCTGGACGATGCCCACGCGGGTCCGCAGCAGGTCGTTGGAATGGGCGATGCGTTCGGCCAGCGCTTCCTGCCGGCGGGCGGTCGCTTCGCAGGTGCTCATGGCAGGTGCAAGGCGTCGATCCATGAATTCGCCCAGCGTCGGAATGCCATCGATACGCGCCTCGCGCAACTCGTCGATGCGCGCCTTGACCAGCCGGAAGTACGCTTGCGATGCCGAGAACCGGTAGCTGTTGTCCACCGAAAGTTTTTCGATCCGCGCGGCGAGACCCGTGATGTTGCGCAGCAGCGCCTGTTCATCATCGGCTTCCTGCTCGGCTACGCCATCGGCGTTCATCACAGCTCCGGCGAATGCATGATCGCTGTCGACCATGGTCGCGGTCAGCAGCGCCAGTTCGGCTTCGATCCCATTCAGGTGCGGCGCCGATGCCTGCGCATGCGGCAAACCAAGCAATGCCATCATCCGGTAGGTTTCGATTTCCAGCACCCGCTGCACGAGGCGCCCGACCTGCTGCTGACGCAGGTTGAAGTCGCGCACCACGAAGCGGCTGAAGCCGTCGGACTGGATCAGGAAATCGCTCCATACTTCAGCGCCCTGCAGCACCACGCTGGCCGCCAGCGACAGGCCTTCGAAGACCTCGCGCATTTCGGCGTTGGCGGTATCGCTCGCCTGCGCGGCCTTTTCCAGGACCACGTGGGCGGCGACGATGACCTTGCCCTCCAGCGTACGCAGCCACTGCTGCGGCACATGCATCAGCGGCAGGCGCTGGAAGGCATCAACCAGCGGCGCACTGGCCTCATGCCGCTGGGCGAAGGTATAGGTGGCGAACTCGGTATGGCATTCCCACTTCAGACGGAAGCGGCCGAAGTCGTGATAAAAATACTTGGCATCCGCGGCCGGACCGGCGACGCCGAAAAATCCACACAGCGCGCGCAAGGTTGCCTGCTGCCAGGCAGGCTGGTCGGCACCGGCCGAAGCGGCCTCGACCGCGATCGCTTGCGAGTACACGGCGAGATGGGTGACGGTTTCCGGTGCTTCCAGCTGCAGGAACGGACGCGAGTGGGCTTCGGCCGCAAGCGGCACCCGCAGGGGATGGTTCAGGGATGAGTAAGCGATCTGCATCATGCGGTCGGGAGCGATTTTCTAAAAACGAATAAAGAGGGGAATTGTGCACCGGCTTGTGCGCGAATGCAGATGTGCCCCGGCAGCATCATGCGCCGGGCGCCGGGTAATCGACTGCGACGATCTCGAGTTCCTCGACGCCAGCCGGCGTGCTGAGACTGACGACATCGCCTTCGCGCGCCTTGGTCAGGGCGCGGGCGACCGGCGCGATCCAGCTGATCTTGCCGTGCAGCGGATCGAGTTCGTCGATGCCCAGGATCGTGATCGTGTGCTCGACCCCGGCCTGATTGCGGTAGGTAACCGTGGCCCCGAAAAAAACCTGATCGCTGCCATGATGCACGCTCGGATCGACCACGGCCGCCAGGTCGAGGCGCTTGGTCAGGAAGCGGATGCGGCGATCGATCTCGCGCAGGCGGCGCTTGCCGTAGATGTAGTCGCCATTCTCCGAGCGGTCGCCGTTCGAGGCGGCCCAGTGCACGATGCGCACGACTTCGGGCCGGTCGACGTCGATCAGTTGCAGCAGCTCGTCTTTCAGGCGCTGGTAGCCGGCCGGCGTGATGTAGTTCTTGGCGCCGGCGGGAATCTCCGGCAGCGGGATGTCGCCGTCATCGTCGTCGTCGCTGCTTTCTTTGACAAATGCCTTGTTCATGCCGCCATTGTAGCGGCAACCTGTCGCAGGAATCCGCCGATTGCGGGATACGGGCGACATGCCACCCCGGCCAACGCAGCTCTGCTACACTGCGCCGCGATGCCCTGCCCATTCCGGCATGGCGCGATGGTCTTTCCGCCGTATCGAACGCCATGCAAAACACCCCGCTGCTGCACGACCTGGATACACCTGCGAACGTGCTCGTCGTCGGCGCGACCGGCGGCATCGGTCTGGCGTTCGCACGCGATCTGGCGACCCGTCCCGCAGTCGCGCGTTTGTTTGCGGTGGCCCGCAGGGCGCGTGCGAACGCCGCCTTGAACGCGCTCGCCGCACAGTATCCCGACCGGGTCGTACTGCTGGACTGCGACATCCGTGACGAAGCCGCACTGGCTGCGATGGCGGCCGCCGTTCGCATCGTGACGCCGGCGCTCAACCTGGTCATCAATACAGTGGGGCTGCTGCACGACGCTGCGCTGCAACCCGAAAAATCCCTGGCACAGGTCACCCGCGCATCGCTTGAGGCGAGCTTCCTGACCAATGCATTTGCGCCGATCCTGCTGGCCAAGGCACTGCTGCCGCTGTTGCGTCACGCGCAGCCGGTAGCATTCGCCTCGCTATCCGCCCGTGTCGGCTCCATCGGTGACAACCGCATCGGCGGCTGGTACAGCTACCGGGCTGCCAAGGCGGCGCAGAATCAGCTTTTGAAAACCCTCTCGATCGAACTGACCCGCCTGAACCGGCGATCGATCGTGCTGGCGCTCCATCCGGGTACGACCGATACCGGCTTGTCGAAACCGTTCCAGGGCAATGTCAGCGCTGAAAAACTGTTCACCCCGGAATTTTCAGCGACCGCACTGCTGGCGGTGATCGCGGCGCGCGTGCCGGCCGATTCGGGTGGGTTTTATGCGTGGGATGGCCAGCCGATCGGATGGTGAGGTGCGGAAAGCGGTGGCCGTTGTTTCACCTGGTCGAACTGCTGAGCTGGTTACTCCACTCGAAGGCGACCAGCTGCAGGACATTGAGCTCGTCCGGCGTCAGCCCCAGGCGCTTCAGGATCGGCAGCACCAGCTCGCCCTCTTCCTTGATCCGTTCCATCGCTTCGGCCAGTTGCAGCAGGTCGCCGAAGTATCCGGTGCGCGCCAGCAGTGCCTGGCGAACCTCATCGGACACTGAAATCTGCGACAGCATGGCCGTCATCGGCTGGCCGAACAGCGTGTCCATCAGCGACATGATGCCGACCGTAAAAGCGGTGTCGGCCATCGCACGCGGCGCGGGGTGCAGTTTTTCGGTGATCAGTTCAAGCAGCTTGCCGCGGGTGGTAGCCAGCGCCAGCAGTGGCGACGCGGCGCTGCGATCCTTGCCAGGCTGCGCATAGAGCAGGATCTGCAGCCAGCGCTGCAACTGGCGGCGGCCGAGCACCAGCAGCGCTTGGCTGAATGAATCGATGTGGTTGCCCGCACCGATGCCGGGCGTGTTTACCAGCCGCAGCAACATCAGTCCGATCGAGGCGTCCTGCTTGATCACCCGCTTGATGTGCTCGGTGGTGGCGTCGTTGGCGATCAGGCCGATCAACTGCACCAGGGTCAGCTGCGATGCCGCCAGTTTCTTGCCGCTCAATATGTTCGGCCGGGCGAAATAATATCCCTGGAAATAATGGAAGCCGAGCGCCAGGCAGGCCTCGAATTCGTGGACCGTCTCGACTTTCTCGGCGAGCAGGATCTTCCCCGCCGCCAGAAAATTCCGGCTCAATGCCTCCAGCTGCGCGGGCGCCATGCCGGTCAGGTCGATCTTGATCAGCTTGACGTAGGGCATCAACCCGCCGAGGTGTTCGGAATGCGTGATCACGTCGTCGAGCGCGAACGTGTATCCGATCGCAGCCAGGGCCGCAACCCGGCGGACCAGCGCGTCGCTGCACACAACGGTTTCCAGGATTTCGAGCACCACCTTGTCCGCCGGCAGGAACTGCACGATGTCCGACATCAGCACCGCCTCGTCGACGTTGACGAAGCCGAGCGCAGCGCCGATGACGTTTTCCAGGCCGAGCGCAGCGGAATGTTCGATTACCGCGGCAGTGGCGGCGAGATCGTCGACCACGTCCGCCGCACCAACCGCGGCGCGGCGAAACAGCAGCTCGTAGGCCACCAGATCCTGGTCGCGGTTCAGGATCGGCTGGCGCGCCAGGAAAAATTCCCTGGCACGCGGATCGCTGGTCAATGCATCGACTGGAAGCTCGGACATCATTACTCGTCGCGCCGCTGGGACGCACTGGTTGTTTCGCTGACTACACCATGAATTCGATTTCGGCGCTCGCTCAAACCCGACGCGTACCCGTATAAGGCGCTAGTGTCGTCCCACTTTCCAACGTGAAACCAGCACCCGCGTCGCGCCCCAACGCGCCGACCAGGAACGGCATCACGTCGCGCAGCATCGGCTCGAGCGTATACGGCGGATTGATCACGAACATGGCGCTGCTGTGCAGGCCGAAGCCGTCCGGCGAAGGCGTACTGATCGTCAAGGTGACGTTAAGCCAGCCGTTGGACGTCAGGCGCTTGAGCTTGTCGGGCAACTGGCGCGATTCCATGCGATGCAGTACCGGATACCAGACCGCGTAGGTGCCGGTCGCAAATCGCAACAGCGCATCCTGCAACGTGTCCTTGACGCGCTTGTAGTCGCCCTTGTCCTCGTAGGGCGGATCGATCAGCACCAGGCCGCGCCGCGACGGCGGCGGCAGCAGCGCCTTGAGGCCCTGGAAACCATCCGCCTTCTGGATCATCACCCGGGTGCCGCGTCCGCTCGGACGCTCGCCCTGGGCGGCCGCGTGCGCCTCGACCTTCTTGAAATTGTCCTGCAGGATCTTGCTGTCGCTTGGATGCAGTTCGAACAGGCGCAGACGGTCTTCCGGCCGCATGGTCTTGTCGGCCACATAAGGCGAACCGGGGTAGTAGCGCATCTTGCCGCTCGGGTTCATTGCCTTGATCAGCTTGATGTATTCGGCCAGCGGCGCAGGCAGGTCCTTGCGGTCCCAGAGGCGCGCGATGCCGGTTTCGAATTCCGCATTCTTGGCGGCATACCCGCCGTCGAGCGCATACATGCCTGCGCCGGCGTGGGTATCGATGTACATGTACGGCGTGTCTTTTTGCCCGAGATAGGACAGGAGCTGCATGGTGACCACGTGTTTCAGCACGTCGGCATGATTTCCGGCGTGGAAGGCGTGGCGGTAACTAAGCATAGGAATTCGTTCGCGGTGATGACAGGTGAAAAAGCGGCAGGTTGCGGAGGCGTCGTGCGGCCGCTTGCAACCCGCATTTTAACAAGTCCTGACGCACGAAAAAAAACGCACCCGTTAGAGGTGCGTTCATCAAGACCGGATTCAGATGCCGATAACCGGCATCCACTTCAGGCAGATCGCATTCAGGCGACTTTCTTGTCGAAGAACTGTTCATCCTCTGTCGAGCCGTGCAGCGCGGTGGTCGACGACTTGCCCTGCTGGATCGCCTGGGTGACCGCATCGAAGTAACCGGTGCCGACTTCGCGCTGGTGCTTGACGGCGGTGAAGCCCTTGTCGGCTGCCGCGAATTCCGCTTCCTGCATTTCCACGAAGGCGGTCATGTTGTTGCGGGCATAGCCATGCGCCAGGTTGAACATCGAGTAGTTCAGCGAATGGAAACCGGCCAGCGTGATGAACTGGAACTTGTAGCCCATCGCGCCGAGCTCACGCTGGAACTTGGCGATGGTCGCATCGTCGAGGTTCTTTTTCCAGTTGAACGAAGGCGAGCAGTTATAGGCCAGCATCTTGCCCGGGAATTTCGCGTGGACGGCTTCGGCGAAACGCTTGGCGAAGTCGAGGTCGGGCTTGCCGGTCTCGCACCAGACCAGGTCGGCGACTTCGGCATAGGCCAGCGCGCGAGCAACCGACTGGTCGAAACCAGGGCGCACGCGGTAGAAACCTTCGACGGTGCGCTCACCGGTGCAGAACGGCTGGTCGATCGGGTCGACATCCGACGTCAAGAGGTCGGCTGCTTCGGCATCGGTACGGGCGATCACCAGGGTCGGCGTGCCCATGACGTCGGCTGCCAGACGGGCTGCAGTCAGCTTCTCGACGGCTTCGCGGGTCGGCACCAGCACCTTGCCGCCCATGTGGCCGCATTTCTTGACCGACGCCAGCTGGTCCTCGAAGTGGACGCCGGCAGCGCCCGCATCGATCATCGATTTCATCAGTTCGTAGGCGTTCAGGACGCCGCCGAAACCGGCTTCCGCGTCGGCGATGATCGGGGCGAAGAAGTCGATGTCGTTCTTGCCTTCGGACCATTGGATCTGGTCGGCACGCTGGAACGTGTTGTTGATGCGCTTGACCACGGTCGGCACCGAGTTGACCGGATACAGCGACTGATCCGGGTACATTTCACCGGCGTTGTTGGCATCGCCTGCAACCTGCCAGCCCGACAGGTAGATGGCTTTCAGGCCAGCCTTGACTTGCTGCATTGCCTGGTTGCCGGTCAGTGCGCCGAGCGTGTTGACGAACGGCTCGGTGTGCAACAGGCCCCACATTTTTTCAGCCCCGCGCTTTGCCAGCGTGTGCTCGATCTGGATCGAACCGCGCAGGTTGACGACGTCTTCAGCCGTGTAACTGCGCTTAACGCCGATCCAGCGTGGATTTTCCGCCCAATCCTTGGCCAGTGCCTGTACTTGCTGTTCGCGAGTTGCCATGTGGTTCTCCTGAGTTGAATGATGAAAGGTTGCTGGTGACCGATAAAAACGGTGGCTGCGAAGCCGGAGCCGATGCCTGAATCATATGCCGAATTTTGCGTGGCAACAAGGTCTTATATAAGACATATAACTAAATAATTTCGTATATATTTCAGGCACCTAAGAACAATTTTTCGCGATGCGGAATGATTTACCGTTTTCTGAAATGCGGATATGGTGCCTTGCATCAGCTTGTTCCACATTACGGAATGCACATTTCGCCAAGTGAAATAGCCGCCTCTGGAATATGGCCAAATGAGTGGGCTGGCTATAATCCAGGCGCACACCAACGCAACGGGAGAACCTTGAAATGACCAGCCGCGAAGAACTGATTCAACAATGGCAGCAGCGGGAACGCGACGTGCGGGCGCTCCTGGCGCCGGCAGGCGTATCGACAATCGAACAGATGAAATCCTGCAGCGGATTCGAATTCCTGCAGCGGATATGGCGCGGCGAATTGCCGTCGGTGCCGATCGGTCACCTGATGGATTTCGTCCCGATCGAAGGCGAGCCGGGCCGAGTGGTTTTCCAGGGCACGCCCGGCAGGCAGCACTACAACCCGCTGGGCAGCGTGCATGGCGGGTACTTCTGCACCTTGCTCGATTCAGCGGTCGGCTGCGCGGTGCAGTCGATGCTGCCACAAGGGATGGGATACACGACGCTGGAGCTGAAGGTCAACCTGATCCGTGCCTTGAATGACAAGACCGGACCGGTGCGCGCCGAAGGCAAGGTGATCCAGGTCGGCCGCAGCGTCGGCATCGCCGAGGGCCGGCTGGTCGATGTCGACGGCAAGCTGTATGCGCA
>JACMOV010000145.1 GCA_014377845.1 Herminiimonas sp.
AAGACTTTTTCAATCTTGCCGCGCAATTCGCCGCCAGCCTCGGTGATGCGGATCAACGCCTTGACCTTGCCGGACTCGTCATCGACGCTCTTCCACAAGCCGACCGGAGTCGCGCCGTCTGCTAGCGCTGCCAGCGGTGCCAGCGCGGCGCTCAACAGCAGTGCGGCCAGCAGGGGCAGCTGCCCTCTTTTCTTCATGACTTCTCTCCCTTTTTGCCAGCGTCAGGCCGGCAGTTTTGTGAGCTGCTCGCGCAGTTTTTCGACGGTCTGGGTAAAGTTCGTCAGCCGTTCATGTTGCTGGGCCACGACCGCGGCCGGCGCGCCGGCGACGAAGCTCTCGTTGCCGAGCTTGGCGTTGACCTTGGCGATCTCGCCTTCGAGCCGCGTGACTTCCTTGGTGATGCGTTCGCGTTCGGCGGCGATGTCGATCTCCACCTGCAGCATCAGCTTGACGCTGCCGATCACCGACACCGGCGCTGGCGACTCGGGCAGGACTTGCACCACCTGGACTTCGGACAGCTTGCCAAGCGCCTGCAGGTAGGGCGCCAGCGAACTGAGCCGCGCGCGCTCCGCGGCATCCTCTGCCTGCAGCAGCAGCGGCACGCGCAAAGCCGGCGAGAGCTGCATTTCGCCGCGCAGGTTACGGCAGGCATCGGTCATCGATTTCAGCTGGGTCATCCAGGCTTCCGCGGCTTCATCGATTTTCTCGGGCTGGGCGCGCGGATAGGCCTGCTTCATGATCGAGTCGCCGGCCGGATCGAGCGTCTTGCCCGACAGGGGTGCCACCGTCTGCCACAGTGCCTCGGTGATGAACGGGATCACCGGATGCGCCAGACGCAGCGTTGTTTCCAGAACTTTCAACAACGTGCGGCGGGTGGCGCGCTGCCGGGCCGGCGTGCCGTGCTGCAGCTGTACTTTCGCTACCTCGAGATACCAGTCGCAGTATTCGTCCCAGATGAACTTGTAGAGCGCCGAGGCGATATTGTCGAAGCGGTAATCGGCAAAGCCCTTGTCGACCTCGGCTTCGGTGCGTTGCAGGAGTGAGACGATCCAGCGGTCCGCCGCCGACAGGTCGAGGTAGCCATCGGCCGTCACTTGCGCGTCGTCGCTGCCGCAGTCATGGCCTTCAACGTTCATCAGCACGAAGCGGGTCGCATTCCACAGCTTGTTGCAGAAATTCCGATAGCCCTCGCAGCGGCCAAGGTCAAAATTGATGTTGCGGCCCAGCGAAGCGTAGCTCGCCATCGTGAAGCGCAGCGCGTCGGTGCCATAGGCGGCGATCCCGGCCGGGTACTCCTTGCGGGTGGCTTTCTCGATCTTGGTGGCGTCGCGCGGATTCATGAGGCCCGTGGTGCGCTTGGTCACGAGTGCATCGATGCCGATGCCGTCGATCAGGTCGATCGGGTCGAGCGTGTTGCCCTTCGACTTCGACATCTTCTGGCCGCTGCCGTCGCGCACCAGTCCGTGGACGTACACGGTGCCGAACGGCACCTTGCCGGTGAAGTGGGCGGTCATCATGACCATGCGGGCGACCCAGAAGAAGATGATGTCGAAGCCGGTCACCAGCACCGTCGAGGGCAGGAACATCTCGTAGTCCGGTGTCTTTTCCGGCCAGCCCAGCGTGGAAAAAGGCACCAGCGCCGACGAGAACCAGGTATCGAGCACGTCGTTGTCGCGCGACGCATCGGTGATGCTGTTGCCATCGGCGGCGGCGCGGGCAGCCGCTTCTGCGAAGTTGCGGCCAACGTAAGGCGTGCCGTCTTCGGCATACCAGGCCGGAATCCGGTGACCCCACCACAGCTGCCGCGAGATGCACCAGTCCTGGATATTGTCGAGCCACTGGTTGTAGGTGGTGGTCCAGTTCTCCGGGATCATCTTCACTTCGCCGCTGGCTACTTTGTCGAGCGCGACTTCGGCGATCGACTTGCCGGGGAAGTGCGTGCCCTCCGGTGCCGGCTTGCTCATGGCGACGAACCACTGGTCGGTCAGCATCGGCTCGATCACGGTGCCGGTACGGTCGCCGCGCGGTACCTGCAGCTTGTGCGGCTTTACCTCCTGCAGCAGGCCGGCGGCATCCAGATCGGCGACGATCTGCTTGCGGGCAGCGAAGCGGTCCAGGCCGCGGTATGCCTCGGGGGCGTTGTCGTTGATCTTCGCATCCAGCGTCAGGATGCCGAGCGGCGCCAAGCCATGGCGCTGTCCGACCGCGTAGTCGTTGAAGTCGTGCGCCGGCGTGATCTTGAGCACGCCGCTGCCGAACGCCTTGTCGACGTATTCATCGGTGATGACCGGAATCTGGCGGCCTGTCAGCGGCAGGTTGACCATCTTGCCAACCAGATGCGTGTAGCGTTCGTCGGTCGGATCGACGGCGATGGCGACGTCACCGAGCAGGGTTTCGGGCCGGGTGGTCGCCACCGTCAGGCTGCCGCTGCCATCGGCCAGCGGATAGCGGATGAACCACATGCTGCCGTCTTCCTCTTCCTGCACCACTTCGAGGTCGGAGACTGCGGTGCCGAGCACCGGGTCCCAGTTCACCAGCCGCTTGCCGCGGTAGATCAGGCCCTGCTCGTGCAGCCGCACGAAGACTTCGGTGACGGTGGCCGAGAGCTTGTCGTCCATCGTGAAGTACTCGCGCGCCCAGTCGGTCGACGCCCCCAGCCGACGCATCTGGCTGGTGATGGTCGAGCCCGACTGCTGCTTCCATTCCCAGACCTTTTCGACGAACTTTTCGCGGCCGAGATCGTGGCGCGTCAGCTTCTGCGCATCGAGCTGGCGCTCGACCACGATCTGGGTAGCGATGCCGGCGTGATCGGTGCCGGGAATCCAAGCGGTGTTGAAGCCGCGCATCCGGTGATAGCGGGTCAGGCCATCCATGATGGTCTGGTTGAAGGCGTGTCCCATGTGCAGCGACCCGGTCACGTTCGGCGGCGGCAGCTGGATGCTGAATGCGGGCTTTCCGGCATCCATGCTGGCGGCAAAATAGCCGCGCTGTTCCCACTCGGTGCGCCAGAATTTCTCGATGTCGGCCGGGTCGAACGATTTTGCTAATTCCATGGGATTTTGATGTCAATGACAGCTGTTAAGTCGAACGCAACATTATAAAGGACGAGGTCAGCGCTTTTCAGGTAAATCGGGAGTAGAATCCGCCAATCGCCTGCAATCGAGGCGAAAGCTAGGGGTCCTGGAGTTGCTGCAAGCCGTGCATGAAGTCTTCATCAGACATGCATTTGCGCAGCGCCGGGTGAGAAATACCCTTCAACCTGATCTGGATAATGCCAGCGAAGGGAAGCTGCGAAAGACGGCAGTCAGCAATCGATGGTCCCGCTGCCCGAGCTTTCCGACATTCCTTCGCACCGCACCAACGAGTCGCCACGCGAAGGAACGCCATGAACGCCAAAGCCCCATTTCACGCCGAAAAATTTACTGCTGAAAACGCCGTCGTCGACGCCGCGGCAATCACGCCATTGCCGAATTCGAGCAAGGTCTACATCCAGGGCTCCCGTCCCGACATCCGGGTGCCGATGCGCCGCATCAGCCAGTCCGACACCGCAGCCTCTTTCGGCGCGGAAAAGAATCCGCCGATCTATGTCTACGACACCTCCGGTCCTTATTCGGAGCCGGGTGCGCAGATTGACATCCGTACCGGCCTGGGTACCCCGCGCCAGCCGTGGATCCTGGAGCGCAACGACACCGAAGAACTGACCGGGCCGAGTTCGGCCTACGGCGTCGAGCGCCTGAACGATCCGGCGCTGGCTGAGCTACGCTTCAACCTGCACCGCAAGCCGCGCCGCGCGCTGGCCGGAAAGAACGTCAGCCAGATGCACTACGCTCGCGCCGGCATCATCACGCCGGAAATGGAATTCGTCGCCATCCGTGAAAACATGTGCCGTCGCGAGTACCTGGAGCAGTTGAAAGAATCCGGCCCGATGGGCAACAAGCTCGCCGAAATGATGGGGCGCCAGCATCCGGGCCAGTCGTTCGGCGCTGCGATTCCCGCCGAAATCACGCCGGAATTCGTGCGTTCTGAAATCGCCCGCGGCCGCGCCATCATCCCCGCCAACATCAACCACCCGGAAATCGAGCCGATGATCATCGGCCGCAATTTCCTGGTCAAGATCAATGCCAACATCGGCAACTCGGCAGTGACCTCGTCGATCGGCGAGGAAGTCGAAAAGATGACCTGGGCGATCCGCTGGGGCGGCG
Source organism: Herminiimonas sp. (assembly GCA_014377845.1). Taxonomy (GTDB): domain Bacteria; phylum Pseudomonadota; class Gammaproteobacteria; order Burkholderiales; family Burkholderiaceae_D; genus JANXSS01. The sequence goes on from JACMOV010000145.1 coordinate 4,203, forward strand.
ACAATGTCATGGACCTGTCGACCGGCAAGAACATCCACGAAACCCGCGAGTGGATCATCCGCAATTCGCCGGTGCCAATCGGTACCGTAC
>JACMOV010000146.1 GCA_014377845.1 Herminiimonas sp.
GACGTTGCTGTGGATCGCCTGGTACAACGGATCGCTGCGACCCTTGCTCTGGTCCCAGCCCATGCTCGACGTGGTCAACAGGCTGATCAGGCGGCGCGCAGGATGCGTATCCTCGAAGAAGAATTCCTTGTCGATCAATGCCGCTTTCAGGACCGGGATCTGCAGATAGCTGATCAGGTCCTTCATTTCCTGCGGAATGTGCGGATCGCGGAACACGGCCTCGAATGTGCGGGTCATGACATCGACCGTGGTTTCATCAGCCCGGCTCATCGCGCCGCGCGGCATTTTCTGCTGTAGCTCGCTCAGGCGGTAAGCGCTGCGCTCGGCAGCCGTCGATTGCGCGGCCATCGGCAGGCGTTGCTGGATCTCGGCCAGATAGGCCGACAGTGCGGGCGCAATCGCGATCGGGCCACGACCCAGGCGCTGCGCAGCCGGGTCGAACGACAGGGCACCGTCGAAGCTGGTTTCCGGCGACCCGAACAGCTGGCGCAACTGCTGCACCAGCGCCGGGTTGGAGCGCACGTCCTTGGGTCGGGCGCGATTGCCAGCCGATTTCTTGATCTGGTACTGATCGCCCAGCAGCGGCAGAATGCCGACGGCGACCAGGGCTTCGTTGACTGCCTGCAGCACCGGCGCCAGTTCGAGGAAGAGACCCGAACTCATCTGCAGCAGCATCAGGTGATGCGATCCGGGCTGCGGATGGAAATCGCGCCATGCCTTGTCCATCGCGGCCAGGATCACGCCCGGCCGGAAAGGGTTGTCGGCGGTGGTGACCTGTTCGCGACCAAGCAGGGCGGCAATGCGCTGGTTCAGCGCCGCCAGCGCCTCGGCATGTTCGATCTCCAGCGGACGCGCGGCGCGGTCCAGCAGCAACCGGTTGTCCATCACTTCGAATGGCACCAGCGTGAGCCCGTCGGCGCTGCCCTGACCCACCTTCCGCATCAGCGGATCGAACAGGTCAACCGCATCCTGCAAGGCGTTGCGGGTCTCCGACGAGGCAAGGTGATAGAAAGGATATTGGTTTTTTTCGAGCAGCTTGCCAGCTTCGAAGCTGATGTTCGACTCGCGGCCTTCGCTCGCGATGTCCGAGCCTGCGCGCAGTGCCGCCGACAGCCTGCCGGCGAAATCGTCGAGCTGGCTGTTGATGCGGGCGCAGGCCACAACGACCAGGCTGTGCAGAACCTCACGCTGCCGCGAGGGCGCGATTACCTGGGCATTGTCAGCGGTGAAGAGCGAATTCGACACCATGGCGTTTCAACTCTTTGACGGTGGTCTGAAGCCTACAAGCATTCCGTGGCGTCAAAAAAACGTCGACGGGACGGAATCCCAGCCATCTTCAGTGGTGACTAAATATTGCACCAGGGAAATATAAAAGTAAAGGCAGGAGCCTACAATTTTGCAGAAGCGGGGCAAATACCGCCTGAAAAAGGCAAATGCCAAGCGACGATCGGCAGCGCCCTTGCTACTTTGTCAAATGCTGCCGTCTCGTTCGGCCAAAGGCGTGACGGTCACGCTCACATCGAGATTCTGCTCGCCCCCGCCCAGCACCGTGCCGCGCATCGGCGTGACATCGCTGAAGTCGCGGCCCCAGCCAAGGGTGATGTGTTCGTCCTGCACCAGGCGACGATTGGTCGGATCGAAATCGACCCAGCCGACCCGGCTGCAGTAGACCGAGACCCAGGCATGGGATGCATCGGCGCCGACCATGCGCGGCTGGCCGGGTGGCGGCGACGTCAGGATGTATCCGCTCAGGTATTTGGCCGGCAGGCCGAGCGAGCGCAGGCAGCCGATCATCAGGTGGGCGAAGTCCTGGCAGACGCCGCGCCGCCCGATCAGCACCTCGTGCAGCGGGGTGGAAATGGTGGTCGCTTCATCGTCGAATTCGAAGTCCGCGAAGATCCGTTGCGTCAGGTCGTAGGCCGCCTCGAGCAACGGACGGCGTGGCGTGAAGCTCGGCCGCGCGTACGCAGCCAGTTCCGGGCTGCACATCACGTGCGGCGAGGCGTACAGGTATTTCAGCGGATCGTGCGACAACAGCACGTCGCGCATCGTCGCCCGGGTCTCTTCCCACGCCGGCGAGCTGGCCAGGTGGCTGGCGTCCGGCCGGCGCAGCAGCGCAACGGTGGCGCTGCCGCGCACGATCAGCGCGCGATGCGGCGTGCCCAGGGTAAAGCCGCGGCACACGTTGCCGAAATAATCGAGGTGTTCGGTCCAGTCCTGTGGCGCGGGCGTGACCTCGATCTGGTGCGAGATCACTTCCTGGTGCATGAAGGTACGCGGGGTCATGTGCAGCATCTGCTGCGACAGCGTCACGCCGCGCTGGTAGGTGTGCCGGGTCTCGTGCAGCACGTGATACAGCACGCGCGGCGTGTCGGTCATGGGCGTGGATTGTTCGTAGCTCACAATGTAAAGCTCGTGTGATTGAGCTCGCCGGTATAGCTGAAGAAGCGCTGCCCGACCTGTTCGGACACGGCGGCGCCAGCGGCGTTGGGGTCGCGCAGCAGTTTCGACAGCATGAAGCTGCCCGGCTGCAGATGCTGTTGCGGGTCCAGTGCCAGCAACTGTGCGTGCAGGCGGGCGATCAACGCTGCACCACCGCCGCTGCTCTGGCCGTCCGGGACGGCCAGCCGCGGCAGAAACTTCATCAGGCCATTGAGCTGGAATACCAGCGAACGCGGATTGCTTTCGTCGAGCAGCAGCAGGTCCAGCACCGGCAGCCACTCCGGCTGCGCCATGTAGCGGGCGCGGTAAGTGACGATGCTGTCGGTGATTTCGAGCAGCCAGTCGAGACCGCCGTCGGCCGGCATCGCCAGCGCATGCTCGAGCGACTTGCTGATGAACTGCATGCGCTCAAGCCGGCGGCCGATCGACATGAAGCGCCAGCCCTGGTCGCGCGTCATGCCGTCAAGCGCAAAACCGGACAGCGTCATCAGCGAGGTCAGGGTGTCGTTCAAGATCGTGATCGCCGCCGACAGCGTCGGCCGCTTCGACAATTCAAGATCGCGTTGCGCGAGCCGGTTCAGGGTTTGCCAGTTGTCGACCGAAAGCCGCTCGCGCAGATGGCTGGCGACACGGTACAGGCGCTTGAGGTTGCTGACCAGGCCGGCGCCATCGGCGGCAATCACGGCGTCGAGCAGGCCGTGCTCCATCAGCAGGTCGTCCAGAACCGTTTGGACCGCCGCTTTCGGGGCGCCGTCCGGCAATGCGCGCGGCGCATCCGCATCGTCGTCTTCATCGGCGTCGATCAGGCCGCACCAGGCGCACAGGGCCTGCACCGTCGGCCATTCGCTGCCACGGGTGTCGGGCGTGCCGTGGAGGAGGAACTCGAGCGCCGTGCGCAACAGGCGGGTGATGTTGTCGCAGCGTTCGGCGTAGCGGCCGTACCAGAACAGATCCTCGACCACGCGCGACGACAGGCGCGTGTCGCCGCGGATCAGGTTGGCGCTGGTGATCGGCTGGTGCGGCAACGGCGCGGCGGGCTGCACCGCAGCGCTTTGCACCCAGGTGTCCTTGCTGGCGCCCCCGCGCTGCATGGCGATGACGCGGGCGTCCGGGCCGGTCGCCACCCGGGTCAGGGCGCCCGGCATGACGACATAGCCGTTCGGCGTGGCGCACGCAAAAACGCGCAAGCCGACCGCCGAGGCATCGAGCCCAGCCACCGGGCCCGCCTCGCCCGCATCGTCGCGCCAGACCGGCGCCTGCGAGACGCGCACGGTTTCCTGCGCCACGTAATTGCTCGGTTGCGCCCGCATGGCGGCGATCAGCTCGTCGCGTTGTTCTGCATCAAGATCCTGCCCGAAGATCGGCGCCAGCCGCAGTTGTGGAAACGCCGGCTTGATGATGAGCTTGTCGATGTCGGTGATGACGTCCTCCAGCGCGGCGGGCTCGCCGCACCACCAGGTCGCAACAGAGGGCATGCGCAGCGACTCGCCCAGGAGCCGCCGGCACAGCGCCGGCAGATAGCCCAGCAGCGCGCCGGACTCCAGCAGGTTCGAGCCGAGCCCGTTGGCAATCACCACCGAGCCGCGCCGGGCCGCTTCGGTCAGGCCGGCCACGCCGAGCGCCGAGTCTGGCCGCAATTCCAGCGGGTCGCAGAAATCGTCGTCGACGCGGCGCAGGATCACGTGCACTCGTTGCGGACCAGACAGCGTCTTGAGCCATACCAGGCCGTTGCGCACCGTCAGGTCGCCACCCTCGACCAGCGGAAAGCCGAGATGGCGCGCCAGGTAAGTCTGCTCGTAATAGGTTTCGTTGAACTGGCCAGGCGTCAGCAGCACGATCAGCGGCGGTGCGTCGGAGTTGGCCCCGGTGCGCGCGGCAATCGCCGGGCCGGTCGCGTTCAGACCGGCGCCAGCGGCGCACTGCCGGCCCCAATGGGTCAGGCTGTCGCGCAGCGTGTCGAAGAAACCGGTGATCGGCTGCACCTTCAGTTCGCGCAGCAAATCCGGGAAGGCGCGGGAAATCACGCTGCGGTTTTCCAGCGCATAGCCGGCGCCCGACGGCGCTTGCGTACGGTCGGTCACCACCCACCATTGCCCGTCCGGGGAGCGCGCCAGGTCGACGGCGATCATGTGCAGCGCGACGTTGTCGGCCTGGCGGATGCCGTGGCAGGGCCGTAGAAAGCCAGCGTGGCCGTGGATCAGCGCCGGCGGCAGCAAGCCCTCTGCCATCATCGCCTGGTCGCCGTAGACGTCGCCGAGAATCCGGTTGAGCAGCGTGGCGCGCTGACGCACCGCGGCCTCGATCATCGCCCATTCGGCAGCCGGCAGGATGAAGGGCAGGGCGTCGAGATCCCACGGCCGCTGCATGCCTTTCGGATCGGCGTAGATGTTGTAGGTGACACCATTCTCGTGCACCTGGCGCTCGACCGCTTCGACCCGTTGGCGCATCACGTCCGGACTTTCGGCAGCCAGCGCATGCAGCAGGGTTACCCAGTGCGCACGCGGCCGCCCGTCCTCCTCGAACATTTCATCGAAACGTTGCTGTGCCGCCGGATAGGCGGCGGTCAGCCGGTGATGCTCAGGAAGGTCGGACATGGACATCTGGAATACGCGTCAATCGGGTTGCCAGCGCAGGTCGAGCGTAAATGGAAAGGAAGGATTCAGCATGGCATCGGCCATCTTCACCGGCCCCGGTGTGTGTCCGTGCGGCACGAAACGCGCGAATCGCCGCGCCTCGGCTTCATTGGCATTGACAGGGAAGGTGTCGTAGTTGCGGCCACCCGGATGCACCACATGATACATGCAACCTCCGATGGCCCGGTCGCTCCAGGTATCGACCAGATCAAACCGCAGCGGCGCCTGCACGCCGATGCTCGGATGCAGACCGGACCATGGCGCCCAAGCCCGAAAACGCACGCCCGCGACGAACTCACCCGGCACACCCGTCGGCTGCAGCGGCAGGCGACGGCCGTTGCAGGTGACGATGTGGCGGCTGTCGGTCAGCCCGCGCACCCGCAACTGCATGCGTTCGACCGACGAATCGACATAGCGCGCCGTGCCGCCACCGGTGACTTCCTCGCCCAGCACGTTCCACGGCTCTATCGCCTGCCGCAGTTCCAGTTCGACGCCCTCGTAAGCGACCGTGCCGTAGCGTGGGAAACGGAATTCGATGAACGGATCGAACCAGCTCTGCTCGAACGCATAGCCGGCCGCACGCAGGTCTTGCACCACGTCGCGCATGTCGGCGGCAACGAACTGCGGCATCATCCAGCGGTCGTGCAACTGCGTGCCCCAGTGGATCAGTTTCCCCTTGTACGGCGTACGCCAGAAGCGCGCTACCAGCGCACGCAGCAGCAGCATCTGCACCAGGCTCATGCGCGCATGCGGCGGCATTTCGAAGGCCCGGAATTCGACCAGTCCGAGCCGGCCGGTCGGCCCATCCGGCGAATACAGCTTGTCGATCGAAAATTCCGAGCGATGCGTGTTGCCGGTCAGGTCCACCAGCAGGTTGCGCAAGAGACGATCGACCAGCCACGGCTTCTTGCTTTCCGCGAGGTCGGGCAAGGCGTGATCCATCTGCTGGAACGCAATCGCCAGTTCATACAGGTTGTCGTCGCGCGCCTCGTCGACGCGCGGTGCCTGGCTGGTCGGGCCGATGAACGTTCCGGAAAACAGATACGACAGCGCAGGATGATTCTGCCAGTACGTGATCAGGCTGCGCAGCAGGTCCGGGCGCCGCAGCATCGGACTGTCGGCGGCGGTGATGCCGCCCAGCGTGGCGTGATTGCCGCCGCCGGTGCCGGTATGACGGCCGTCAAGCATGAATTTCTCGGTGCCGAGCCGCGCCTGCCGCGCTTCTTCGTACAGGGTCGTGATGTTCGAGGTCAATTCATTCCAGCTCGAGGCCGGATGGATGTTGACTTCGATGACGCCGGGGTCGGGTGTGACGCTGAGCAGCTTGACGCGGGCGTCGCGCGGCGGCGGGTAGCCTTCGAGCCACAGCCGCATGCCGAGCGCCTCGGCCGTGTTTTCTACCGTGGCCACCAGCGCCAGGTAATCGCCGATGCGTTTGAAAGGCGGCATGAAGACATGCAGCCGTCCGTCGCGCACTTCGATGGCGAGCGCAGTGTGAATCACCTCACGCGGATCGGGCTTGTCGGCCAGCGGTTGCGGCGTCGGATCGGGCGCGGTGGCGGCCGGCGCCGACAGCGCCACGGCAGTGGCGAACGGATCGACATCGAACTCCGGCTCGACCTCATTTGGCAGCACCCACGGCAGCGTATCGAGCGGCAGCCGCAGGCCGAGCGGCGAGTCGCCGCCGATCAGGTACAGGTGCTCCCGGCGCAGCGGCCATTTGCTGGTACGCCAGCGCACCGGCTGCGCCGCATCGATCGCAACGGCGGCCAGCGCCTTGCCGGCGATCTCGGGGTTGTCGTCTGCCTGCGCTGCAGTGAGGGCGGCGGCCGGCTTGATCGGCAGCACGTAGCCGACGACATTCCCGAGTCCCTGCGCGAGCAGGCGTGCGAGGCGCTGGCGCTCCGGCGACGACTTCAGGTCAAGCTTCAGCGGATCGAGATTGGCCGGCAAGGCATCTTCCATCTGCGCCAGTTTCAGCACGTCCTCGTGCGCCGGAATCAGTGCAGCCAGCGGCAGTCCGAGCGCCGTCGTCAGCCGCTGGGCAAAGCGCAATGCCTCGGCGTCGCCATAGCCATCCTTGGCATCCTCGGCGGCAAACAAGGCGGCGTTGCGCCAGATCGGCACGCCGTCGGTACGCCAGCAGATGTTGAGTGCCCAGCGCGGCAACGGCTCGCCCGGATACCATTTCCCCTGCCCGTAATGCAGCATGCCGCCAGCCGCGAAATGCGTCTTCAGGCGCGCGGTCAGCTGGCCGGCGAGGGCGCGTTTCTCCTTGCCGTGCGCTTCGGTATTCCATTGCGCGCCATCCATGTCGTCGATCGAGACGAAGGTCGGCTCGCCGCCCTGCGTCAGGCGAACATCCTGCTTGACCAGGTCGGCATCGACCTGCTGGCCGAGCGCATCGATCTTCGCCCAGTCGGCATCGCTGTAGGGTTTCGTCACGCGCGGATCTTCATGGATGCGGGTGATCGTCATCTCGTGCCGGAATTCGACGCCGGCCGGATCGGTGAAGCCGGAGATCGGCGCCGCCGACGACGGTGTCGCGGTGCAGGCGAGCGGGATGTGGCCTTCGCCAGCCAGCATGCCCGAGGTCGGATCGAGGCCGATCCAGCCGGCGCCGGGTACATACACCTCGACCCAGGCATGCAGATCGGTGAAGTCGACGGCAGTGCCGCTGGGGCCGTCGAGCGCCTTGACGTCGGCCACCAGCTGGATCAGGTAGCCGGAGACGAAGCGCGTTGCCAGGCCCATCTGACGCAGCATCTGCACCAGCAGCCAGGAGGTGTCGCGGCAGGAGCCGGAGCGCTTCTCCAGCGTGAATTCCGGGTCCTGCACCCCCGGCTCCATCCGAACCAGGTAGGCAATGTCCTGCTGCAGGCGCTGATTGATGGATACCAGGAAATCGGCGATGCCAACCGGTTGTTTCAGCAGGGCCGCGCTGGCCGCGGCGATCCAGGCCGCCTGCAGCGGGCCGGGTGGCTCCGATTGCAGGTAGGCGGCAAGCTCGTCACGCAACTGCGGCGGATAGGCAAAGGGAAACTGCTCGGCATATTTCTCGACGAAGAAATCGAAGGGATTGATGACCGTCATGTCGGCAATCAGGTCCACCGTGAATTCAAGAACATCGGAGGGCTCGGGAAACACGAAGCGCGCGATGTAGTTGCCGTATGGGTCCTGCTGCCAGTTGATGAAATGCTTTTCCGGCGCGACCGTCAGGGAGTACGCCAGGATCGGCGTGCGCGCATGGGCTGCCGGGCGCAGCCGTACTTCATGCGGTGACAGGGTGACACGGCGGTCGTAGCGATAACTGGTCTTGTGATGAAGCGCGACACGAATCGCCATTGGGTAAAGCCTTTCAGTCGTATTGAAGTCGTCGCGCCGGGCGCTGACGCCGGGCTTGCGGATCGGCGCAAGGCGTCCGGGTCCGCGCTCTGAGTCTAAGCAGCTTCCATGCCCGTAATTTCCATTGTTCCAGCGCGCGTTTGCCAGCAGGCTTCACGGAAGGCACGCCAATTATGCATGATGTGTTCGCTATCGCACGAAGCTCGTGGTGGCCACACCGGATAATCGGAGAGAGCAAGCAGTGGCCGTGCGCCCGGTACCGCACCGTCGTACTGGGCGCTACACTGCACCCGCACCGCACCCGCACCGAACCCTCACCGAACCCTCACCGAACCCGCACCTTTCCAACATCGCCCATCATGGTCCGCCTAAAATTTTCGATTTCCCTCTCCTACCAGATCCTCGACTCCGCCAGCGATTTCATCTTCAATATCCAGGCCGCCAAGACGCGCTGCCAGACCATCGTCAGCGAAGCGCTGTCGATCAGCCAGCCGATCACGCCGGATTACTACACCGATCCGTCCTACGGCACCCGTTACGTTCGCCTGCAGGCCAACAACGGTCCGCTGGTGGTGCAATACGACGCGACGGTCGACATCGCGCACCATGAATCGCATCCGGACAGCCTGCAGGAAATGCCGATCGCAACGCTGCCGATGGATGCAATGAAGTACATCTACCCGAGCCGCTATTGCCAGTCCGACCGGCTGCGCAAGTTCGCCTCCACCGAATTCGGCAATCTGCCGCGGGGCTACTGGCGCGTGCAGGCGATCCAGGACTGGGTCCGTGCGCGCACCGCATTTACCTCCAACAGTTCGAATGCCAGCACCTCGGCGATCGATACGCTGACCGACCAGGCCGGCGTGTGCCGCGATTTCGCGCACCTGATGATCGCGCTGTGCCGCGCCGTCAATATTCCGGCGCGCTTCGTTTCCGGCATCGACTACGGCGCCGACCCCGCGATGGGGCCGACCGATTTCCATGCATACGTGGAAGTGATGCTCAGCGGCCGCTGGTACCTGTTCGATCCGAGCGGCGTGTCGCCGCCGATGGGGCTGGTGCGGCTGGGCACCGGCCGGGATGCGGCGGACGCATCGTTTGCAACCGTGTTTGGTGCGGTCGCGTCAGCCTCGCCGGTCATTTCGATCGAAGCGATCGTCGATGAGGGCATGGGAATGCACCTGCCGCGCCATCGCGACGAGATCTTGTCGACGCATGGCGAGTCTCTGGTGTAGGCAGTGACGACAGAAACGCCATTCGACAGCGAATAACGTGCTCTGTTAAGGCGGCGTTCCCCGTCCAAACATTTTCTAGGCGCGGCTCGGGTCGCGTCGTCGCGCGGGTTGCAGCAGGACCCGCAGCGCGACATCGATGTGGATCACCTGCTCCTTCAGAAACAAGGCGGCGTCGATCGTGCCGAGCAATTCCTGCAACTGGATACCGACGTCGACCGCATGTTCGCTTGCAGCGTCATGCCGCATGGATGCGTGGCTCGTGTAGGCATGCGGACGGCATACACGCGCTTTGTGGGGCAGTGAATCTGCTGGAATGCATGGCGGCGGCTTGCTTTCCAAGAACGCTCCCTGGGCACAGTAACTGTCGGCTGGCGCCGGATCCAAAGCGGGCGGCATGCGGCACGATCGTTCCAGTCTCGCGCAGGCAGAGCGGTCGGGCACGGCAGATTGTCAACAGAGGACCCGGATGCAACCGAAAGAAACCGTTGCGCGCTGAGGTAGGCCAAAGCATATTCCCCAACTTGTTAATTATTGTGAACTCGCGGAAAAGTGCTTCCATGAAGCGCAAAATAGGGCAAGAAAAATGAATTCAACAAAGGTCAAGTGCGATGCGACCGCCGAGCATTGGTGGCGGGTTTGAAATAAAAAAGTCATGGTTGATCCGGCTGATCGACATGCCTATTTGAAATATAGACGGCTGTTTCAGGGAGAAGTTCCGTGCGAAATCAAGAAAAGTATGACGAGGTCAATACCTTCAGGATCATGCTGGCCCGCCGGCTCGACTGGTCAAAGGCAAAAGATGTCGAAGAGGGCATCAACATGCAGAC
>JACMOV010000147.1 GCA_014377845.1 Herminiimonas sp.
CGTCAGCGGCATCCTGCTGTCGGCCGGCGAGACGCGCGGGGAATCTTCGGTCAAGACCACCATCAATACCTACCTCAACGATGTCGCGGAAGCCTGGCGCAGCAGCCGGCCGGTCGAATCGTTCATTTACGACAATCGCATCGGCCAGGACCTGCCAGTGGTGTTCGACTCGACCCTCAAGCAGATGCTGTGGAACGTGCTGGACAACGCGCTCGAGGCCTCGCCGCAGTGGCTGCGGATGGAAACGGTGCGCGACGGCGGGGTGCTGACGATCGAGGTCACCGATGCCGGACCCGGCTTTCCCGCGGCGATGCTGGCGCAATTCGGCAAGCCCTACCAGTCCAGCAAGGGCCGGCCCGGCGGCGGGCTGGGCCTGTTCCTGAGCGTGAACGTGGCGCGCACGCTGGGCGGCACCGTCAGCGCACGCAATCGGGAGGAGGGCGGTGCGGCGGTCCGGATCACGTTGCCACTCGGCGCGATCACCTTGCCGCAGGAGGCAGCGCATGGCCACTGAACGTCTGTTGCTGATCATCGAGGATGATGCTGCCTTTGCCCGCACCCTGGGCCGTTCCTTCGAACGCCGCAACTACCGGGTGCTGCTGGCAGCCAGCCTGGATCAGGCGGCCGAACTGCTCAAGGCGCATTCGCCCGGCTATGCCGTGGTTGACCTCAAGCTCAATGACAGCAACTCCGGTCTCGCGTGCGTGCAGATGCTGCACAAGCACGACCCGGCGATGCTGATCGTGGTGCTGACCGGCTTCGCCAGCATCAACACGGCGGTCGAGGCGATCAAGCTGGGGGCCTGCCAGTATCTGGCCAAGCCGTCCAATACCGACGACATCGAAGCCGCCTTCGGTCATGTTGCCGGCAGCGCGGAAGTCGAACTGACCAATCGCGCCACCTCGATCAAGACGCTCGAATGGGAACGCATCCACGAGGCCTTGGCGGAATCGAACTTCAATATTTCGGAAACCGCGCGCCGGCTGGGAATGCATCGGCGCACGCTGGCGCGCAAGCTGGAAAAGCAACGGGTGAAATAGTGCTGCGGTACTGCTGCGGTCGTGATTGCGCAATCGCGTTCGTAATCACGCCGAGTACCATCCGGCGCTTTTACCAGCGAATCCGGGGACGATGCGGCGGTCTGGCTTGTCCAAAAAGTGTTGCGAAGATGCTTAATCAAGGCTGCAAGATTTAATTTCCACGTGGGAACTAAGTTAAACTTGGCGCTCGTCTCAAAGCAGTGCTGCAGCACCGGATGCCGGCACATTCAAGGAACTTTTCATGAACAACCCCGCCCTACTGCAGTTCGACCAGCCCGACCTTGGGCCCGGCATCGACGCCCTCACCGAAGCCCAGCTCGACGAACTCGCCTTTGGCGTGATCGGCTTCGACGGTGAGACGACGGTCACGCTGTACAACACCTTCGAATCGAAATATGCGGGGCTGTCGCGCGAGCGCGTCCTCGGCAATGCGCTGTTCACGGCGGTGGCGCCCTGCATGAACAACTTCATGGTCGCGCATCGATTCGAAGAAGCCGCCACGAACGGCACCAGCCTCGATGAGACGATCGATTACGTGCTGACGCTGCGCATGCGGCCGATCAAGGTCAAGTTGCGGCTTCTGGCCGGTCCGTCGCTCAGAACGCGGTACGTCCTGGTGCTGCGCCCATAGTGGATGCCATGTCGAGCATCGAGGAAGATTACGAGGCCCTGATCCAGTTCCTGTATCTGGCGCCGGTCGGGCTCGTGCAAACTGCGATCGACGGCGAGATTGCGATGATCAATCCGATTTCCGCCCAGCTGCTGCTGCCGATCTCGCGGGATGGCAATCTGACGAACCTGTTCGACGTGCTCGAACCGGTTGCGCCGGAACTGCGCCACCTGTGTAGCGAGTTCGCCCAGACGCACGGCATGATCTGCGACGCCTTGCGGATACAGCTCACGGCAGGCGTTGCAGGGAAATCCGACCCCCGAGTGCTGTCGTTGAGCCTGCTCAAGCTCGACGATGCGCGATTGATGGCGGTGATCAGCGACGTCACGTTGCAGGTCAAGCGTGAACGCCAGCTGAAACAGAACGAGGCCTGGTTCAATGCGATCCTGACCGGCATCGCGGACTACGCCCTGGTCAGTCTTGACAAGCACGGCGTCATCGAGGACTGGAACAGCAGCATCGGCCGGCTGACAGGATTCGACCGCGATGCCGTGCTGGGCAAGCCGTATTCCATGTTTTCGCCGGGCGGCGCCACCACTTCCGAGAACATGCTCGACCGGCTGGCCGAAGCAGATGAAAGCGGATGGAGCCTGGCCGAAGGCGAGCAGCTCAGGGCCGACGGCACCCGGTACTGGGGCAGCACGATGATCGTGCCAATGCACCTGCAGGACGCGCCGTTGCGGGAAGACGAGTCGAACCAGCCGCACGAACGGGCCTACTGCCTGATCATTCGCGATATTACCGACCGCCGCGAAGCCAGCGAGAACCATCGCCGCGCCAGCGCCTGTGATCACCTGACCGGCATCGCCAACCGTCGCACCTTCTTCGAGTCGGCGGCGCTGGAAATCGAGCGCATGAAGCGGATTCCGCGGCCGTTGACGCTGATCCTCTTCGATGCCGATTATTTCAAGAAGATCAATGACTGCTACGGTCACCCCGCGGGCGACGCCGTCCTGCGGCAGCTCGCCGCGACCCTGACGGCGACGTTTCGCCAGATCGATGTCGTGGCCCGTGTCGGCGGCGAAGAATTCGCGATCCTGCTGCCCTCCACCGATCTCAAGGGTGCGCAGGCGGTGGCGGAGCGGTTGCGCGAAGAGGTCGAATCGCAGGTTGTCCAAATTGACGGCGTCGGCATCAAATACACCGTCAGTGGCGGCATCGCCTCCATGTCGGAGAGCCTGCTCGGGCTGGATGTCCTGATGAAGCGCGCCGACCAGGCTCTGTATGCAGCAAAGGCGCGCGGGCGCAATTGCATCGAATGCTGGCGCCCCGATCCCGAAATCGCGGATGACGCAGGCTAGGACATGGTCGACGATCCTGTCACCAACGAGGCGACCGACAACTACGAGGCGTTGATCGAGTTCCTGTATCGCGCGCCGATCGGGCTAGCCGAAATCACGGCTGCGGGCGGGATCGAGATGCTCAATCCGAAAGGCGCACAGCTGCTGATGCCGCTGGCGCGCAACGCCGATCTGGGCAATCTGTTTGCCGTGCTCGACACGGTTGCACCCCAGCTGCGCCAGATCGCGCTCGACTACAACCGTCCCGCCGGCGTGGTGTGCGAGTCGCTGCGGATCGATCTCGGCAGTGTGGCCTGCCGCGGCGACATCGACGTGCTCTCGATCAGCCTGCTCAAGCTCGATGACGGACGGATGATGGCCGTGCTGGCCGATGCCACGCTGGAGGCGGCGCGCGAACAGCAAAAGCTGTCGCGTCGATTGAATGACGCCGCGCTCACGGATACGCTGACGCAGATGCCGAATCGGGCGGCAGTGCGCGAGCAGCTGCAGCGCCTCATCGATCAGCGTCCCGCGGACGGCCGTACCGACTCTGCCGTCCTGTTCCTCAATTGCGACCGCTTCAAGCAGATCAACGATGCATTGGGCCATGCAACCGGCGACGAGGTGCTGGGCATGATGGCCGAGCGCTTGCGCGCCACCCTGCGGCCGGGCGACCGCATCGGCAAGCGGCCCGGATTGCAGCAAATGGCAGCCCGCATCGGCAGCGACGAATTCGTGGTGATCCTCGACGGCCTGCGACGGCTGGACGACCTGCTCGCAGTCGCCCGCCGCGTGCTCGACGTGCTCTCGGCGCCTTATGCCACCGAGTTGCACCTGGTGTGTTGCAGCGTCAGTATCGGCCTGGTGATGACAGGGCAGGGGTCGGCCGAAGCCGACGTAGTGCTCCAGGATGCCAGCATCGCGATGGTCGAAGCCAAGCGCGCCGGCGGCGCGCGCTTCATGGTATTCGACGCAGGCATGCGCGAACGGGCAGCCAGCCGCAGCGACATGGAAACCGAACTGCGACGGGCGATTGCCGAAGCCGAACTGTTCGTGGTCTACCAGCCAGTGGTTGGCCTGACGGGTTCGGGTGACATCGACCGATGTGCCGGTGTGGAAGCGCTGGTGCGCTGGCAGCATCCGCAGCGCGGTGTCGTGCCGCCGCTCGAATTCGTCGCCATCGCCGAAGACTGCGGGCTCATCAGCGCCCTGGGTGACTTTGTTCTGGAGACTGCCTGTCGCGATTTCATGCGGTGGCATGCGACGCTCGGCGACCGGACGCCTCGTTCGCTTGCGGTCAATCTGTCGCGTGCACAGCTCGCGCATCCGGGATGGTTGCAGCGGATGCAGGAAATTCTCCAGGACACGGGCATGCCGCCGCGTTGCCTTCAGCTCGAAATCACCGAAAGCCTGGCCGCCCAGGATGAAAAGATACAGCAGCACCTGCATGCCCTGAAAGCGCTCGGACTGAAGCTGGCGCTGGACGATTTCGGCACCGGATACTCTTCACTGGCTTGCCTGCATCTGCTGCCGGTCGATACCGTCAAGATCGATCGCTCCTTTGTCTGCCAGGCTGACACCAGCCTGCATCACAAGGTGCTGATCGACGCCACCGTCCGGGTCGCCCACAGTCTCGGCATGAGCACGGTTGCCGAGGGAATCGAAACCGCCGAACAGCTCGCAGTCGTCCGCGCGCTCGGTTGCGACAAGGGGCAAGGCTACCTGTTCAGCCGGCCACTCGGGACCGATGCGCTGATGCGATGGCTGGGCGAGGATGCGTGACCGACGAGGCCGCAATCGGCGCGATTTTGCGACCCGACTTGCGGCAGGCATCGTCGGGTAACTGCGTCAGGACTGCCGTGTTCCGACTTCAGGCAGCGTGCTCCAGGCATCCATCCCAAAGCCAGACGTTGCATGGAAGATTCGGCTGGAAGCAGTCACTACGACATTGCCGCTACAACGCGAATTTACTATAATTAATATTATGTAAAATTAAGGGTGCTCGCGCTTGCCTGGCTGTTCTCGCCGTGCTGCTCGACGCCCTCCCGAAGTAATGCGCGGCGTTTGGCAGCAGCATGTGATTACCCAACTTCCCATTGGGTGTGGTGCGCCACACAACCTCGTTGGAAAGCGTCTTCCCTGCCCGACAGCCATGCCGCGAAATTTTCCAGCATGTCGTGGGTCGGCACCGGCCCGAGGCTCGCGAGGCTCGACCAAATCACAAGCGAGACGAGGATTGTCCGGCGGCTGGCCGCAATCCGAATACTGCCGCGCACAAGGTGCAGGAACAGATGACTGAGACAGAGCCCGAGCGCCAGGCCGCTCAGCACTTCCGCGACCGAATGCACATGGATCAGCAAGCGGGAAATGCCGATCAGGACGGCGAATGACTCGCCAGCGAACCAGGCATCGTGTCGAATGGGCGGTCCGCAGGCGCCCGCAATGAGCCGGAAAAGTACGGGAAAAACCACGGCCGCCATCGCCGCGTGTCCACTGATGCCGGTAAAGCCGACCGCGTCGATGCCAAGACACCACCCCATGAAAAGCAACTTCGTCATTGCCACCAGCGAGCCTGCGGCCGCAAATACGCCGATCCAGATCCACATGTGCCGGTAACGTCCTGCGCTGATCAGGCAGACGGCAATTGCCAATGCTGCTGGCACAGTCAGGATCGTGTCGCCAAATGCGGTAATGAAATGCCAGAATCGCACGTGGTCAATGAAGGAAGCGTGTCGGAGAGATTGCGTCGGTTGCTGCGCTTTGGTTGTCATCCGGGGAATCGAACCCAGTGAACTGCAACCAGCAGGCGAAACGAGTGTAAAGGTTTTTCAACGACGCACACCTGACGCTGTGTCAAGCCGCTTCTGTTTGCGCCCCATGCGCGGGCAAGTACAACGTCACCGTCGTCCCCGCCCCTGCCACGCTCGCAACCTCGACATCGCCGCCCGACTGCTTTGCAAAACCGTAGATCTGCGCCAGGCCAAGGCCGGTGCCTTTGCCCTTGTCCTTGGTGGTGAAAAACGGTTCGAAGGCACGCGCCAGCACCGCCGACGACATACCGGAGCCGGTATCGCTGACTGCCAG
>JACMOV010000148.1 GCA_014377845.1 Herminiimonas sp.
CCAAAGCGGTATTCACGGCTCTCCAGGCAGGCACCTTCTTCCCTGCACTCTTCTGGAGATACCCCGCCATGGCAAAGAAAAACCTCACCGTTGACACCCTGGACCTCGCTGGTCGTATCACCCGCAAACCATTTCCTGGCTCCGCCAAGGTCTACATCCACGGTTCACGGCCCGATGTGCGGGTGCCGTTCCGTGAAGTCACGCTGACCGACACGCTGGTGGCTGAGGGCGATCAAACACGCCGCGAGGCCAACCCGCCGCTGCGCCTGTACGACGCCTCGGGTGTCTACACCGACCCCGATATGCAGATCGACATTACCCGCGGCCTTAGCCCGCTGCGCGGCGCGTGGATCAACGAGCGCCAGGACACCGAAGCGCTGCCCGGCATCAGCAGCGCCTATGGCCGTGAACGGCTGAACGACCCCGCCTTGGCTCCGCTGCGCATGGCCCATGCGCCAGTCCCACGCCGCGCCAAAGCGGGCATGAACGTGTCCCAAATGCACTACGCCCGCAAAGGCATCATCACCCCCGAAATGGAATACATTGCGGTGCGTGAAAACCTGGTGCGGGCCCAACTGGCCGAACGCCTGGCCACCGAGCGCGTGCCCAAAAAAGGCCATTCGTTCAATGCATCTATTCCCGAGCAGATCACGGCCGAATTCGTGCGTGACGAAGTCGCGCGGGGCCGCGCCGTGATCCCGAACAACATCAACCACCCCGAAAGCGAGCCGATGATCATCGGCCGCAATTTCCTCATCAAGGTCAATGCCAACATCGGCAACTCGGCCGTGACGTCGAGCATCGAGGAAGAAGTCGACAAACTGGTGTGGTCCATCCGATGGGGCGCAGACACCGTGATGGACTTGTCCACCGGGGACAACATCCATGAAACGCGGGAATGGATCATGCGCAACTCCCCCGTGCCCATCGGCACGGTACCGATCTACCAGGCGCTGGAAAAGGTCAATGGCAAGGCAGAAGACCTGACCTGGGAAATCTTCCGCGATACCTTGATCGAGCAGGCTGAGCAGGGCGTCGACTACTTCACGATCCATGCCGGCGTGTTGTTGCGCTATGTACCGATGACGGCAAAACGCTTGACCGGCATCGTCTCGCGCGGCGGCTCGATCATGGCGAAGTGGTGCCTGGCGCATCACGAGGAATCGTTTCTGTACACGCATTTCGAAGACATCTGCGAAATCATGAAGGCGTATGACGTGTCGTTCTCGCTAGGCGACGGCTTGCGTCCGGGCTCGATCTTCGACGCCAACGACGAAGCGCAGTTGAGCGAGCTGGCGACCCTGGGTGAGCTCACGCAGGTCGCCTGGAAGCATGACGTGCAGGTGATGATCGAGGGGCCGGGCCATGTGCCGCTGCACCTGATCAAGGAAAACATGGACCTGCAACTGGAGCAGTGCTTCGAGGCGCCGTTCTACACGCTCGGGCCGCTGACGACCGACATTGCACCCGGCTATGACCACATCACCTCCGGCATTGGTGCGGCTACCATCGGCTGGTACGGCACGGCCATGCTTTGTTACGTAACACCGAAGGAACACCTGGGTTTGCCGAACAAGGCGGATGTGAAGGACGGCATCATCACCTACAAGATCGCCGCCCACGTGGCCGATCTGGCGAAGGGCCATCCGGGCGCGCAAATTCGCGACAATGCGTTGTCGAAGGCGCGGTTCGAATTCCGTTGGGACGACCAATTCAACATCGGTCTGGACCCCGACAAGGCGCGTGAATTCCATGACGAGACCTTGCCGAAGGATTCGGCCAAGGTGGCGCATTTCTGCTCGATGTGCGGGCCGCATTTCTGCTCGATGAAGATCACGCAGGAAGTGCGCGACTATGCGGCCAAACAGGGGATTTCGGACATTGCTGCGTTGAAGCAGGGGATGGAAACCAAGTCGATCGAGTTCGTCAAGAAAGGGTCCGAGATTTATCAGAAGCAGTGAGCGGTAGTGAACGCCAGCCATGCAGAATCAGGTGACACGATGATCGAAATCGAAATCGAAATCGAACTCAACGGCGCGCCGCACGTGATTCGCGGCGACGCCCGTGTGCAGGCGCTGGTGGACGCATTGGCGCTGACGCAGCAGAGCCTGGCGGTGGCAGTCAACCGTCAGGTGGTGCCGCGGGCGCAGTGGCCACAGCGCATGCTGGAAGCGCGGGACCGGGTCGAGGTCGTGCGGGCGATCGGTGGCGGCTGAGCATGCGTGCCTGGGTCCGGGCAGCACGTAAAGTCACTGTCTGCGCTGCGGATTACTGAAAGCGCTGGAACATGGCGATCTGGGCATCGATCGCGGCAATTTCCTTGTTGATGGCGACGCGATCCTCCAGCAGTCGATGGGTTGTCGCGTTCGTGTGCGACAGGGATTGCAGGTCGGCGTCACCAGGCGCGAGGCGCGCCAGCACGGATTCTGCAAGTTCTGGATCAAGATGCGCAAGGTTGCCCGGCAACAGCAACGTATCCCCGTTGGCAAGTGCTGCAAGACGGGCTGTTTGCGTTGCCAGGTTTTCTTGCAGACGGATCTGTGTTGCTGCGATCAGCGCTGGCTCTGCTTGCAGCGTCCTCAGGGTGGGAGGTAGGCCAACCAGATGTTCAAAGCAATTGCGGCGCAGGTCCGCGTCGTCCAGGCGGCTGGTTGAATCCGGAAGCTGGGAAAGTTGGTTTCCTGCAACGTAGAGCCGGGTAAGCGCCGGTAGCCTGGGGAGCTGCTGCAGGAGGTTATTGTAGGCGCGAAATTGTTCAAGATTTGGCGGAAGATTCTCTGCGACAGCAATCTGATTATTGCTGATATCTAACTCGCGTAGGTCAGTCATGTGAAACATACATGCTGGAAGCGAGGTCAGATCCAGGTGGGCCAAGTTGAGATCGTAGCTTTCGTTATCGTATGCGTCTTTGATGCGTTCTGCCGCTTCTCGCGGGCCAAAGTATCCGGCCTGCGCGGCAGCCCACTGATCGACTTTAGGAAAAAAATCCATAGGCGAGCGCAGGGCCGTTGCAGTTACCCCGGTTGCAGCAGCGGCGGGAGCGGCACTGAATGCCGTGCGATTGACGGATTCCGGCGCGCCGAGACCAGGGCGCTGCAAGCCTTGAAGTGGAAAGTGGTTTTGTAGATGCGGGTCGCCAGATCGGGCTGCAGGGAATGCTTGCGCTGGTGGCGAGGAGTCTGATGTTTCGCTATCGGCCGCCTTAATGGGCGCAGGGGTGGATGGACCGGTAATACGTTGCATGGGACTTCCTCAATGGCGGTGGCAGTTCACAATCGGCATCCACAAGAGACGCCAGCGCATGATCCAAGGATGTGGGATCGCATCATATTCGAGATTCAACGATAGTAAAAACGCCGTTCCGAGCAAACCGAAGCCGCGCTTGGATCAACAGTAAAACACAGGAAGAAATACAGGAATTTTGTATCTGGATCGAATTGGACAACATGATGACTTCAACTGCGCAAGACTCCCAACTCACCATCGCCGGAAAAACCTACCGCTCGCGCCTGCTGGTGGGCAGCGGCAAGTACCGCGACCTGCAGCAAACCCGCGACGCGACACTTGCCGCCGGCGCCGAGATCATCACGGTGGCAATCCGGCGCGTCAACATCGGCCAGGACCCGCATGCGCCGAACCTCCTCGACGCCGTGCCGCCATCGGAATTCACGATCCTGCCCAACACCGCCGGCTGCTACAACGCCGCTGACGCCGTCTACACCCTGCAGCTGGCGCGTGAACTGCTGAACGGCCACAAGCTGGTCAAGCTCGAAGTGCTGGGCGACGAGAAAACGCTGTTCCCGAACATGCCGGAAACTCTGAAGGCTGCCGAAACGCTGGTGCGCGATGGCTTTGACGTGATGGTGTATTGCAGCGACGATCCGATCCAGGCGAAGATGCTCGAGCAGATCGGATGCGTTGCCGTCATGCCGCTGGCGTCGCTGATCGGCTCGGGCATGGGCATTTTGAACCCCTGGAACCTGTCGCTGATCATCGAGCAGGCGACCGTTCCCGTTCTGGTTGACGCCGGCGTCGGCACGGCGTCGGACGCCGCAATCGCGATGGAGCTTGGCTGCGATGGCGTGTTGATGAATACGGCCATTGCCGGTGCGCGCGATCCGATCCTGATGGCGCGCGCGATGCGCCTCGCGGTCGAAGCCGGACGTGCCGCTTTCCTGGCCGGGCGGATTCCGAAGCGCTTCGCTGCCTCGCCATCCTCGCCGGTGGCAGGTCGGCCAACCTGAGCATGCCGCCGGACTGGGTAACGCTGAAGCCAGCAATCGCTGGCGACTATTTACGCAGTCGGGGAAGGGGAAGTTTTAGAAAATTCTTCAGCCACGCGGGTTCTGGTCTGGATGGCGCAGTTTTTTGTCTGCGTCTGTTTTGGGCGGCAGCTGTCGATGAAAGCCGGCGCCGGTGCGCGATAGTGCTGCAAGGTCAGTCCAACCGGGTTCCAGGTTTGTCAGCAAAGCATCGGTGGTTTGGGTCGTGAAGTGGCTGAAGGCACCGGGCAGCACCGGTCCGACAGTACCCCCCGATTGATGGGCTTGTTGCTGCGGGTGAGGGACGGTGTCGTGTACGACCGTTTCCGTACTTGCCATAAGTCGGTTGTTCTTCGGCGTAATTAGAGCTGCCCAGCTTGCCATGCGATTGGGATTGACACCCTCGGTCCTCAGTGACGGCGGCAGCTCGGGGAACTTCGGCTGCGTTTTCGGCTTATGGGACAGGTCCAGGGTTGTCATCCACGGCGGCAGCGGGTGCATCTCACTGGGCAAATTATTCAAACCTGAAACAGTTGGAGGTCGACCGGCACGCTGCAATCTTCGAAGCGAGACATGCCGTTGCGGGTGTGGGCTGTCGGGCCTTGGGGTGCGAAGGGCGTGTTGGGGGCGTGCGGTTGCTGAGGCGGCCGCCGGTGCAGTTGCGTCAGTGGCAACGGTGGAAGAAGGGCTTGATGCATTGACGATGCGGTGCATGAGGGCCTTTGTAAGGAGAGCTACTCGAGGATCCACCAACGGTCAAATCGTGTCAGCGGCATGAATGGTTTGAAAGTGTTTGCAGAGGGACGGCTCCTGCGGAAGTACGAACGTAAGTCCAAAGCAAGATAAGCCAATTCGTGACGGTTTATTTTCAACCATCGTAAAAAGATGACGGCTCAAGAAATGGCTGCATGCACCTTGATACGTCTCAACCGTATTTTTTCAAACACGGATGACGGTAGCACTCGAATAGGACAGCCTCATGACTTCAGCCGCGCAAGACGCCCAACCTACCATCATGGCCGCCTCGATGCCCGGGCGCCCTTGCGTGCTGGTATTTGCCGGTACCGATCCTAGCGGCGGCGCAGGTATCTACGCCGATCTGCAGGCGATCGCCGCAGCCGGTGCGCATGCCTTGCCGGTCGTGACGGTGCTGACCGTACAGGACAACAACCGCGTCCATGCGATTTATCCGCTTCCGGCAGAGCAGGTATTGGCGCAAGCCGAGGCGCTGATTGCAACGATCCCGATCGCAGCCGTCAAGATCGGCATCGTCGGCTCGCGCGCGAATGCGCTGTGCATCGCCGCATTGCTGACGCAGCTGAAAATAGTCCAGCCGGACTTGCCCGTGGTGCTCGATCCGGTCCTGGCCAGCGGTCACGGCGATGCGCTGACGCGGGGAAATGCGTTGTCCGTCATCGCGCCGTTGCTGCAGCATGCCACGCTGATCACGCCGAATCTGCCAGAGGCTTCGGCGCTGTGCCCGGATGCAAGCGGGCCAGAGGCGCAGGCCGCTGCGTTAATTGCACGCGGCGCCGACCACGTGCTGATCAAGGGCGGCCATGGCGAGGCGGATAGGATCGCCAATCGATGGTTTGCAGCAGATGGCACGACCCGCACATGGCAGTCGCCACGGCTGCACGGCCAATTCCATGGCAGCGGCTGCACGCTGGCATCGGCCATTGCTGGCCGGTTGGCCGCTGGCGATACGATGCATGATGCAATCGACGCGGGACTTGGTTTTTGCGACCGGGCACTGGCACAGGCATTCACCATTGCACCTGGCCAGGCAATACCGGCTCGCTCATCAGTAATTTTCAAGGAGATGAAATGAAAAAAGGTCTGTATCTGGTAACTCCCGACTGGGACGATACCGCGCATCTGCTCGCCGTCACGACAGCTGCGCTCGAAGGCGGTGTCGTCCTGCTGCAGTACCGCCACAAGACTGCCGGACCCGCGTTGCAGCGCGAGCAGGCGACTGCGTTGCTGGCGCTGTGCCGCCAATTCGATTGCCCGTTCATCATCAACGATCATGTCGCGCTGGCCCTGGAGATTGGCGCCGACGGTGTGCATGTCGGCGGCACCGACGCGGCCGTGTCTGCGGTGCGGGCGCAGGTCGGTCCGGACCGCATTGTGGGCGCTTCCTGCTATGGCGATCTGGCGCTGGCGAAGGCTGCACATGCCGCCGGCGCAAGCTATGTTGCGTATGGCGGTTTTTATCCCTCGAAGGTGAAGAAATATCCGGTAACGACCGCTGTCGATATCCTGCTGCAGTCACGCAATGTGCTGCCGTTGCCAAGCGTGGTGATCGGTGGCATGACGCCGGAAAATGCCACGCCTCTGATTGTTGCCGGCGCCGACATGGTGGCTGCAATTAGCAGTGTCTACTTGGCGGACGACCCGAAGCAGGCGGCGCAGGCTTTTGCCGCGCTCTTCTAGTTCGCCGGCGCCATTGCTGCGTTACTTCCGCGCCACCGTCGCCGACACGAGCACCGGGTCGGCCCGATATTGATCCGGAAACATCCGTTTCAGCGCATCGACCTTCGGCAGGTCATTGAACATGATGTACGGCTCGTTCGGATGCTGGGACAGGTAATCCTGATGATAATCCTCGGCGGCGTAAAACGGTTTGGCCGGCTCGATCGTCGTGGCAATCGGCGCCTTGAAGACTTTGCCCTTGTCGAGCTGGGCAATGTAAGCCTTCGCTATCCGCGCCTGCTCCGGATTGACAGGGAACAGCGCCGAGCGATACTGCGTACCCGAATCCGGTCCCTGGCGATTCAGTTCGGTCGGATTGTGCGCCACAGAAAAATAGATCTGCAAGATGCGCGCATAACTGATCTGGCGTGGATCGAACGTGACCCGAACTGCCTCTGCATGACCGGTGTCGCCGCTGCCGACCTCGCGGTACCTGGCACTCGCCTGCGCACCGCCAGCATAGCCGGACACGGCGTTGGTGACGCCCTTTACATGCTGAAACACGCCCTGCACGCCCCAGAAACAGCCGCCGGCAAGGACGGCTTCTTCGGTAATTGCCTCCCTGGCGGCTGGTGCAATGGGGGCGAAGGCCGGCACCAGGTGGAAATCGTCGCTGCTAGCACGTGAGAGGGCCGTGCCAGTCGCGGCACCGAGCAGCACCACCATCGTGACCGCGCCCAGGGAGGGGCGCCGCAGGGGCAAGTGCCTGGCGAAGGTTTTCAGATGCTTGAGCATGTCACGGTTCCTCGATCGATCAGGTTGCTGATTCAGTTCGTTCCTACCCGGCTAGTGGCTTGAACTTCATCGCCACGCCGTTCATGCAATAGCGCAGCCCGGTGGGTTTCGGGCCGTCATCAAAAACATGGCCCAGATGTCCACCGCAGCGGCTGCAGTGCACCGAGGTACGCTTCATGAAAAGCGACCCGTCCTCTTGCGTCCCGATGCCTTTCGGCAGTGGCGCCCAGAAGCTCGGCCAGCCGGTGCCGCTATCGAACTTGGTGGTCGATGAAAACAACGCCTGGTCGCAACCGGCGCAATCGAATTCGCCGCGACGCTCTTCCTTGAGCAACGCACTGGCAAATGGCCGCTCGGTGCCGCTCTGGCGCAGCACGTCATGTTGCGCCGGCGTCAGCAGCTTGCGCCATTCGGCGTCCGTGTGCGTCACGGCAAAAGCTGACACAGGCGCCGGGGTGGCGGCGAATCCGGGTTTGAATGCAGCAGCAAGCGCGGCGAGGATTCCGGTTTTCAAGGCGTTTCTTCGGTTGATCATGGCGGAGCGCCAGTGGCGATGGGTCGCCACGGCTTTGTCGTGTTTGAAGCAAGAACCTTACACGATGTTTGACGCACGCACCGGCAGCATGCCGTAAATGCCTTGCACGGACACATCGGTCGAGATGATCAGGTCAGTCGACCGCGATCAAATCCTGACAGCAGCAATTACGCCACTGGCCCACGACATCTTGGCAATCCGGAAGTCGTCCCGCTGTTCCAGAGCCGTAACGAGCGCGCTCGCTTTGGTGGCGTGTCCCTCCGGCCAGTTCTGTCGGGGAAGCATGTCGTCGACAACATACCAGCCGCCAGGCTTCACCAGTGCAAGTGTCCTGTCGAGCAGGCGGTACTTTCCCGCCCAGGTGTCGGCAAAAATCAGATCGAACGCTGTATTCTTCAGGTCCTGGATGAAGCCGTCACCATCGGCACAAACGACTTGCAAGCGGTTGTCATTGCCGAGGTTGTTTCGCAAGATGGTCAATGCCGCCGCGTCATTGTCCACCGTTACAAGCGTCGACATGGCATCCATGCCGTCGAGTAGCCAGGCGGTTGCCAGACCGGTACCGGAACCGAGTTCAAGCAATCGTCCGCCAGGTTTCGATGTTGCAAGTACCCGGAGAAGCGCGCCCGTCAAAGGCTCCGATGCCATCGTGAATCCGGCATCGCATGTCTCCTCCCAGATTTTTTGCACCGACACGGGGGTATTCAGATTTGCGCTGTCATCCATGCTGATCGGCTTTCAATTTTTCGATGCAATGGGGGTCGCATTCAAGGCATTGCCAGCATTGCGGTGCAGCATGCGATTTTCAATAGCGACCTCGTGCCAATCAAGGTACTGTCTTTTCGCCTAGGTGCTTAGGTTCTGCGCAAACTTCAGGCCTTCTATCAGTACCGCCATCGCCTTGGCTTTCGCCTCTGCATCCGGTACCCGCAGGATGTATGACGGGTGATAAACCACCACGATCCAGCGTCCCTCGTGCTGGAACGGCACACCGATCCGGTCGCCAAGCGTTGCCTTCGGATTGCCTAAAATTGCCTTTAACGCCGTCCCGCCCAAAGCAACGATCACGTCTGGCTGTACGCTCGCCAGTTCTTCTTCCAACCAGTACGAACAGGCGGTGACCTCCATCTGCGCCGGCGTCTTGTGCAGGCGACGCTTGCCGCGTGGTTCCCACTTGAAATGCTTGACCGCATTGGTCAGATAGATGCTCTCGCGTGCCAGTCCGGACTGGGCAAAGGCATCGTCGAGCACCTGTCCGGCCGGGCCGATGAAGGGTGTGCCGGCCAGATCTTCCTGGTCGCCGGGCTGCTCGCCGACCAGCATGATCCGCGCTGCCGCCGGACCCACGCCCGGCACTGCCTGCGTCGCATTGCGCCACAGGTCGCAGCGCCGGCACTGATCGAGCGTCGATGGCTGTTCACGCTTGGGTTGTGCGTCGTCGGCGCTGATCGGTATCGTCACGCCGTTTCGGGCGCCAACGGTCTTGGTCTGGCCGTCGCGTTGCGCACCGGCGGCTGCTTCGGCGATCATGGCGGGAACGAGTGCACCTTCAGGCATGTTTTTCCAGTAGCGGCTGGCAATGTGGCCTTGCATCACGCTGACGTTCAGGCGGGCCGGATTAAATGTGCTGCGGTAGTACGTCAGCCACATCGCTTCGCCGGTGTCGGCAATGTCTTCCGGCCCCTGCATGACCGGCGGGCCGGCGACGACGCGACTGCCGTCCCACAGCATCGTGGCTTGCGGCGTGCCGATCATCCAGGTGGTGTGACCCATGCGGCGCGAAAAGTGTTCCGCGACCTGCGGCAGCACATCATGCTCCGGCTCAAACCAGGCGACGAATTGCGGCGCGCCGGCAGCAGCCGGCCGTTCCCGAAAGCGCAGGTAGGCATGCATCTTGTGCTGTTCGCGCCGGATCGTCTTGACCATGGCATTGAGACGCGCACCATCTTCATCGGCCGGCGATAGCACATCCTTCTGGCCAAGCTGCCAACGCCAGACAATCTTGTAGAGAAAGGCGTAGCGGTCGGGCGAGCGGAAGCAGGCGGCGGTTTCGAGCATGCGCAGCATCTCTCGCGGCATGCGCGCCGTCTCGCGCGTGTTCTCTGGCGCGGTTGTGGTCGCATCAGGCGCACCGTACGCCAGACGCGGCTGTTCGACGGCACCGAACAGGTCGTCGCTTTGCAGCGCTTCGCTCCACTGCACGGCATGCGGCGGCACCCCGGTTGACAGCAGCTCGCGGGCTTCCTTGCGCCATTGGGAAAACGACTGCACGCAGATGGTCCGCATCATGATGGTGCCCGCCGCGCTACGCCAGTGCCGGCAGCTCCGCCCACATGTCGGGCTGCTGCGGATTCTCGGGCATCGCGCCGCGCAGTACTTCCGACGATGCGCCGTCCTGCGCGGGTCGGTAGTCGGCGGTGACGATGAAGGGGCCGATCTTCTTCATGCTGCAGCGTAGCCGGGTCAGGTCGGCGTAGCGTATGCGTCGCAGCCGACGCAGCTCGACGATGCGCTTGGCGTTGCGCATGCCGATGCCGGGCACGCGTGAAATCATGCTCAGGTCCGCGAGATTGAGGTCCATCGGAAAATGCTCGCGATGCGCCAGCGCCCACGCCAGTTTCGGATCGATGTCGAGGGCGAGATTGCCGGACGCCGGCAACAGTTCCGGCACCCGGAAGCCGTAGCTGCGCACCAGGAAATCGGCCTGATACAGGCGGTGTTCGCGCATCATCGGCGGGGGCTGCAGCGGCACGGTCTTCGGGCTTTGCGGTATCGGGCTGAAGGCGGAGTAATACACGCGCTTGAGCTTGTAGGCGCTGTAGAGGTTTTCGGCGGTGGTGAGGATGGTCTGGTCGTCGGTTGCATCGGCGCCGACAATCATCTGCGTGCTCTGGCCGGCCGGTGCGAATTTCGGTGCCTTCGGTTCGCTGGCCTTTTCATCGAGCTTCTTGCGGATGCCGCCCATTGCCAGCTTGATCACGTGCAGGTTCTTTTCCGGTGCCAGACGGTCGATGCTGTCCTGCGTCGGCAACTCGATGTTCACGCTAAGGCGGTCGGCGTACTTGCCGGCTTCAGCAATCAGTTCGGGGTCGGCGTCGGGAATCGTCTTCAGGTGGATGTAGCCGCGAAAATGATGCACCTCACGAAGCTGGCGTGCGACCTGAACCAATTGGTCCATGGTGTAGTCGGAAGACTGGATGATGCCGGAGCTGAGAAACAGGCCGTCGATGTAATTCCGTAGATAAAAGTCGACCGTCAGCTTGACCACTTCATCGACATTGAAGCGGGCACGCGGCACGTTGCTGCTACGCCGGTTGACGCAGTACTGGCAATCGTAGACGCAGAAATTCGTCAGCAAAATCTTCAGCAAAGAGATACAACGACCGTCGGGCGTATAGCTGTGGCAGATGCCGGTTCCGGTCGTTGCGCCGATGCCCTCCTTGCCAAGCGACGAGCGCTTCGGCGCGCCGCTGCTGGCGCATGAGGCGTCGTACTTCGCAGCGTCGGCGAGGATCTCCAGCTTGTCACTCAATTCCATGGCGCGACTCCCGAAAGCAGATTTAACGGATACTGTGTTTGCATACAGTATCTTACGCTGATTCCCTGGTCGCTGCCGGCGCCTCCCCCACCCTCGCGACATATAATGGACGCATGCAAAATCTCCTTCACAATCTCAATCCCGAACAGCTTGCTGCCGTTACCCTGCCGGCGCAATCGGCGCTGATCCTGGCCGGCGCCGGCTCCGGTAAGACGCGGGTACTGACCACCCGCATCGCCTGGCTGATCCAGACCGGGCAGGTGTCGCCCTCGGGCATCCTGGCGGTCACCTTTACCAACAAGGCATCAAAGGAAATGCTGTCGCGCCTGTCAGCAATGTTGCCGATCAATACGCGCGGCATGTGGATCGGCACCTTCCACGGCCTGTGCAACCGGCTTTTGCGCGCGCATCACAAGGACGCGGCGCTGCCGCAGACCTTCCAGATCCTCGACTCGGGCGACCAGCTCTCGATGATCAAGCGTCTTCTCAAAGCGCAGAACATCGACGATGAAAAATATCCGGCGCGCACCCTGATGTACTTCATCAACGGCGCCAAGGACCAGGGCCTGCGCGCAAAAGACGTGCCGGGCCATGATGATTACGACCGCAAGATGGTTGCGCACTACGACCTGTACGACAACCAGTGCCAGCGCGAAGGCGTGGTGGATTTTGCCGAACTGCTGTTGCGCTGCTATGAGCTGCTGTCGCGCAATCAGCTACTGCGCGAGCACTACCAGAACCGCTTCCGGCACATACTGGTCGACGAATTCCAGGACACCAATACCCTGCAATACAACTGGCTGAAATTGATGGCGGGC
>JACMOV010000149.1 GCA_014377845.1 Herminiimonas sp.
GCAGTTGCGGGGATGATGCTCTCCAAGCCTGGCACCCCGACGGGTGCTGCAACGCTCCTTGGAGCCGAGAGTATAACCCAGTCGCCGCACCTTTGAAGGCGCAGTCGTGTTGCAGGCTCACCACCGGGGAACCGATGATTGATTTGGGAGAGCGCTTCGTGGTAGTTCCTTGAGGGCATTTGAATGTGCATAGTCCCGCAAACGCACCTGCCCGAGCCGGCATCGTGGCGGAAGGCGTGGAAACCCTCGGACAATACGATTTCCTGAAATCGCACCACTGCGACAAGTTCCAGGGTTACCTGTTCAGCAAGGCGGTACCCGCCGACGCACTGAGTGACTTCGGCGCCGGCTTCGCGTCCTGATCGCCCGTGGTGCGCGCAGCGACATTGCGGTCGATCCAGGCCAGCATGTCGGTCCAGATTTTCCGGGTCTCCGCATCGGTTGGCATGACGCGCGCATTCGGCAGCTCGATCGTGATGACCGGTACCTTGCCGAGCGCCCCGTAATAGTTACCTAGCGAGCCAGGATAGACGCCGACCGGATTGAGCGACAGCCGACCGAAGCGTTGCGGCGGCGCCGTGGGTCCGTCGAAGTCCAGCACCCCGAACGGCGCGTGTACCGAGATGATCAGCTGCGGCCTGAAGCGCAAGAGCTCGTCATTGAGCCAGCGGGTTTCGGGCTCGGACAAGGGTGACTTGCCAGGATAACGGCGCGGGTCGCTGCCGGTCTGGCGGGCCCAGTAGCGCGGCGCCTCGATGTCCCAGTTCAGCGTCGGAAAGTTCCGGTTCAAGTCGACGCCCTTGGCATTGACACGGCTCGGCTGGGATGCCAGCAGGCCATCCGGGTTCAGCATCGGCACGACTTCCCAGTGGAACTTCTCCGCTGCGCCGCCCGGCATCGACTGCATCCACTGAAAGACGATCGCCGAGGCGGTCAGTTCATCACCATGGATCCCGCCCAGCAGCAAGATGCGCAGTGGCGTAGCGCCCATGCCACTGCCGGGATTGACTGCGACGACGCCAGCATTGCTCGCGATCTTCTTTTCGGACGCCGCAACGAAACGCCGGATCAGGATCGGAAAGCCATTGTGCGAGCGTGCGCCCGTTGGCACCAGGGCACTGGCGCGGCAGTCGGTCTTCGAAATGCCGGGCAGCCGCTCGCTGACGCGCTGGCACCAGGCGGCGGGATTGTCCGCAGGTAGCGGGGGAATGATTTCGGACGAAACTGCGTGCACTGCAACCACGACGCCGAGAGTCAGGATTGCAGTGCGTAGCAGCGGCACTGCGCGGGACGCTCCCGCGCGGTCCGTCCGACGCGCGAACGCTGCTTTCAGCGATCGCATCGGCGGACCTCAGGTATGGTCAGCCGGCGCTGGCGCGCAATGCCGCTGCCTTGTCGGTACGTTCCCATGTGAATTCCGGCTCCTCGCGGCCGAAATGTCCATAGGCCGCCGATTTCTGGTAAATCGGGCGCAACAGATCGAGCATCTGGACGATGCCCTTTGGTCGCAGATCGAACAGTTCGAGCACCAGTTCCGCGAGCTTCTCATCGCTGATCCTGCCGGTACCGAACGTGGTCACCATAACCGACGTTGGCTTGGCAATACCGATCGCATAGGAAACTTGAATTTGGCAGCGGGTCGCCAGACCTGCCGCGACGATGTTCTTTGCGACATAACGCCCGGCATAGGCGGCCGAACGATCGACCTTCGACGGGTCCTTGCCGGAGAAAGCGCCACCGCCATGGGGCGCTGCGCCGCCATAGGTATCGACGATGATCTTGCGGCCGGTCAGGCCGCAATCGCCCTGCGGACCGCCGATGACAAAGCGCCCGGTCGGGTTGACCAGGTAGCGGGTGTCCTTGAGCCATTCCTGCGGCACCACCGGCTTGATGATCATTTCGATGACGGCCTCTTCGATTTCCTTGTGCGAGATTTCCGGCGCGTGTTGCGTCGACAGGACGACGGTGTCGATCGAAACCGGGCGGCCGTCGACATAACGCAACGTGACTTGCGATTTCGCATCCGGACGCAGCCATGGCAGGCGCCCATCCTTGCGCAGCTGCGACTGCCGTTCGACGATCCGGTGCGCATAATGAATCGCAGCCGGCATCAGCTCGGGGGTTTCATCGCAGGCGTAGCCAAACATCAGGCCCTGGTCGCCGGCGCCCTGGTCGAGGTCCATGCCCTTGCCTTCATCGACGCCCTGCGCGATGTCCGGCGACTGCTTGTCGTAGCAGACCATGACGGCGCAACTCTTGTAGTCGATGCCGTAATCGGCATTGTCGTAACCGATGCGCTTGATGGTCTCGCGGGCGACGCCAATGTAGTCGACGTTGGCATGCGTGGTGATCTCGCCGGCCAGGACCACGAGACCGGTGTTGCAAAGCGTTTCAGCGGCGACGCGCGCCTTCGGGTCGATGGTCAGGATCGCGTCGAGGATGGCATCCGAGATCTGGTCGGAGACCTTGTCGGGATGCCCTTCGGAGACGGATTCGGAGGTGAAAAGATATTCGCTTGCCATGGCAGGCTCCTGTGGGTGAGTGATTAACCAAGTCGCGGCCAATCCTCTGAGCCTGCGACGCTTTAGCGGAATTTATATACCGCCTCGCAAGTTGTCTGTTAACTCGGCGGGTATGACTTTCGTGATATTTTACGCGTCTTGAAAAATATCGGCAAAATATCCGGCTAGGCCTTGATGCTAGTACGTGTCTTCCAACTGCTATCGCATCTGCCGCTACGCGTTCTGCACCTTGCCGGCGCGGCGCTCGGATGGCTGGTCTATCTGGCCTCGCCGTCGCACCGCCGGCGACTGCGGCAGAACCTGGCGCGCGCCGGCTACCCTGGGTTGCGCCTGCCGGCCATCGCCGCCTCCGGCAAGAGCATCCTCGAACTCGCATTCGTCTGGTGTGCGCCGCCGGAAAGAGTGCTGGCTACCGCGCAGGTCGACGACTGGCCGATCGCGCAGGCGGCACTCGACAACGGCCGCGGCGTGATTTTCCTGACGCCGCACCTGGGGTGCTTTGAAATCATCGCCCAGGCAATTGCCGCGCGCGTTCCCCTGACTGCACTGTACCGGCCGCCGCGCCAGGCGGTCTTGAAGCCGCTGATGGAAGGGGCCCGCTCGCGTCCCAACCTGCTGCTGGCGCCGGCCAACCTTGGCGGCGTACGCACCCTGCTCAAGGCCCTGAAAGGCGGCGGCGCGATCGGCCTGCTGCCGGACCAGGTGCCGCAGAACGGCGAGGGCGTGTGGGCCGATTTCTTCGGTACGCCTGCCTATACGATGACCCTGCCGGCCAAGCTCCAGCAGATGACCGGCGCCACCATCATCCTGTCGTATGCGGAGCGGCTGCCGCAGGGCCGCGGTTTCCTGGTGCGCTTCGTCCCGTGCGCGCCGCTGACGGGCGCGACGCCGCAACAACAGGCGCGCATGCTGAACCAGGCGATGGAACAGCTGATCGCGCAATGTCCATCGCAATATTTCTGGAGCTACAACCGCTTCAAGACCCCGCGCGGGGTCGCTGGCCCCGCTGCCGGACCGGTGGCATCGTGAGGCTGCTGCTGGCGATCATGTGGCTTCTGCACTGGCTGCCATTGCCGATCCTCGGACGGCTGGGCGAAGTCATCGGCAGCCTGCTGTTCGTGGTGATGGCGCCACGGCGCAAGGTCACGCTGATCAACCTGGCGCTGTGCATGCCGGCGTTGTCGCCGGACCAGCGGCGGCGGCTGGCCCGACGGCATTTCCAGGTTTATGCGCGCAGCATCCTGGAGCGCGGTATCCTGTGGTGGGCCTCGGAGCGACGCCTGCGCCGCCTGATCACGGTCGAGCCGGGCGTGCCGCTCGACCAGTTCGCCGCCGGCCCCCTGATCCTCTTGTGCCCGCACTTCGTCTGCCTCGACGTGGCCGGCGTCGCCATTGCGCTGGAAGCCTCCGCCTGTTCGATGTACACCCAGCAGCAGAGCGGCGCATTCGACACGGCACTACGGCGCGGCCGTGAGCGCTTCCATCCGGTCAAGCTGTTTTCGCGCGCCGCCGGCATCAAGCCGGTGATTCGCGCCATGCGCGAGGGTTTGCCTTTTTTTATGCTGCCGGACATGGATTTCGGCATGAAGGATGCGGCGTTCGTCCCATTCTTCGGCATCCCGGCAGCGACGCTGACGGCACCGGCGCGCATCGCGGCTACCACCGGCGCCGGCCTGATCCCGGTCGTCGCAACCTACCTGCCGCACTATCGCGGCTGGCGGGTGCGCTTCCATCCGCGCTGGGAAGATTACCCGGGACCGGACGTGGTGGCGGCGACCCGGCGCATGAATGCCTTCATCGAAGAGGCGATCGGCACCGCCCCGGCGGAATACCTATGGACCCACAAGCGCTTCAAGACGCGCCCTCCCGGCATGCCGGATTTCTACGGACGCGACCGGCTGGGTGCCGGCGCTGCGACAGAAACCGCCGCCGCCCCGCCGCCGCCGCTGCCGCCGCCGCCGCCGTTATAATCGGCCAATGAAACTTCACTTCACCAAGATGCACGGTGCCGGCAATGACTTCATCGTCATTGATGCGACACGTCGCGCCGCCGACTTCACGCCGGCGCAATGGCAGCGACTCGCCGACCGCCGCTTCGGAGTCGGCGCCGACCAGATCCTGGTGGTGGAAAAACCGACATCACCAGACGTCGATTTCCGCTACCGTATCTATAACGCCGACGGCGGCGAAGTGGAACAGTGCGGCAATGGTGCGCGCGCCTTCGTGAAATTCGTCACTGACCGCGGCCTGACGGACAAGCGCGCGATCCGGGTCGAAACCATGTCGGGCGTGATCGAACCGCTGCTGGAAGCCGATGGCCGCATCACCGTCAACATGGCAGCACCGATCCTGGCGCCGGCGCTGGTGCCGTTCGACACGGCTGCGCTAATGCCAAGGACGGTGGGCGAGGAGCAGTTGTGGCCGCTCGACATCAATGGCCATACGGTCGAAGTGGGCGTGGTCTCGATGGGCAATCCGCATGCGGTGCTCGAGGTGGCCGATGTCGAACTGGCGCCGGTGGCGCAGGATGGTCCCGCACTCGAACTGCATCCGCGCTTCGCACGCCGGGTCAATGCCGGCTTCATGCAGATCCTGGGACGCGATGCAATCCGGCTGCGCGTGTTCGAACGCGGCGCCGGCGAGACCCTGGCCTGTGGTACCGGCGCCTGCGCGGCGGTGGTCAGTGGCATCCGGCGTGGCCTGCTGGATGCGCGTGTCACGGTCGACACCCGCGGCGGCCAGTTGTCGATTGCCTGGGCCGGCGGCGATGCGCCGGTGTATCTGACCGGGCCGGCGGTCACCGTGTTCGAAGGCGAAATCGATCTGCCCGAGTGAATGCGCCAAATGCGGAAAGATGCAGCCACATGCAGCCGATTGCCCTGCGATCCGCTTCAGCTTTCGCGAGATTGTCGGTTAGAATCTCGACCATATTTACGCTGGCAGCACGCTGCGCTTGGTAGCCGATCCACTGGCCGGCGCTGCGTGTCGCTGATGCCAATTCCTTCACCGACCTTCGCGGCCCATATCGATGACATCTCCCCTGGATTCGACCGCTGTCGCTCAGTTTCTGACGCAGCATCCCCATTTTTTCGAAGAACACGCCGACCTGCTGGCGCGCATTCGCCTCAGCACGCCGCTTGGCGGACGAACGGTGTCGCTGCAAGAGCGCCAGATGGAAGTGCTGCGTGAAAAAATCAAGATCATGGAAATGCGCCTGGCCGACCTGATCCGGGCCGGCGAGGAAAACGATGCGATCGCCGAGAAATTCCAGCGCTGGACCCGCGGCCTGCTGCTGGCCCGCAATGACGTCGACCTGCCGCACGTGCTGATCAGCGCTCTGAAGGCGAATTTCGGCGTGCCGCACGCCACCCTGCGCCTGTGGGGCGTCGCCGGGGACTTCGCGCATGCCTGGTTTGCGCAGGAGGTATCGCCGGATGCGCGGATTTTTTCCAATAGCCTGACCGCGCCGTTCTGCGGGCCGAACCATGATTTCGAGGCGGCTTCCTGGCTCGAGGATGCGCCGGCGGTGCAATCGCTCGCCTTGCTTCCCTTGCGCGTGGGCGCAGCACCGGATGCGTTCGGTCTGCTGGTGCTGGGCTCGGCCGATCCGGGACGCTTCACCGCAGACATGTCGACCGATTTCCTGGCACGCATCAGCGAGACCGGCAGCGCCGCCCTGACCTGCCTGCTTGGCTAGTCGTTCCGTGGAAGCGCGCAACAACGCCGGCAACGCAGCACACGTCGCTGCATACCTTGCGTGTCTCGAGACCCAGCGCCATCTCTCCCCCAATACGGTCACCAGCTATGCGCGCGATCTGGCCGAACTGGCGTCGATGATGGGGGCGGATGCGGGGGCGGATGCGGGGGCGGATGCGGGGGCGGATGCGGCGGCAGCAGCGCAAGCGCCACCATTCGAGGCATTGAGTCATTTCCAGATCCGCCGCTTTGCCTCGCAGATGCATGCGCGCGGGCTGGATCCGCGCTCGATCGCGCGCAAGCTGTCGGCCTGGCGCGGCTTTTTCGATTGGCTGGCAGAATCGACGCCGCTGGCGGCCAATCCGGTCGATGGCGTCAAGGCGCCAAAACGCAGCAAGCCGCTGCCAAAGGCCTTGTCGGCCGACGATGCGGTGCGGCTGGTATCTGCCGACGCCGCGCGCTTTCCCGGCGCCGACAAGGTTGGGACCGCCGCGGCGCCCGCCGTCGCCGTCGCCGCCCGGGCCTGCAACCGCGCCATGTTCGAGCTGCTGTATTCAAGCGGCCTGCGGGTATCGGAACTGGTTGGCCTGGATGTGCGCTACGGACAGCAGGACGGCGTCGCATCGGCCGGCTGGATCGACTTCGATGCGCACGAAGTCACCGTCACCGGCAAGGGCAACAAGATGCGCAACGTGCCGGTCGGCCAGGCCGCGCTGACCGCCCTGTCCGACTGGATCGCGGCGCGTCCGGCGCTGGCTGCGCCGGACACCCCGGCGCTGTTCGTCGGCAACCGCGGCCAGCGCATCTCGGCCCGCGCGGTCCAGCTGCGCATCAAGGCGCATGCGCAGGCAGTCGGCATACCCGTCGATGTCCATCCGCATGTGCTGCGCCATTCATTTGCCTCGCACCTCCTGCAATCCTCGGGCGACCTGCGCGCGGTGCAGGAGATGCTTGGCCACGCCTCGATCACCTCGACCCAGATCTACACCTCGCTCGATTTTCAGCGCCTGGCGCAGGTGTATGATGCTGCGCATCCGCGCGCCCGGAAGAAAACCTGAGGGCTGCGCCGGCCCGCGCCTGGCGGGCCCGAAACTTACTAGTGATACTGGAAAAAACGATGGCACTGATCCCGACCACGATCCTGACCGGCTTTCTCGGCGCAGGCAAGACCACCTTGCTCAACCGCATCCTGCAGGAGCCGCACGGCCTGAAGATCGCGGTGATCGAAAACGAATTCGGACCAGAGAGCATCGACAATGAAATCCTGGTGCAAAACAGCACCGAACAGATCATCGAGATGAACAACGGCTGCATCTGCTGCACGGTGCGCGGCGACCTGGTCACGGCGCTCGGCGCGCTGGTGGCCCGGCGCGATGCCGGCGAACTGCAGTTCGACCGCGTGATCATCGAGACCACCGGCGTCGCCAACCCGGGACCGGTGGCGCAGACCTTTTTCATGAACGATGAAGTCGCGGTGCGCTACCTGCTCGATGCCATCATCACGGTGGTCGACGCGCGCCACGCGATGCAGCAATTGGACACCCAGGAAGAAGCGCAGCGCCAGGTCGGATTCGCCGACCGGCTGCTGTTGTCGAAGACCGATCTGGTCAGCCCGGCGGAACTGGCCGTGCTGCGGGCACGATTGACCCGCATGAATCCGCGCGCGCCGATCGCCATCGTCGATTTCGGCCGCATGCCGATTGCCGAGGTGCTGGACCTGCGCGGCTTCAATCTCAACGACAAGCTGGAAATCGACCCCGATTTTCTCGCGCACGAGACCGGGTCGCACGATCATGCCGGTCACGCGCATCATGACCACGACGGCCCGCATGAACACGGCGCGGCCTGCGCCGCAGATTGCATCGACGACCATGGCGGCGCCCATCACCATCATCACGCACCGGCACACCAGGACGACATCA
The DNA here is from genome assembly GCA_014377845.1 of Herminiimonas sp. Taxonomy (GTDB): domain Bacteria; phylum Pseudomonadota; class Gammaproteobacteria; order Burkholderiales; family Burkholderiaceae_D; genus JANXSS01. The sequence goes on from JACMOV010000149.1 coordinate 8,141, forward strand.
GCGCCTTCATGTTCAAGAGCGACCGGCCCTTTAATGTCGCGCGGCTCGACGAATTCCTCGGTGGCCTGGTACAGGTCTACGGGCCACGCATGCTGCGCTACAAGGGCGTGCTCTGGATGGATGGCTCGGACCGCAAGATCGTGTTCCAGGGCGTGCACCAGATGATGGGCAGCGACGTCGGCGCCGCGTGGGGTGAAGCAGAACCACGCGGCAGCAAGATGGTGTTTATTGGCAAAAACTTACCCAAGGAAACGTTTATTGAAGGCCTGGAACAATGTTTGGTATAAACTAGCGTCGCTTTATGGCATGGGCGACCCTGCCGACGTAAAAAACACCCGCGCCAGCAGGTGAATTTGCCCGGCTACCGGGGCTTGATGGCTCAGGCATCATGGAAAACAAAGGGGCGCAATGAACGCAACTGCGAAGAAGTCCGTCAAAGCGACGACAGCCAAGGCACCCGCGACCAAGACCGCGATCCGGACTACCGCCGACAAGCCCGCCCGAAAAACAGCCGCCGCAGTCACCGATCCAACGCCTGCGAAGGCAAAAAATACGGAGTCCGCCACGAAAACCGCGGGCACGAAACGCGCCGCGCCGGGCGCGGCAACCAAAGCCCGTCCTGACTCCCCCGAACCCGGCAAGCGTATGAGCACTGACAATGCCGGCATGGGATTACAGGATAGAATTGAAAAAACCGTAGTTTCGAAAGTAACCGAAGTGGCAACCAAGACACCCAAATCAGCTCCCGCCGCCGATGGCGCATTGTTATCTGAAGCGCAACTCCTCAAGATGAGCGAAAAGGATTACATGAACGCTGCGCAGCTCGCGTTCTTCAAGGCGCGTTTGCAGCAGCTGGAGCGCGACCTGCTGAAAAACGCCGGCGAAACGACGGAACACCTGCGTGAAACCGTTCTCGTGCCGGACCCGGCCGACCGTGCCACCATCGAGGAAGAGCACGCGCTGGAATTGCGGACCCGCGATCGCGAGCGCAAGCTCCTGAAGAAAGTGCAGCAATCGATCGCCAGCATCGATTCCGGTGAATACGGCTGGTGCGAAGAAACCGGCGAGCCGATCGGCATCCCCCGCCTGCTGGCCCGTCCGACCGCCACGCTCTCGCTCGAAGCGCAGCAACGGCGCGAACTGAAGCAAAAGCTGTACGGCGACTGACGCCGCATGGCGGGAACGCGCCGGCTTGCCGGTCGCGGTCCCGCAGCGTGTTTTATGTTTTACCGTGCCACTTCCCGGCACACCCTTGCAGCTTCTCTCCCGATCCCCTCTTTTATTTGCCAACACTTACCCGGCTACGATGGCTCGCTGCGCGAGCGCGCCCGTAGGTTTCCCAGCACTCTTTCCCCAGCACATTAACGCGCTATAATTTGTGAGAAGAATGCTGTAGACCGTTTGAATTCTGTCAAGGATAACGTGGGGATTTTCTCGCTGTTCGGCAAGAAGGAAAGTCAGCCTGCTGCCAAGCCGGCCGGTGACGCATCTGCACGCAAGAAGCGTGATGCCACGGTCCGTTCGGGCGAGCCTGCCGATGAAGGCGCGCGCGAGCAACTTGCTCAGGACCAGCGCCAGGTAGCACGCGCCACCGCTTTGAAAATCGATGCAATCGAATCCGAGATGTCCTCCGAATTCGTGCGGCCCGCTGCCCGATCAACGCCTGCCGGCGTGCCAGCCGCGCCCGTGTCGCCGGCGCCCGAAGCCCAGCCACCGGTCGCGCCGCCGACGATCGGCGGTACCACATCGGCCACCGCGTTTCTGGTCGATGATGCGCCGTATGCTGCGCCACCGGCCGATTCCCCGGTGGAAAGCGTGCCGGTGTTCGAAGAAGCAGCCATCCTGTTTGCCAATGGCCAGACGCAGATGGTCGAACACGTGCTCGTCGATGCGATCGAAAGTGACGCGCTCGGTACCGCCAGCATCAATGCCTGGGCAATGCTGTTCGACCTCTATCAAATCACAGGGGACCAGGTACAGTTCGAGACCCTGTCGATCGCCTATGCCAGCCGCTTCGAAACCTCGCCGCCGGCATGGATGCCATTCGTGCTCGCGGAGACGGCGTCGGTGATTGCCAGGGCGCCGGCTGTCGCTTCCGTCGCCTTCAGCGGCAAACTCGATGCCGGCATCGTCAAGACCCTCGAAAAGACGCGTGCGCTGTCCGAGAAGAATACCTCGCTGCGGCTCGAATTCATTCGGATCACCGAAGTCGACCCCATCGGCTGCGGTCTCTTGCTGCGAGTACTGCGGCAGTTGCAGAAATCCGGGATCGACCTGATCCTGGTCGGCGCACAGGAGCTGATCGACAAGATTCGCGCCATCCTCGAAGTCGGGCGCCGCGACGAAACCGAAGCGCCCTGGTTGCTGCTGCTGGAACTGCTGGCACTGCTCAATCGCGAAACCGCGTTCGAGGAAGCCAGCATCGATTACTGCGTGACGTTCGAAGTGTCGCCGCCATCGTTCGTGACCCCCAGGAACAAGGTGACCACCGCGATGGAAGAACCGACACCGGTTGCGGTCGCTGCCGAGGATGTCTACGTCATGCCGGCGATTGTCGAAGGTCGTACCGAGACGCTGGTGGCGGGGCCCACTGCGTTCGCCTCCCGGCACAATCCAGCCCGCGTCGATTGCGCCGGCCTGGCGCGAGTCGATGTCAATGCCGCCGGCCAGTTACTGGCCGGGCTGGCGCCGGTGTCCGGCGATGGCCGCAGCATCGAATTCTTCAACGTCAACCACCTGGTTGCCGCCCTGTTCAATGTCCTTGGACTGAAGCAAGTGATTCGCATCGTCACGCGCAGGATCTAAGCGCACCGCGGAAATGCGGCGGCGCGATCCGGTTTCCACGCGCTTTTCAGGGCACGCACACCGGTGCTTGGCCCAATCGGCATCTTGTTATTGCATTCGCCGCCCTCATTACTGTGTTCTGAGCGGGGCATGTCATTCGACAGGCGGTCTGCCTGCACAACGCCTGCGATCCCTGGTATCGCCGCGCGCCACGCTTCTGTTTGTCTTTACCTGGAAAGCCGCATGGAACAATTTCATGGCACCACAATCCTGTCGGTAAGGCGCGGCAACCTGGTCGCGCTGGGTGGCGATGGCCAGGTCACCCTGGGCAACATCGTCATGAAAGGCAGTGCGCGCAAAGTGCGCAAACTGTTTCAGGGCAAGGTACTGGCCGGCTTTGCAGGCGGCACCGCCGACGCCTTCACCTTGCTCGAGTTGTTCGAAGCAAAGCTGGAAAAATATCAAGGCAACCTGATGCGCGCGTCCGTCGAACTCGCCAAGGACTGGCGCACCGACCGCATGCTGCGCCGGCTCGAAGCAATGCTGCTGGTCGCCGACCGTGACCTGACGCTGGTCATCACCGGTAATGGCGACGTGCTGGAGCCGGAAGACGGCATCAGCGCCATCGGCTCGGGTGGGGTCTACGCGCAATCGGCGGCCAAGGCACTGAAAGAGAATACCGAGTTGTCGCCGCTGGAGATCGTCAAGAAATCCCTGACCATTGCCGGCGAGCTCTGCATCTACACGAACATGTCGCACACAATCGAATCCCTGGAATAGCGCAACCGCATCAACCGATCGCCCGATCTCTCGTTAAAGACCCAAGACCCTTCATGAACATGACGCCGCAGGAAATTGTTTCCGAACTGGACAAGCACGTGGTTGGTCAGGACCGTGCAAAACGCGCCGTCGCCATCGCGCTGCGCAATCGCTGGCGGCGGCAACAGGTGGCAGAACCCCTGCGCCACGAAATCACGCCGAAAAACATCCTGATGATCGGCCCGACCGGCGTCGGCAAGACCGAGATTGCTCGCCGCCTGGCGAAACTGGCGGATGCGCCGTTCATCAAGATCGAAGCCACCAAGTTCACCGAAGTCGGCTATGTCGGCCGGGATGTCGACACCATCATTCGCGACCTGATCGAGATTGGCATCAAGCAGACGCGCGAGAGCGCCATGCGCAAGGTGCGGGCACACGCGGAAGACGCCGCCGAGGACCGGATCATCGATATCCTGGTGCCGCCGGCGCGCGATTTCGGCTTTGCCGCCGCCAGCACGCCGTTGTCCGACAGCACCGAGCCGCCGAGCGGCGGTTCAGCGCGCCAGACCTTTCGCAAACGCCTGCGCGAGGGCTTGCTGGACGACCGTGAAATCGAGATCGAGGTCGCCGACAGCGGACCGCAGATGGAGATCATGGCGCCGCCGGGCATGGAGGAAATGACGGAGCAGATCAAGTCGATGTTTTCAGGGGTGGGCGGCGGCCGCAAGAAAAAGCGCAAGGTCAAGATCCGTGATGCCATGAAGCTGCTGATCGAGGACGAAGCAGCCAAGCTGGTCAACGAAGACGAACTCAAGCAGCATGCGATCACCAACGTCGAGCAGAACGGCATCGTCTTCCTCGACGAGATCGACAAGATCGCCAGCCGCTCGGAAACCGGCGGCGCCGATGTCTCGCGCGCCGGTGTCCAGCGTGACCTCCTGCCGTTGGTCGAAGGCACGACGGTCAACACCAAGTACGGCATGATCCGCACCGACCATATCCTGTTCATCGCCTCCGGCGCGTTCCATTTGGCGAAACCGTCGGACCTGATTCCGGAACTGCAGGGACGCTTTCCGATCCGGGTCGAGCTGGAATCATTGTCGATCGCCGATTTCCAGCGCATCCTGACCGGCACCGATGCCTGCCTGACGATCCAGTACCAGGCGCTGCTGGCAACCGAGAACGTGCACGTGGCGTTTTCGCCGGAAGGCGTCGAGCGGCTCGCGCACATCGCGTTTTCGGTGAATGAAAAGACCGAGAACATCGGCGCGCGGCGGCTCTACACCGTCATGGAAAAGCTGCTGGAAGAAATTTCATTTACTGCCACCGACAATGGCGGTCAAACGGTACTGATCGACGCGCCGTATGTCGACCAACGGCTGCAGGCGCTGTCGGTCAACGAGGATCTGTCGCGCTACATCCTTTGACAATAGCCTGACGGCGGCCTGAACGCAGGCTGACCGTTGGCTGAAAAACGCTTGCTACCGGCGCTGCTGCGAATAACCGCCGACACCATTGGACGGCTGTGGCACGATCGCAGCCGACGGCGGCGGCACGGTTGACTGTCCGGCCTCCTGTATCCCGGTAGGCAATGGCTGCGACGGCGCCGGCGGCGGCATCTGGCCTTGCGACAATTGCGTGCTCATTTGCCCGATGATCGGTGGCACCACCTGGGTTGGCATCTGCGGCAGGTTCGTTGGCGGCGGTACCGATCGCGCCTGAGATATCGGCGGCTGTGATACTGGCTGCTGCGACATCGGCGTGAGTGCGCCCTGCATTCCCTCGTTCTGCGCCGATCTGGATGCTTCCGGCAAGGTGACCCGCTTGATGACGCCACTGTCGGACAGCAGCACGTACTGCGGATGCACTTCCTTGACAACCACGCCCGGCTGGAATTCCGTGTTCAGGCCAACCGCCTGCGCCGGCTTGCCGTCGGCTGACAGGATCGCAACGCTCTCGCGGCCGTTTCCGGCCACGACCACGCCCTTGAGCTGAAAATTGCTGGCCACGCCAGCCGCCGCCGGCCGCCCGCCAAAGAGGGTTGCTGCGGCATCGAGCGAGACATCGTTCGTTGCGCTTGCCACCGGCGCGGCAACGGCGCGTACGGGAGGACGCCAGAACTGGAGAAACCAGTAAGCGCCCGAAGCGCAGAGCGCGATGAACAGCACGAAGGTAACGAGGACCGGCAAGCGCTTCATTTTTTTTCCTGGAATGTCATGTTGCCCCGCATGCGCTGTGCGCTTCCTGTTCGACGCCTGCCGCCGCCTGCTGCGGCAAACCGAGCCCGATCGTCATCGGGCTACCGCACCAGCTGATTGATTTCGATGATCGGCATCAGCACTGCCAGCACGATCAGCAGCACTACCACGCCCATGGCCAGGATCAGGACTGGCTCGAGCAGGCCGGCAATCGTCAGTGCCCGCCGTTCCAGATCCTGTTCCTGCGCATTCGAGGCGCGCTCCAGCATGGCCGGCAATTCGCCGGTGACTTCGCCGGCGCGGATCATGTGGATCAGCATCGGCGGGAAGTGCTTGTGCGCCGACAGCGCCCGCGCCAGTCCGACGCCTTCGCGCACGCTGCCGGTGGCATCCTCGACCTGCTGGCGCATGGCGACATTGGACAGCGTGTCGCGGCTGGTCTGCAGCGCCCGCAGGATCGGCACGCCGGAGCCGGTGGTGATGGCGAGTGTGCTGGCAAACCGTGCTGTATTGAGACTGCGTTCGAACTTGCCGTACACCGGCGCGGTCAGCAGCCAGGTATGCCAGCGCATCTTGACGTCGGGATTCTTGAGCGCGTTACGCCAGACGAACCAGGCGGTCACCAGCACCAGCGCCACCATCCAGCCATAGTTGCGCACGAAGTCGGAGATCGCCAGCATCATGACGGTGAGGAAGGGCAGTTTCTGTTTTGTGTTGGCAAACACCGAGACGATCTGCGGCACGACGTAGGTCAGTAGGAAGATCACGATTGCAAACGCCACCACGGTGACGATTGCCGGATAGGTGAATGCCAGCTTGACCTTCTGCACCAGCGCATTGCGCCGCTCGATGTAGTCGGCCAGGCGCGACAGCACCCGCGAGAGCTGGCCGATCTGCTCGCCCGACGACACCAGCGCCCGGTAGATCTCGGCGAAGTCGCGCGGATGCCGCCCGAGCGCATCAGACAGCGACGCGCCACCCATGACTTCGGAGCGGATCGAGGCGACCAGGTCACGCAGATACGGGCGCTCGGCCTGCTCGAGCAAGGCGGCGAAGGCCTGCTCCAGCGGCAGCGACGCTTCCAGCAGGCTCGCCAGCTGGCGCGTGAAGAGCGCGAGTTCGTTGGTCGAGAGATGATCGCCAAACCCGCGCCGGCGCGTCTGTCCGGCGTCGTCGATCTGGGTGGTGATGGCGTCGACCACCAGCGGCACCAGGCCCTGCGCCCGCAGGTCGGTGCGGGCGGCGCGCGCACTGTCGGCGTTGACCACCCCCTTGCGGGTCGCGCCGACCGGATCGACTGCTTCGTAACGAAATGCTGGCACCCTGCTTCCTTATTCTTTGGTCACGCGCAGCAGTTCGGCCTGCGTCGTGATGCCGGCGTCAAGCCAGCGCTCGCCGTCTTCACGCATGGTCTGCATGCCGTCATGCTGGGCCACGGCGCGGATGTCCGCCTCCGAGGCGCGGTTGTGGATCTGCGCGCGGATCTGGTCGGTGGTCTCGAGCAATTCATAGACACCGACCCGCCCCTGGTAGCCGGTCTGGCCGCACTTGTCGCAGCCTACCGCATGCCAGTACTGGCCGTCATGCCGCCGGCAGCTTTGACAGAGCTTGCGCACCAGCCGTTGCGCGACCACGCCGAGCAGCGACGACGACAGCAGGAACGGTTCGATTCCCATGTCGAGCAAGCGCGTCACCGCTGCCGCAGAATCGTTCGTGTGCAGCGTCGCGAGCACCAGATGGCCGGTCAGCGATGCCTGCACCGCGATCTGCGCGGTTTCCAGGTCGCGGATCTCGCCGATCATGATCACGTCCGGGTCCTGGCGCAGGATCGCGCGCAGCGCTTTGGCAAAGGTCATTTCGATGCGGGCATTGACCTGGGTCTGGCCGACCCC
>JACMOV010000023.1 GCA_014377845.1 Herminiimonas sp.
CCTTTTTACCGACGATCAGGTCAGCCCGGCTTGCTGGCGCAAAGGTGACGACCGGTGTTTTCTCAGGCACGTCGACTTCCTTGGTGCCGCCCTTGTAGGACAGCTGCAGCGTGCGGCCGCTGACGCCCTTCATCACGGTATCCACATTCGCGTTGGTCATCATGCTGCCTGGCATGAGATCCCACTCGTAATGGCCTTCGCCGGTGCCACGTGCGGCTTCCGGAAACACCAGCACTTCGACGGCGACAAGTTTGCCGCCCGGCGCGGTCTTGGTCGCGGTCCCGATGAACGCGCCTTTTTCGATATCGGCCAGCTTGATGTTTTTCAGCGCGGCGATGGTCTGGTCAGGCTTGATGGCGATCTTGACGGTGTCGCCACTGCGGCGATGCACGGTCAGGGTGGTGGCGTCGACGGCGACGATGTCACCGCGAATACGGGTCGGCGCCGGTGCTTCGGCATGGACGGCGGCGCTTGAGACGAGCGCCACAGCGGCGATCAGATGGCGGGATACCGGGACAAATTTCATGGAGAATTCCTTGTAGAAGCGGATTGAAAGAAGAGTACAAATTTCCAACTGGGCGCGAGATTATCAGGTTTTCCACAATCAAGCCGGAGCCCACCGAACGCGGAGCGGGTTTGAAGTGAATGTTGCGCACAGTACAATACCGATCACGCCAGCGAGCCTGAACGATCACCTGCAGCGCCGCCGAACCGGATCGATACCGACTGGACTGCAAAAACGACAAAGGATTTTCCAAGCAATGCCGCCCGTCCCGGACAGTAATCCCACTATCCTCGTCCACATTGGCATCGCCGATGCGTTCAGCCAGGAGGAGCGAACGATTGCGGGCGCGGCGATCGATCGCCTGCAAACACTCGTGCCCACTACCCGGCTGATTCTTGTTTCGACCTCGACGCACCAACCGCCCGCGGCCCCAATCTGGTTCCAGATCGTGCGCGACGTGACGGCCAGCGAGGACCTGATCAAGCCGGTCCTGGAAGTCGCGTTCGGGATGCTGCATTCTGCCTCGTCGGCAGACGGTCTGCAGGCACTGTTGAAAAAAGCGGTGGCGCCGGTGACGGCCTTGGGCTATACCGCCGCGCTGTTCCACGGGTTTGCCACCGGCCGGAGCGAGCACGGCGCGCATCATGAAGTGACCGACGGCGATGCCGAGATCGTCTGCATCCAGCTCGCAGCGCTGGAGCGGTTCAATCGCAAGCTGTCGGAAAAGCGTGCCGACAATGATTACTTCATCGCCCGCTGCAATGTACCGATCGCGGCCACAGCGGCGAATCCGACACCGGCGGCGCCTGTAGCCGAGCCACCCGGCCTGACCCGACTCCACGCCATCGGCGCGGCTGCCGATCATTTTGCGATGGTCTACCAGACCCGCTGGCAGCAACTGGTGCTGGCCACCACCAATCAGTTGGCAAGCCTGTATCCGCGCAACCCGATCGGCCGCTTGATCGGACTCTGCGGCCTGCTGCTGCCGGTCAGCCTGATCCTGTGCGGGATCATCTCGGCGCTGGGGTACGCAATTTTTACCGAGCTGTCCCTCGGCTGCCAGAAGCCCGATTTTTTTCTGGGAACGATGTGCATGTCGCCGCTCTGGAAGCACTGGGTGGGGCCGACGGCATTCCTGCTTTTTTACCTTCTGTCGCTGGCGTGGGCGTGGTGCCGGTACGCGGCTGCAAAGGCCGATCGCGTCGAAAACCAGCACCAGGACTATCGACTGCTGGCCGAATGCCTGCGGGTCCAGTATGTGCTCGGCGTGATCGGCGAACCCGATTGCGTCCATGCCTACTTGCCAACCGTAGAGCATGCCGAAGCAGGCTGGGTGCGGCAGGCGATCCTGTCACTGGAACATGGACGCCGGTTGCAATCGGCAGCGCCATCGTTATCCGAACCCGAACGCTTGTCGACCCAGACCAGCGCTCGTATTCATCGCGCCCGCCAGGACTTCATCGAGGCGCAGGCGTCCTATCATGCCGACAAGCTCATCGTGCGGCGCGAACGTGCCGTGGCGGTGTTGAACTGGCTCTCCAGCCTCGGCATGCGCCTGTTCCTGATCATCCTGGCGGTGCTGGTGGTGCAGGTCGCGCTGGAGGTCCTGACGGAGATCCACTTCCTCAGCGAGATCGCGCACCACGTCCTGATCATCCTGCAGATCGTCTCGCTGGCGTTCTGGGGCAGCATGCACAAGGTCGCCGACCTGTTCGGACTCGAGCAGGAAATCCAGCGCGGAAAACTGGTGCTGCATGCCCTGCGCCATGTCGAGACCGAGCCGGCCGGATCAAAGGAGCGATTGCTCCACGCATTGCGCGTCTTCACGGTCGACCAGGCGGCCTGGCATGCGCTGCAACGCGCAAAGCCGATCGAAGCGGCGACCGGCGCATGAACTGGCCGTCGCCGGGAAGTTCGTCATGACGCCCGGTATCCGCACGCCGACATGCAGGCACCTCGTCGATGGCATCGACGGCGTGAAGCGCTATCGCAAACGCATCATCGAGGTCGACGTGCGGTTTGCGGAGCAGTCTGGATCGGTCACCACGCTCGAAGGCGAAGTGGCCTGCGCGCCGGGTGATGCCCTCGTGACCGGCACCAAAGACGAAATCTGGCCCGTCACGCATGCCGCTTTCAAGCAAAAATACGATGCGGTACCGCCCACCGTCATGGGCAAGCCCGGCCACTACCGCACGCGCGCCACGCTTGTTCTCGCGGTGCAGCTGACCGGCCCCCTGCATCTCGCCCTGCCATCCGGAAAAGGCATCCTCTCGGGCGACAAGGGCGACTGGATCGTGCAGTACGCGCCGCGCGATCAGGGCATCGTCAACAGCGCGATCTTCGAGGCAACGTACGAAGTCGCGGATTGATTTTGCTGAATCAGAATAATGTAGATCAGGCTGACTGAGAGGCCCAACGCACCGACACCGCGCCGGCGCAGGCAGATGATTGCCGGCAGTTGACGTCGTCTTCGGAGCAAGTTGACGCTCGCCCCGTCAATCAAAACCAAGGAGAACGACATGATGCGAGAAGAAAACGGCTGGAAGGTCGAGGACTACCACGGCGCGACGATCAAGGTCCGTGCGCAACAACGCAAGCAGGAAAATCCTGCACTCGATGGCCATGGTCATGAGTGGGACTTTCTGGTTGCCATCGATGACGCTGGCACGAGTGCGGGTGGCAGTATGAATGCGGCTGCGCCGGCATCCGTCCAGAACGGCGCCCTGGCGACTGGGACAGCCGCTGACGCGAACACGATCCGGTCGGATAAAAACGTTTTTTACAGCACTGAGGTAATTGCCGAACAAATGGGCTTCATCAAAGCCCGGGAAGTCGTCGATCACAGGAAACCGACCACGCCCGGTCCGAACGCTGGTGCGCAGGCAACCGATGGGAATTACAGCGCAAACGCGACCGCCAAGGGCGAACCTGGCAAGGAGCCATAGCGCAGGGATACGCTCAAACCGACCTGTTGCGGCGATCTTGCCTGCTGAAACAGATTCGACGCCGCAAATCGATCAGGCCGGAATGCGCAGCATCTGCCCTGGATAGATGCGATCCGGGTTCGTCAGCATTGGCTTGTTCGCTTCGAAGATCGCGGTGTAGCGGTTCGGGTCGCCGTACATTTCCTTGGATATCTTCGACAGGTTGTCGCCGCTCTTGACTGTGTAATAGCGCGAGTCATCCGCAGGGGTATCAACGGTGATGCGGTCGTCGACATGTTCGACCGAGCTGACGTTACCGCAGCACAAAATGATCTTTTCCTTGGTTGCCTGATCGGGTACGTTGCCGCCAACGATGACGGTTGCGGTCGCGCCGTCGTACTGCAGATCGAGATTTTCGGTCGGCAGGTTCTGCGTACCGATGTACTTGAGGATGGCGTCGGAGGCGGTCTGATTCAGGGTGGCGACGTCGGGCGCCGGCGCCGCAGTTGGTGCAGCTGCAGTCGATGCGGCAGGGGCCGATGCAGCAGCGTGAAACAGCTTTTCGCCTGCTTCTTTTACAAAACTCAGTAAGCTCATTGTCAGTATCCTCGAATCGGTTGGTAGGGCTACCAGAATGGCGCCGCCGGAAGCTCGAGTTCACGATCACCTCATCGAGATGGTCCAGTAAATCGCGCTCCGTCGCTGCAGTCTACGATTCGACCCGCGCAAAACTCTGTACGTTTACCAACATTAGGCGCCTGCAACTGAAGGCAGTCGCGATCAACTGCCAAGCCGCTTCCCCTTCTCCTACACCTCAAATGCGCTTTTCCTGATAGCCGGCGGGAGGGTCGAAATCTATTCACCGAAACACGATCAACCCATGGAGAACGGCATGACAAATCGTTCCCGCCTCGACGATCGCCGGGGCCGTACCATGAATACGGGATGTCGCAAACACTGCGCATCTGAGAAACTCATGCACCGATCAAGCCACTGCGTGTCGGCGGCCAAGTCCGCCATTGCGCCAACTTGCCTTGCGGGTGTACTGTTCAGGCCATCGGACATGAACCTCTGAATCTCGACCGGCGCGTGATGGCATGCTGAGGTGGCCAGTCGCATTTCCGCGCACTGCACCCTGCTCGCCGCCATCACGTCATCAATCGCGCCTCTGCTACATACTGATCGCTCATGCTCATCAAACCCAAGCAACTCAAAATCGTCTTGATCGACGACAACCTTCATTTGCGCACGAGCCTCGCCGCGGTCCTGGGTGACCTGGGGCATGTCGTGCAGGTTGGCGCGACGGCGCAAGAGGGTCTCCAGCTTGCCCGCGACAGCCAGCCGGACCTCGTCATCTGCGACATTGCGCTGCAAAGCGAGATGAACGGCTACGGCGTGGCGCGCGCGATGCGGCTCAACGCGAAACTGGCGACGACGTTTCTGGTGGCGCTGTCCGGCAACAGCAGCCAGGAAGACCGGATGCGCTCCGCGAACGCGGGCTTTGACCGGCACGTCGCCAAACCGGCGGCAATCGACGACATACAGGGTTTGCTGGATGACGCCTGGCTGCACAAGCTACGACGGACCCGCCGGACCGTCCGTGCAACGAATACTTGAGATCGCTGCCGCAACTCCCGCAGCGATATTCGCGATGACCATCCATCTGGCAAGGAAATCTGAATGACATTATTTGCTGCACCGGTCTTCGACGCGACCGTGATCGTCGACGGCAATGAGCTGTTCAAGGGCAGGGGCGCGGCCGAAGGCTGGGCAAAAAAGCTCGCGGTCGAAGTCGGCAATGACGTAACGGTGCGCAAGATCGGCGGCGGATGGGTGCTCTGCGGCGTCGTCGATGGAGCGGAATGCGTCTGGGGTATTTACGGACAGCGACTCAAGCGCATCCCGCCAGCGGACCCCGACGGCTCAGCGGCATCTTGACGTCGCGCGCTTGGTAACCACCGTTGGTCGCCAGCCCTGGCTACCAAGGATCGACAGATCAACTGGCGGACCGCTTCTTATAAAACGACCGAAGACCATTCCCGGCAAAACTCAAGACGCGGCGGCGGCCTCGAATACAGGCCCGCAGCCGCAGAGGGGGCGAAGACTCCGACGACTCATTTCCGGCCGGTGCGCCGTTTCTTCGGTGGTGATGTCAAAGGGAAGAATGCGTTCGTCCAGGTACGCGTCATCTGCGTCATGTTCTTGGCGGCTTCCCGTTTCACTGCAGCGGTTGCATGGCCGCGTGCATGGCCGGCGGCGCGATTGGCCTGACTGAGAAACATGCTCATGAAGGGGTTTTTCATACGCACCTCTGGGTAATTGGATAAGGTTAGTGTAGGTGCGGCCAACGCGCCCTTCTGTGCGTTACCACGCGCAGGTCCGGTGGTTTTCGTGCGGGGGTGGGGCCAGTTTGAACCGGCGCAAAGCTAGTATCATTGCGATCACAGCTACCCGATGGCCGCTCAGGACAAGAGCCGAATCAGCGCCGCCGGATGCAGGCCCAGTCCCATCAGGCCCGACAGGCCCATTGCCAGGCCAAATACCGTCGGCACCAGCGCCAGGAAGTACAGCCAGCGCTGATGCGTCAACGCCGTCACTGCCAGCAGCGAGATCGCAATTGCAAGCAAGGCATCGGAGAGGTCGAACTGGTCGTCGCGGAAGTTCGCCGCATCGTAATCGACCTGATCCTGGGCTGCCTGCCGTTTGACCTCATCCTTCTTTTTTGCCTGGTCGGCCGCGACCGCCTCATATTCACGGATCGCCTCAGAGTAAGCCGCCTGCTCGGGCGGTGAACGTCCCAGCATGCCGAGCTTGAGTTGCACGACGGTAGCCTTGGCGACATCTTCCCGGATATTGCGGGCCTGGTAATAGCTCCAGTGATCGAGCTTGTTGGCCTGCGCCTGCTGCATGGTCTGAACGATGTTGTCGTCCTTGACCTTGCAGATGCCCATGAATGTCGCCAGTAGCGCAACCGTGATCGCGACCCAGATATTGAGGCGTGCGGAGGCGCGGTCGCGCACTTCGGATTTATTGAGTGAATTGATGGTGTCGAGAGGATCGATATCCATGGCTTTTGGTGGGGGTGGGGGAGTCGATTGGCGAGGATGCGATGGTACCAGCGTCCCGCACCAGACAATGCTATGTTACGAGCAACAAAAATTTTATACCGGAATTCGTACTCCGCTGCCGCATGCGACTTTCGGTCCCGGCAACCCGACAACGCGACCACACAGAAAAATGACCATACCCCTCAAGATCGATTTCGTCTCGGATGTCTCCTGCCCCTGGTGCGTGATCGGACTCAACGCGCTCGAACAGGCGATTGAACGGCTGCCGATGGACATCAGCGCGCAATTCCACTTCCAGCCCTTCGAACTCAATCCCGACATGCCGCCTGGCGGCCAGGACATCACCGAACACATCGCGCAGAAATACGGCGCCACGCCGGAGCAATCGGCTGCCAACCGGGAGGCGATACGCGCTCGCGGCGAGGCACTCGGATTCCAGTTCAGCATGGACAAGCGCGGCCGCATCTATAACACCTTCGACGCGCACCGCCTGTTGCATTGGGCCGAACTGGAAGGGCGGCAGTACGCGCTGAAGCGGGCGCTCTTTACTGCCTACTTCACGGACGGACGCGATCCGAGCGCGCACGAGGTCCTGACTGCATTGGCTGCCGAAGCGGGCCTGGACCAGGATCATGCAGCGCGCATTCTTGCCTCCGGCGAATACGCCGACGAGGTGCGGGAGCGCGAGAAAATGTACCTGGACCTCGGCATCCATTCGGTGCCGGCGATGATCATCAACGACAAGTACCTGCTGCAGGGCGGGCAACCGGTCGAGGCATTCGAAGCCGCGCTGCTGCAGATTATCGGGGCCTGAGGCGCTGGCGACGGTTGCGGCAGCGGTGGCGGTAGCGGTAGCGGTAGCGGACGTTAATCGACTCTCACCACAGCCTTGCAACCGGAATCACGAAGCCGGTAAAGAACGACCAGTCCTGCGAGGCGCTGTTGAGGCCCCGCGCGACGCCGACATCGATCGCATAGCGCTTGCCCGGACTGTAGGAGACCGCCGCCAACAATTGCGCGGTGGTGGGCGCGCCGCTCTGGCGGACGCCGGACAGTTCGGCCATGCCGGTCCAGTCGGACGACAACGGCAGCGAGAAAGAGGACGACAGGCCGGTCTGCATGCGGCCGGTGCCGCTGTCGGGCGCGCCGAGCCGGGTCGCGCCGAGGTTGGCATCCCAGTGGACCGCGCCGAAGTCCTGGCTCAGAATGCCGCTGAGGGTGAAATCGGTCTTGCCGCTACCCGGCGACGCGTTTGCGGTCGGCAGTTTTGCACCCAGCTCGATGCCATAGGCGGTCGTATCGTTGATCAGGAAGGCGCGCTTCAATGTCACGGTGGTGTCACCTGCGCCGTGGATGCGATTGCCTTGCTCGTCGCGTGACCAGAGATAGGCGTCGCCGCCCAACAGGATGCCCCATTCCGGGGTGAAGGCGAGCTTGAAGAGATAGGGCAGGCTGTCGTCACGCGCGGCACCGCTCTTGACGTGCAAGCCGCCGAACTCCAGTTCCAGTTGTCCCGGTGTCGGCAGCGTCGCCGGATTCGACACGGTCGGGCGGTAGGCATTGACGCCATTGTCCTCCGCCGCAAAAGCGTTTTGCAGCATCAGCGCGAGGACCAGGGGTCCGAGATGGCGTTTGTCGATTGGCATGGCGAATCCTTCCTTGAGTCGAAATCAATCCGCAGAAATCGGGGCAAATCGATGGCGAATCCAGCGAGTGTCCAATGTCATTCTGGCGCCGCTATCTTACATGGACTCGGTTTTACATCGGCTTGGTAAATCGTCATCCGGCATTCTGGGGTAATCTCCACCGTAGAACCAACGATGCGCAAACGTCGGCAGTATTGCAGCGATTGCGGCGGGCCCGGTCGCCCTGCGCTTCACGAATGCCGTCGAAACCGTCATGGCCTGCGCAAATCTGGCCGTCACCAAGCGGGGCGGCCTGAAAGGTGTCTCGCCGCGCCAATCAGGATCGACTTTGACGCCCCAAATTGGAAGAACGAGCACGAACCCTTTAGCGTGACCAGAGTTCAAACTTCGAACCTTCAAGGTTCTTACACGAGGTGCCATCCATCAAGTGAACATCCTGAAGAACGCTGATTCACGCCCGCTTGAAAACCGCGAGACCGAGCTGAAGCTTCTCGTTGCACCAGCGAACGTCGCCGTACTGCGCCGCCATCCTTTTCTACGCGAGCATGCGATTGCGGAACCCCACACGCAGGCGCTCACCAGCACGTACTACGACACGCCCGACCTGCGAATACGGCACGGCGGCGCGAGCCTGCGACTGCGGACTCTGGAAAACGGCTTCGTGCAAACCCTGAAGGTCGGCGCGCCTTGCCATGCTGGTCTGCACGATCGTTCGGAGTGGGAGGGCACGGTGCATACGCCGGCGCTCGATCTGCAAGCCTTGCGAACAATGGTGGGCCGCAAGACGCACTGGGGCAAGCTGCTGCGCGATTTCGCCAACGACGATACCTTGCGGCCTGTGTTCGACACCAACGTGACACGAACGACCTGGCTGTTGCGATTTTCAGACGGCGATGAAATCGAGGTCGCGCTCGATGTGGGCTCGATCGATCACGACGACCTGCACGCCGCCGTCAGCGAGATCGAACTGGAGCTCAAATCCGGCGATGCCGGTTGTCTGTACCGGGTGGCGCAGGAACTGAGCGCTTCTGCGCCGCTGCGCCTGGGTAATGTCAGCAAGGCGGAACGTGGCTATGCGCTTTGTTTTCCCGATACCGCAAGCGATGCGATCCGCAAGGCAGTGACGGTCGAACTGACACGCGGCATGACGTTGCACGCAGGCTTCCAGGCAATCGTTGGCGAGTGCCTGGCACATGTCGAGGCGAATGCGAGCGGTGTCGAAAACAGCAGTGAGCCGGAGTACGTGCATCAGATGCGTGTCGGCTTGCGGCGGCTGCATGGTGCACAGCAGCTGTTCGCGCCACTGATGCAGGCGCCCGCACGATTCGACAAGGAGTTCGCCTGGCTCGGCGAGCGCCTGGGCGCAGCGCGCGACTGGGACGTGCTGTGTCTCTCGACGCTACCGGCGATCCAGGCCGGCGTGCGCGACGATATCGGCGTTGGCGCCCTCGCGCACGCGGCAGCCGCGCAGGCCGCCAAGGCGCGACACAAGGCGGCGACGGCGATCGCTTCGCGGCGGTACGCGCGGTTGATGCTGGATTTCTGCGGATGGGTCCGCGGCGTCGGCACGCCGGATTTGCCTGCAGACGCACCGGCATCCGGGCGGACACCTACATTACAGAAGTTTGCCGATGCGGTGCTGACGAAGGCCAGGAAGCGCCTGGTCAAGCGCGCAATGTCGGTGGTGGCGGACGACCCGGCACTGGTTCACAGGGTCCGTATCGCCGCCAAGAAGTCGCGCTATGCCACCGAATTCTTCCGCTCGCTGTATGCGCAAAAGCCGGTTGATGCTTTCCTGAAAAATCTGACGGCATTGCAGGATACGCTTGGTACGATGAACGATGCAGTCGTTGCGGATCGGCTGCTGCAGGAACTGGTTTCGGCCGATGCCCGCCTGGTACCGGCGAGCGCCTTTGCGCGGGGATATCTTGCCGCGGATGTCACGCGGCTGCATCATGATTTCAGTAAAATCGACGCCCAACTTCCGCACCTTCAGTGAGGGCGTCTTGCCACCGCATGCGGTCAGGACAGCGGCATTTTCCGACGTGACACGCCTGTCAGAACCGGGGTAGTCAGAGCAATCGCGCTGACCGGGTCTTGATAGGCGCATTTTTGGCGCAGACAGATCATGGAACTTATCTTGTGGCGGCATGCGGAAGCCGAACCGGGCGAGCCGGACGACGAACGCGTGCTCACGGCAAAGGGGCACAAGCAGGCCTGGCGCATGGCCGAGTGGCTCGACGGCGTGCTGCCCGACGACTGTCGCATCCTGGCGAGTCCCACGGCAAGAACCGTGCAGACGGTCGAAGCGCTGGGACGCAAGTTCAAGATCGAGCCGCGTCTTGGGCCCGATACCTCTGTGGACGAGGTCATGCAGGCAGCCGGCTGGCCCGACAGCCGCCGGCCGGTGCTACTGGTCGGCCATCAGCCGATCCTCGGTCAGCTGGCGGCCAGTCTGCTAGGCAGGGTCGCGCAGGACTGGCGCATTCGCAAGGCCAGCGTCTGGTGGATCTCGCAGCGTGCGTCGAGCGCCGGATCAAACGCCGACGATGCCGCCTCCGCATGGCTGCGGGCGGTGATGGCGCCGGAGTTCGTGTCGAAGCCAAAGGATCGCTGAGCAGCGCACGGCGCACGTGCTTCGCGTGGCGCGTGGCGCGTGACGCGTAAGCCTGCAGCACGGCGCGTGATGCACGCCTCTCGTGCGGTGCAGTGCTCGTTCGGTAGCGTGGCCAACCGTACTCACGCAGCACGCGCTGCATACTGCTGTGTCTCGACCGCGGGCGCCGTCTGTTTTGCTTTCGCATCCCAAGCCAGCGCCAGCGCGTCCATCAGCGCGTCGGCCAGCCGGTCAAGTGGCTCCTTGTAGCGGCGATGGGCGTCGGCGCCGCCTTCCGGGCGGATGAGGTCGTAAATCGTCTTGCCTTGCGTCGCCGCCGCGCGCGCTACGGGACTGTCGGGGATCTCGGCACTGCCAATATGGGCGCCGTAGGCTCGCGCCATCCAGGTCTTGACCAGGCGAGCGGCGTCGCCTGGCTGGACTTTTGTGTAAACGATCGTGACGAAATCGTACTTCTTGTCCTGGGCGCCGGGCAGCGTTGCCAGCAGCTCTGCGCACATGCGCCAGAACTGCACGCTGGCGGCAAACTCCAGCGCATCCGGCGGACAGCACATCGTCAAGCCGTCGGCCGCCACGATCGCATTGACCGTGAGCTGCGACAGGCCGGGAGCGGTATCGATGACGATCAGGTCGAAGTCTTCGCGCAATGCCTCGATACCATTGGCGAGGACTTCCCAGCGCCGGCAGCCCGATGCCTGCACCGCCCGCGCGGGCAAGGCGAACTCCGCCGCCAGCAGGGCGCTCGAGGCGGGAATGAGCGACAGGTTGTGCCAGTAGGTCGGCTCGACTGCATAGCGCAGGTTCGGCTGGTCGCCGCGCAGATAGGGCATCAACGAGCCGGCATTGATCGCCTGCCGTTCCATGCCGATGCCGCACAACCGCGTGGCCGCACCCTGGACGTCGCAATCGATTATCAACACGCGAAATCCTCGCAGCGTCATCGCTTGCGCCAGCGCTACGGCTGTCGAGGTCTTGCCGACATCGTTCTTGTGGTTGCAGAAGGTCAGCACCTTCCCGGACTTGCCCAGCGGACGTTCCGGATGCGGCGCCAGCGCCTGCACGAACGTGATCGCTTCCTCGAGCGAATACGCCTTGGCGCGCGAGCCGGCGATCTTCAGGCCGGCCGGCAAATCGTATTTGGCGGTCAGGTACTTCAGCTGGTCGCGCGCGATGCCGCACAGCTCCGCAATGGCGACACTGGTGAAAGTCGGTGCGGCCTTGGAAGGATCCGGCACCACGGCGCTGGCGCGAACCTGTTCGAGCACCTTGCCGGCGGTCGTCGCCATCCCCTGCAGATCGCCCACGCTTACTTGTTGAAAGCCCATATCATCCCCCGAATCGATACCGCACCACGTTACGAAAAGCTTAAGGGAGGATGCAGAAATCGAACAAGCAAACGGGTTCGATCTTCATCAAGGAGTGGTGCGCGGTTCGTGACAAATGTGCGCATATCCCGAATCGCGCAAAGGCCGCTGAGCGAAGGAATTCGTGCGGGAAATTTGTATAGCCGTAATCGAATTTGACTCCGAACAGCAATATGACCAGGGCGTGTCGTCAGTTGATTGGAATTATATTGACGATCGCGTGAACGGTTCGACGTCACCGGCATCTCTTCGTCAGTCCAAGGGACTTGCCGATGAATGCGTTGACTGGCGGTTCAATATAAAACTGCATTCATAGCGCGGTTGCTCAGCACGAGCGCATTCTTTCTTCTATGCAATGACACGAATTTTCTGCTTCGGTAGATACCGCACGAAGCGAGTATATTCTTGCATCGGGTCCAGCACGGTAGCATTGGTCGACTGGCTGGCTAAAGATTAAATTCGCACGAGGAGACATTGATGGACCAGAAAACGTTAGACAAGACTTTTACCGAAACCCACAAGATGACCGGTCAGTGCCCCTTCGGTGGCAATAAGATCGGTGGCGCGTTTGGTACCCCGCCAACCTTGGAGAACTGGTACCCGAATCGGCTGAGGGTCGAGCTGCTGCACCAAAACGGTTTGTCGGCAGATCCGCTTGGCCCCGAATTCGATTATGCGGCTGAGTTCGCAAAAATTGACTTCGACGCGCTCAAACAGGACATCAAGGCGTTCTTGACAACATCGGTCGACTGGTGGCCTTCTGATTACCATCATTACGGACCTCAGATGATCCGCATGGCTTGGCACGCTGCCGGTACGTATCGGATCGCCGACGGGCGTGGCGGAGCAGGTACTGCTATGCAACGATTCGCCCCTGTCAGCAGCTGGTGGGATAACGGCAACACCGACAAGTCGCGGCGCCTGTTGCAGCCGATCAAGCACAAATACGGAAGTGGTCTGTCCTGGGGCGACCTGATGATCCTGACTGGTAATTGTGCTCTCGAAATCATGGGTCTTCCGACATATGGCTTCGGCGGCGGGCGGCTCGACGCCTGGGAGGCCGACAACGCGAGTTATTGGGGACCAGAAATCTGGGATCCGCACCATGTCGACGGTTTCGACAGCATGGTTAATCGGGACAAACGGTGGCACGGCAAGAACGGTGATACGGATTACGACCTTGAGAATCCGCTTGCGGCCTCGCATCAAGCGCTAATTTACGTCAATCCAGAGGGTCCATACGCAAACGGCGACCCGATGGGATCGGCGCGCGATATCCGGATTACCTTCACGCGTATGGCAATGAATGATGAAGAAACCGTGGCGCTGATTGCCGGCGGCCATGCATTCGGAAAAAGCCACGGAATGGTGTCCTCTAAAGAGATAGGCCCGCCACCGGAGATCGCACCGATCGAGTCGATGGGCCTTGGGTGGCACAACCCGAAAGGTCCTGGCTTCGCCGAACACACGATGACCAACGGGATCGAAGGCAGCTGGACGCCTAATCCTACGCAATGGGACAACAGCTACCTCGACAACCTGTTCAAGTTCGATTGGGAGCAAACCAAAAGTCCGGCTGGCGCGCTGCAGTGGACGCCGATTGATCCGAACGCTCCGAAGACGCCAGACGCGCACATCGCAGGGCAGATGAATCCACTCATGATGATGACCAGCGACATCGCCCTCAAGGTCGATCCAGAGTACCGCAAGGTCTGCGAGAAATTCCTAGCGGACTTCGATGCCTTTACCCAAGCATTCTCAAAAGCCTGGTACAAACTGACGCACCGCGACATGGGGCCGAAGCACCGCTACCTCGGGCCTGAAGCGACAATCGAGAATGGCCTGCTGTGGCAGGATCCGCTTCCCGAGCGCGACCATGGATTGGTCAACGCGGCAGAGATCACCGCACTGAAGCAGGCAATCGCGGCGACTGGTGTGTCGGTCTCGGATTTGTCCTTCACGGCTTTCTCCGCAGTGTCGACCTACCGCGACAGCGACAAGCGTGGCGGAGCGAACGGTGGCCGCCTCGCGTTAGCGCCACAGAAGGATTGGACGGTCAACCAGCGGGCCGCGCCCGTGATTGAAAAACTGCGCGCCATAATGCTTGACTTTAATGGCAAGCAGACTTCTGGCAACAAAATCTCGCTGGCCGATCTGATTGTACTGGGTGGCTGCATAGCGGTCGAAAAGGCCGCGCGTGACGCCGGTGTCGATGCCAGCGTGCCGTTCACGCCGGGTCGTGTAGATACGACGCAGGAACTCACCGACATCGAAATGTTCACTTGGTTGAAGCCGGTTGCCGACGGCTTCCGCAACTACCTTGACAGCAATTTCAAGTCCGTGTCGCAGGGCGTCTCGCCAGAGGAATTTTTTCTTGATAAGGCCAATCTGATGGGTCTCACCGCCCCGGAATGGACGGTATTGACCGGCGGCCTGCGCGCTCTGAATATAAACCATGATGCGTCGAACATGGGCATCTTCACCGACAAAGTCGGCGTGTTGAATACTGACTTTTTCGTCAAGCTGACGGATACGGATCTGGTTTGGGAGAAGGCCGATGAGGATGGAATGGTTTTTTTCCTTAAAGATCGAAAATCCGGGATGATCAAATTTAGCGCAACTCGTAGTGACCTCGTCTTCGGCTCAAATTCCCAATTGCGGTCGATCGCAGATGTCTATGCAAGCCGCGATAGCGCCCAGCGGTTTGTGAAAGACTTCATCAAGGTATGGGACAAAATGATGATGCTCGACAGATACGACGTAAAAGGACACCGGCGTTTTGGACCAATGGCTTCCTGATTATCGGCAGTAGCGCCATGCCGGTTGTTCCGCATTCACAATAGCCAGTGCCAAAATCGTCGAGCGCGAGTTTGATTCCGGTCGCCTTAAGTTCATGCAGCTGCAGTGGAATTTGCTCATTCTGGGCTGCAAGGCTTTCAGTGATTTCCAGCTGGAGACAATAGGTAGGTACGCCGGTTGTCCGATTAACGCTTGCGCGCCGAGGGAAAGTTAGAGCCGTACGGATTGACCCAGTGAGTCAGCGCCCGGTTACGACAGGCGGTAGCGCCGCCCTTGCGTCTGTGGTCAACGGCTTCTTCGGCGTCGATACCTCCGCCAGCATTTTCTCCAGATTGGCAATGCGCTCGCTGGAATTGGGGTGCTGGTCGTGCAGCTTGTCCATTTTCCCGACGTTTTCCACGAAGACCTCGAGTTGATTGGCTGCGGCAGAAGCCGGCTCCGGTGGCGGCAGGGCTTTGGTGTACGTGCGAATCACGTCCGCCAACTTCTTCTTGTCGGGAAAAGCCGAGTCGAGTAGTCGTACGGCGCAGGCGTCAGCCTGTAATTCCTGGCCCTTTGAAAACACCACGAACCGGCTCATTAGTTCATTCGAGTACGCCAGCAAGGAGTCGGGATTACTGGTGGCCCCTTCGATGATCTTCCGTAATCCGTCGAGGCTGTCGATGCTGTCGGTGACGCGGGCCTGGACGGAGCGCGTCTCGTGACGTTGCAGGACGTGGGCGATTTCGTGCGCCATCGCGAAATACGCCATGGAATCCTTCTTCTTGTCCGCTACCAGGTCTTTTTCAATGTGAATAAAGCCTCCCGGCAGCGCCTGCGCGTTCATGCCGCCCTTGCGTTGCACCGATAGGTCGAATTTGTAGGGAGTGTCTTCTTTCACCTGCAACAGGATCTTCTGCATGATCGCGTTTGCTCGTTCCACCACTTCCCGGTCGGACTTTTTGTTGATGTCGAGCAGACTGCCGGCCAACGCATCGTGCTGCGACTGGCCAAGCATGCGCTCGGCCTGCATCGGCAGCCAATTCAGATTCTTGCCTGCCAAGCGAAGCGTGGTCTTGACGTTTTGCTGGCTACCACCGTTGATGGAGACCGCCAAATTTCCGATCGCTAACTTTGCCCCCAGCATGGCGAGTGAGCCGAGGTTGTCGGTCACGCCAAACGGTTCGACAATCGAGGTGCAGGCCGGATCAAATTGCTTGGCGGAGATGAGCGACACTTCCTGGATATCCTTCAGCTTCGAGGCGGATTTTTCCTCGCCACCGAAGCCGAACGCGCCCTTGACACTGCCGAAGAACGATTTTTCCTTGCCCTTGCCTCTTCCCTCACCGTCACCCTCACCGGCCTCTTCGGCATTGCGACCCTTCTCGCCACGTTCGCGCTGCGTACCGCCGCGAGCGCTGCTTCTGTCGGTGTCTTCGCCTCCAGCCGGGTTGATCTTGGATAGCGCTGACTTTGCACGGTCGAACAGTGACGGCGTTGCCGTAGATGCTTCCGAGGCCGAGTAGGAACCACTAGCCACGCCGGCATCGTCCGTTGCACCGGCGTCGGCGACGACCAGCAACAGCATGAGAAAGATACCGCGAAGCGTTCGGGTAGAAGACATTTGATGTGCCTGACGTAAATGAGAGTCGTTTATCGAAATTCTTGGTCAATCTGCTCGCTGTTTCCGGCCGATTGCTCAGAAATTAGCGGCCCGCCGCACCGCCTGAAAAGTACGGTCGCGCTGGGCGAACAGGTCAGCGTCATCGTAAATGGCGGCTTGGTAGATCAATCGCGAGACCGGATCGAGCGATTCGGTCCCAAGCCGCTGCAGCCGAGTCTCGACTTCCTTCCGATCGGCTTCCGGCAGCAACTTGAACTCGGCGCGATAGCTGCCACGTCCTGTGGTCAGGGTCCAAAGGAACGTCTGGTCGGGACTGAATCCCTTGATCGGCAAATCGATCCGTGCCGGCGGATTAGCTAGGTTCATGAGCGGCTTCTGGTCGACTTCGACGCGCAGCTGACGAAGCTGTTCGCCGACTAGCTCGCTGAAATCGAAATGCACCATCTGCTGTTCGGGGAGCGTCAAGCCCTGCGGTGCGCCGGGCGGCACCGGCGACTCGAGTCGTCGTCCACCAGTTCTGGTGCTCGAGAGAAGACTGGCCCAGACATTGCCGAGCGATTTGGAGGTGAAACCGGGGACCAACTTGCAGGGATTGGTTGCCGCCAGCGCACGAGCCGCAGCGGCTACCTGTGGCGTCCCTTCTCCCTGCGGAAGCACCGTAATGCCGCAGCTGGTCTCGGCGGCGGCGCCCAGGCAAAAGCTCAAGCTACAAAACAGCAGGCCGGGTCGAAGCATGAAGGATTCCTATGGGTGAACATTGAAAGTTAGTGTGAGAGGAAGGCAAGCGCGGCGAAGACCGCGCCCCAGAAAATCAGTTTCTTGAGGATTGCCACGATTACTGCTGATATGCCGATGAATGGGCCAGGAGTGGTCGCAGTAGGGACATCGGATCCACCGAGCGGCAGCCGCCGCTCTGAGGCTGGCATCACTGGCGCGTCGTGGCTACCCAGTGGGAGCACCATGCCCACGGTCAGGGCGGCGACGATACAAGCCAGAGTAGCAAAAAAGCCTTGCGTATAAATATTTGAAAAGGCCACTGCGCCGGTTCGAAGCAGCCACCATGTAATGCCGAAGCCGGCAGTAACGATCATCGTCAGCTGCACGCCCCCGCGCCAGGGTGTCACGGCGGTAAGTCGTCGCGACGCCCCCCGAATCGCCAGGACCTTGACAGCTGCGCGGTCCAGCAGCGCGGCGCCGATCACGATCGGGACGCTGGCCAACGACAGCGGCTGCACGTGCGCGACCGCCAGGATGAGCGCCAGGACCACCACCACGGCGAGCAGCGCCTTGAACTCGCCATGATCCGCCGGGTCCTCCGCCTCGTGCCGCACCAGTTTAAGGATGGCGGCAATCGGACCAGTGATGAAGCCATCGACCAGCATGCTGATCGCGATGACCAACGGTGCGATCAGGATGCCGACGGCAAACAGGTCGGTGCCAAGCTGGAAGAAGAGCAGCACCAACACTGCATAGAAGCAGACGAAGCCGACCACCATCACGCTGGCAAGCTGCCGTTCGGCAGGACTCGGCGATATCCGGAAAGTCGCATAACTGCTCCAGAACACCGCGATCCCGAGCGAGAAAACGAAAGCAATCATGATATCGGCGGCAAATCCGGCGACGGGTTGCAGCTCTGCTACCGGATGGTCGAGCGAGACACGGCGCGCGGCATGCACGGCGATTCCCGGCAGCGGCCCGATCGGCGTGCCAAAGCGGTCTTCCTTGGCGCTGCCGTAATCTCCTCCGAAAAAAACGTCGCGTTGCGGCCAGTCAGCAATGCCGGAACTATTCAGTTGCCCGATGCCGACCTTGTGGACGAGGTTTTGAAAGTGAGCAAAGTTAATGGCGACCGGCTCGCTGGTTTCGCCTGCATCGGTACTCCCCGCCGTGCCATGGGCATCGTTGGCGGGATCGTCGTCGCGGCGCACTAGCCATCTTGCGACACCGACAGTGCTCGCGATGCTGGCGCAGATGGTGCTGCCGGCGCGCTGGCGAACGACTTCGGCCATTCGGTCGTGGCTTGGAAGCGAATCGATCACCATGCCCAGCGATAGCTCGAGGCCGCCATCGGCGAACACACCGCCGGCTTTGCAGCGTGCCAGCATCCAGTCACGTTTTTGCTCGATCATGCGCTGCGTGCCGACCTTGATCGGCGACAGCAGCACCAGGCTCGCTGCGTTACGGTCCAGGAAAGTGTCTAGCGCAGCCTGACATGCCGCGTCTGCTGGGCGCAACGACGGCGAGAGGTCGAAATCCACCGCAACGGTCCTCGGCGCATGCGCGAGTATGGCAGCGAGATCCTCGGCCATCGTGCAGCGGTCCAGCGGAGAATGCTCGAAATAGCGCTCCTGCCAATGGGTCTCGTCCATCAACAGCACCACCGGCCCGCCTCCATTGAGCGTCGGCATTCCCTGCGATGCAAGATTTGCCACAATCATCAGCGACAGCTTGATCAGTAAGCTGAGCGCGCCAAAATGTACAGCGATGACGGCAAGTGCGGCGGAAAAAAGTGTTGAGCGACTGTCTTCCCGGAACTGGTGTGCCAGACCCGTTGGCAATCGTCCGAGCGCGCACAGCACCCTGCCCAACCTCGACCTGTCATTTATCGCGTCTGTCACGGGGTGCCCGGCGATTCACTCATTAAATTATTTTCAACAATGTTCTGTTGTGATTATATTATTGCAATTATGTAATAGAAGTTCACTTTAAGCGATCCCCAAAATCAGTTAGGCGCCGGCCTCCTCGGGAGCCGCCACCGCCCACTCGAAGAGCTCCCATGCCCCATAAAATAATACTTAACGGCAAGTCATCCGCCAGCCAGCCGCTCCGCGATGCGGTCGCACGACTCCGCCACGAGGGTTTCGAGATCGATGTCGAGGTCACTTGGGAGGCCGGCGATGCGGCCCGCCTTGCACGGACCTGCGTGGCAAATCCTGCTACCCGCATCATCGCCGCCGGCGGTGATGGCACGGTCAATGAAGTCATCAATGCCATGATGGTCAGCCGTGCCGGGAATGCGCTTGGAATCGTTCCCTTCGGTACGGCAAACGATTTCGCCGCCGGTAGCGGTATTCCGCACGGTGACCCGTATGCCGCCCTGCTGCTGGCGCTAACCGGGCAACCGCGAGCAGTCGACATCGGGATGGTCAACGGACGCCATTTTATCAACCTTGCAAGCGGCGGCTTTGGCGCCGATGTCACCGCGGCGACCGACCCCGCGTTGAAGAGAACCCTCGGTGGCGCGGCCTACTCACTGATGGCGCTGGTCATGGCGATGCGCGCGACCCCGCTGGACGTCCTGATCAAGACGCCAGGCCAGAATTTTGAAGGCCCGGTGTTGATGCTGGCGGTTGGCAATGGTCGCCAGGCCGGGGGTGGCATCCGCATGACGCCAAGGGCAAAAATCGACGATGGTCTGCTCGATCTGGTCATCGTGCGCGATCATCCGCGCGCTCGGTTCGAGCATTTGCTAGCCGACCTGATCGAGCTGAAACAGCATGGCGCCGACCACTTCGACTACGTCCAGGCGGCCTCGATCGAAATCGTCTCGCTTACGCCGATGCAGTTCAACCTTGACGGTGAACCGCTGCTGGCAGAGGCATTTGCTTTCAGCGTGTCGCCGCGCGCGCTGTACGTCGTACTTCCGGGACAGTGCGAGTTGCTGCTCGGGACAAACTGACGCACTCTCTGCGGTCGGCTGCGCCGCTTACAGAAAATCGGCGAAGTGGTCCAGCCGGACCTGGCGCTCGCCGATTTCCCGACCGATTTCTGCCAGCGCGTCGATGTGCAGCACCGAATCCATCGGCTGGACGAATTCCGGCGCGATATGGGACAGGCCCAGGCGCGCGAGGCCTTCCGCGGTCAGGTTTTCGTTATAGCGCAGATAGGTGAAGAGATTGCGACCGCCTGGTGCAGCAATGTCCACCAGGTCGCCGAGCTCCCGATCCAGGGCCGGACCTGCCAAGCAACGGCCGAATAGCCGGCAAAGCATGTCCTGTTCATGCACAGACGACAAGATCATCGCCGGCGTGAGTTCGACCGCGTCGTAGAGCAGGTTCATGTCAGAGCGCTTGAGATTGCGGTTGACATGAGGAACGTTGCCGGCGCCGATAGAGACCAGTAAAAGCGCCTGCTGGCCGGTCGGCCACCTGATTCCATAGGGCTGCGCCGTGGCATGCAGGAATGCCTGGAAAGCAGGGTTGTTGTAAGTGGAAATACAGCCGTCGATGAAGACGAATTCGTGTTCACCCAGCTTTACTACTTCCGGCGGGAAAAACGACGGCGCAGCCGTACTGGCGCGCACCATCTTCCACAACGGGAGGGACAATTGAGGATGGCGCAGGTCCTCATTGAATTTTGCAAAAGGGTTATTCGTAACGCACCAGGCTTCATCGGTGCTGGCATTGCGCATCACCATCATCAACAACGTCTGCAGGTTTTCGCTTCCTAGCAAGACGTCCCCGCCGAAGACGTCTCGCAGCTTTGCCGAAAATGCATCATCCCTGTACTTGCTGTGAAAGCGCTCGAACAAGCTCGCCCGCTCGAACATGGTGGCGCCGCATTCCAAGTAAAACGAAAGAATTTTCGCAACCGAGAACCCATTCGCAATTCCAGCCGCGATAATCGCGCCAGTGCTGGTACCAGCAACGAAGTCGAAGTAATCTGCGAGCACGAAACTTCCTTCGCGACCGTATCGCTGTCCCAGCATGGACTCGATCTTCGAAAGGATCTCGAGTGCAACGACGCCACGGATACCGCCCCCGTCGAGGGTCAGGATCCGCTTGGGTCCGGGACGCATCATGCGCTCACGTCTAGTCATTTCCATCTCGTCGCCTTGTGTACTCAGAAGGTTTGCGTTCGTGTTGAAACCGGTACCTACAGCATATGCAAAAGTTGCCATTTATATAGTGTAACTGCCGCTGCAAGTTTCTATCAGGTATGCGGCGTGGTGAACGCGTTATGCCTCAGGTGAAATGCGTGCGTGACGGGAACAAGCCCGTCTCATCACGGACATATTGCTGCATAGCAACACGTTTCTAAAGTGTGTTTGACATTTACTTCAGCCGGATGACTGATGCGGCCAAGGCGACGAATGAACTGAATCGGGAAGCGAGCTGCCAACCAGTTCGCCATCATGTTCGGCGAGCGCTTCGCCAATGCGATCAATTGACTAAAAATTCTGACCCTGGCACATAGAATTTCTGACAGGTCCTGAACAAAGCGCTTCATC
>JACMOV010000150.1 GCA_014377845.1 Herminiimonas sp.
AACAGGTCAGCCGGATGAATCCGTTCCGCGCCGCGTGCCTGCAGCAGCGCGCGGTAATACGGAAACAGGCGAACCGGCTGCGGCGGTGCGCCCGCCAGCAATTCTTCGAGATACTCGACCAGCGCTGCGCAGGCGTGATCGATCGCCTCGACCATCTCCGCAGTCAGCGTCAGTTGCGCCGATTCGAGCCGGTCGAACAGATCTTCGATGGTTTCGGTAAGGATCGCGACGCCTTCGACATCGACGATCTGCAGCGCCCCATGCGCTTGGTGCAGATGCGTGCGTGCCTGGCGCAGCAAGGCATTGCGGGCGTCGGCGTCGGCGTCCTGCGCGAACGCTTCTGACAGCGCGGCCATCGAACGGCCGACGGTCTCGCGGATTTCTCCCATGACCCACGACAGGGGGCCGCTATCGAAATCATCGCCCGCAGGCGGCAGCGCATTGGCAGAAAGTGTCATGCTGGCCTCGCTGGATTTCAGGCGGTCACGCGGAAGCGCGATACCGAGTTCTTCAGTTCTTCAGCCAGTTTCGACAGCTCACGAATCGACGATGCCGTCTGCTGCGTACCGTGCTGCGTCTGCTCGGTCACTGTCAGGATGTTCTGGATGTTCTGCGCCACGCCGTTGGCTGAAGTGGCCTGCTGCTCGGTGGACGACGAGATGCCCTGGATCAGTTCGGCCAGCAGGTTCGACACCCGCCGGATATCCGACAGCGCCGCGCCCGCAGCGTCAGACAGCTTGGCGCCCTCGACCACGCCCTGCGTCGATTTTTCCATCGCCGCCACCGCATCGTGGGTATCGGTCTGAATCGTGCGCACCAGGGCGCCGATCTGCTTGGTCGCCTCGCCGGAGCGTTCGGCCAGCCGCTGCACCTCTTCGGCCACCACCGAAAACCCGCGGCCTGCTTCGCCGGCGGACGCGGCCTGAATTGCGGCGTTCAGCGCCAGCACGTTGGTCTGTTCGGTAATGTCGGAAATCAGCTCCGTGATCTCGCCGATCTCCTGCGACGATTCGCCGAGCCGCTTGATGCGTTTCGAGGTTTCCTGGATCTGCTCGCGAATCTCGTTCATGCCCTTGATCGCGTTTTCCACCGCGCGCGAACCCTGCTCGGCCGCCGACACCGACTGTCGTGCCACTTCCGCCGACTCGTTGGCCGACTTCGAGACGTCGGTGATCTGCACCGCCATGTCGAGCACGGCCTGGCCGGTTTCCTGGATCTCGCGCGACTGCTGCTGCGACGCCGTCAGCAGTTCGTTCGAAATGCTCTGCGCCTGGTTCGATGCCGAGGTCACCTGCTCGGCCGTGTTGGTGACCCGCCCGACCAGCCCGCGCAATTCCTCGACCGTGTAATTGACCGAGTCGGCGATCGCGCCGGTGATGTCTTCCGACACGGTTGCCTGCACCGTCAGGTCGCCGTCGGCCACTTCCTGCAATTCATTCATCAGCCGCAGAATCGCCGCCTGGTTCTGATCGTTGGCGCCCTTGGCTTCTTCTTCCTGCTTCTGGGCCTGACGACGCTGCGTCTCGGCTTCCTGGCCGCGCAGCACGGCTTCGCGCGCCCGGTCGCGGGTTTCGCGCAGGATCACCAGCGCGATGCCGACCGCCGCCAGCACCGCAGCGATGAGGGAAACCAGCATGGCCCAGAACGGCGAGCTCAGCGAATCCTGGTCAGCGCGATAGGTGTTCTGCAGCGTCGCCAGTTTCCGCTTCAGGTTTTCGTTTTCCGAAAAGATCAGCTGCTCGGATTGTTTTGCAGCGGTGAAGTTTTGCAGGTTGCCGAGGACGGTTGCGACCGACGCCTGGTAGCCGGCAAATGCCTTCTGCAGCTCCAGCAGCTTGTCGCGCGCGTCGCGATCGCGGGTGGCCGACAGCCGCAGCGCCTCGCTGCCATTGAGGAAGCCATCGATGATGTCGCGGAAGGTATTGGTGTCCTTGCCGAGCAGGAATGCCGTTTCGGGATTGACGCCTTCGGACGTCAGGAATTCATTGGCGCTGCGGCCCAGGCGCTGGGTCAGCATCACCAGCTGGCCGCTGGCGGAGATTTCACGCGGTGTCGCGCCGCCCTGCACCTTGAGGGCCGAGATCTGCTCGGTCAGTTCCAGCAGCGCCGGTGATTGCGCATTCAGTTTCTGCAGGGTGCTGCCGAAGCCGGTCAGTTCCTTGCGCAAATTCAGGATCGTGGCAGCCGCCTTGTCGGAGCCGACCCAGGCTTTCTGCACGTCTTTCAGTACCGGCGCCATGCTCGACGACGGCGAATCGACCGAGCGGCTCTGGAATTCACCGCCTTGCATCAGCACGGTGAGGTCGCTGTTGAATTGCATGCGGCTGTCTTCGAGCTGCTTGAACGCTTCCGGATTGCCCTGGATCGCGTTCGGCGCCGCCTTGCCGATCCGCTGCGAGTGCATCAGCGCGTCGCCGGCAATCTGCGTCTGGGTCGAACTCTGGGTCGAACCGCGGGAATTGAGATAGGCGAATACGATCGCCAGGAACAAGGCCGCGGCCAGCACGATCAGCAGCACGCGGATCTGCTGCGGCAGCGGCAACCGGCCGATGACCGGCAAGCGGATGTCGCCGGCGCGTTCGACCAGGCTCGAAGTGCCGGGGCTGTCCGCACTGGCAGCCGTTGCGGTGCGGGCCCTGGATTCGGCGGGCGCCGCATGCATCTGCTGCTCGACCGTGACGGCCGACTCCAGGCTCTCCGTGTTACCGGCGCCAACCAGTGCGGTGCGGCCGGAACGCGGGAATAACGGTAGTTTCAACGCCATCTGAATCTCCTGATGAACAGCATGGCGCACCTTCTGGCGCGCCGGTATTGGTCTGGCCGGCGCTCAGGCGCCGACGTGCAGAAAGCGCGGATCGCGGGTGACTGCGGCCAGGTCGAGCACTTGCCAGTCGTCGCGCTCGCGGTCGATGTAGCGACGTACCCGACCGTCGGAGGCAGCATCCGCACCGGTATCAGTCTCGTCGGCCCGCATGTCGGCAATATTGCGCAGCCCGAGCACACGCGACACCAGCACGCCGCCGTTGAATCCCAGGCTCGGTGCGAAGGCGATGATCCGGCATTGCTTGTCGATCGGGGTCGGCGCGCCACCCTGGAACTGCGCGAAGTCCACCACGCTGATCAGGTTGCCGCGAATGTTGGTCAGGCCGAGGAACCAGGCCTGTGTCAGCGGCACCCGGGTCATCGCGCCGGCGGCGACGATTTCGCCGGCCTGCTGCAGGTCGAATAGCCAGCGGGTCTCGCCGATCAGCACGCCGAGCTGCCCGGCGCGCACGTCGCTGCCACCGCGGGCGGCCTGCATGCGGTCCACGAGGCGCGTTTGGAAATCCCGCATGCGCAGGCGGCGGGCTGCCGGGTCCGGCTTGCTGTAGCTTCTTGCCAGCGGGTCGGGAGCCTGGTCGGATGGCGTCGGGATCATGATGGCGGGGCGGGATCGATCAGCCGAGTGCGGCGATCTTTGCCAGCAGTTCCTGCGGATCGACCGGCTTGACGATGTAGTCGCGCGCACCCTGGCGCAAGCCCCAGATGCGGTCCGTTTCCTGACCCTTGCTGGTGCAGATGATGATCGGCACATCGACTGTCGACGGATCGCGGCTGATCGAACGGGTCACCTGGAAGCCGTTCTGACCCGGCATGACGATGTCCATCAGGATCAGCTGCGGCTTGTCGGCCTTGATTTTCAGAAGCGCTTCCTCGCCGTTCTCGGCGGTTGATACGGAAAATCCATTCTTGATCAGGATGTCGGTCAGGAAGTAGCGCTCGGTCGGCGAATCGTCGACGACGAGAATTTTCTGGATGGCCATGGCGTGGTCCTTTATGCGGTTCGGATCAGGACGCCGCTGCCGGCGCAGCATGCGCGCGCACGGTTTTCAGCAGGCTGTCCTTGGTGAAGGGCTTGGTCAGGTAGGCATCGGAGCCCACCATTGCGCCGCGGGCGCGATCGAACAGGCCGTCCTTGGAGGACAACATGATGACGGGCGTGGCGTGGAATTTGGCGCTTTTCTTGATGAGAGCGCAGGTCTGATAGCCGTCGAGTCGCGGCATCAGGATGTCGCAGAAAATCAGGGCGGGCCGATGATCGTTCATCTTGGCGAGTGCGTCGAAACCATCTTCGGCCAGCACCACCTGATACCCGGCCTGCCCCAGAAAGATTTCAGCAGAGCGACGAATCGTGCTGCTGTCGTCGATCACCATAATCTTCAGGCAGGCGTTCTCCATTGGTGTTGTCATGGCGTCGTCTCGTTGAACAGCGTTCAATATACGGCGCTATGACAACAAAATGCAAGATGCTTTAGAACAACATTTCACACATCGCGCGGTCGCGTGGTTTTTCCGCGAAACTGGCTCGCGGGATTGCAGCAACGGCCATGCAGCGGACCAGTCTTGTCAGACCGCCACCATCTCGAAATCTTCCTTGCGCGCGCCGCATTCCGGGCACGTCCAGTTCATCGGCACGTCGGCCCATAGCGTTCCCGGCGCGATGCCCTCTTCCGGCAGGCCGGCTTCTTCGTCATAGATCCATCCGCAGATGAGGCACATCCATGTCTTGAATGCGGGCTTGGCCGATTCGCCGGAAGCGGGGTTCGAGGTTGTGTTAATACTCACTGGGTACAGCCCTTCAAGTAAAATGCAAAGTCAGCTATCTTAATCTACCCGTCGTGCAAATCCAAACTTCTCCACTGATCCTGACATTCGGTGTTGCCGATCCGGTCGGCGCGGTCGGCATCCAGGCCGACCTGGCAGCCTGCGCGGCGATGGGCTGTCACGGCCTGTCGGTCATCACCGGACTGCTGATCAGCGATACCGCCCGGATCGAAGACATCCAGTTGATCGATGCGGATTGGGTGGCCGATCAGGCGCGCCTGATCCTGGAAGACATGCCGGTGGCCGCCTTCAAGGTCGGCACCGTCGGCAGCATCGAATCGATCTCGGTCATCGCCGAAATCGTCTCCGATTATCCGGACATCCCGCTGATCCTCGATCCGTTCCTGACCGGCCTGCCGGAGCAGGCCATCGATGCCGACGACACCGTCACCGCCATGCGCGAACTGCTGATTCCGCAGACGACGCTGTTGCTGCTATCGGCAGTCGAGCTGACGCGGCTGGCGGAAACCTGGCGCGAGCCCTCCGCCGACGATACCTTGATGGCCGACGCCATGCACCTGATCGCCGCCGGCTGCGAATACGTGTTCGTGACCGGCACGCCGGGCGATGTGCATGAAGTCGCCAACTGCCTGTTCAATGAATCCGGCCTGGTGCGCCAGGATAAATGGCAGCGCCTGCCCGGCACCTTCACCGGCGCCGGTGGCACCCTGTCTGCGACCGCTGCAGCCATGCTGGCAAATGGCCTGGATGTACCGGAAGCCGTTTTCGAGGCGCAGGAATTCGTCATCGCCGCCATCGCCCATGCACAGCGGCTTGGCATGGGCAAGCTGATTCCGGACCGCTATTTCTGGGCGCGTGAAACCGACGAGGATCATTGACTGCGCCACCTGACCGGCGCTACCTTCACTGCGCCTATCAATACCCGGCAGGCGCCGGCCTGCTGCGCTTGCGGCCGATCATGCCGTTCATGCCCATGCACTTTTGTGTACTTCAGCTTCAGGACGAATCCCCGTGACTTCCAATAACGACACTCTTTTCGCACGCGCCCAACTGACCACGCCGGGTGGCGTCAACTCGCCGGTGCGCGCCTTCCGTTCGGTTGGCGGCACGCCGCGCTTCATCAGCCGCGCCGAGGGCCCGTATTTCTGGGACGCCGACGACCGCCGCTACATCGACTACATCGGTTCCTGGGGCCCGGCGATCGTCGGCCACGCCCATCCGGAAGTTGTGGCCGCGGTCCAGCAGGCCGCCGCGCGCGGCCTGTCGTTCGGCGCCCCGACCGAGGGTGAGGTTCTGATGGCGGAGGAAATCTGCAAGCTGGTGCCGTCGATCGAGCAGGTTCGGCTGGTCTCCTCCGGCACCGAGGCCGCGATGAGCGCCTTGCGGCTGGCGCGTGGCGCCACCGGGCGCGACACCATCGTCAAGTTCGAGGGCTGCTACCACGGTCACGCCGATTCGCTGCTGGTCAAGGCCGGCAGTGGCCTGCTCACTTTCGGCAATCCGACCTCGGCCGGCGTGCCGGAAGATTTTGCCAAGCACACGCTGGTGCTCGACTATAACGATCCGCAGCAACTCGAAGAAGTGTTTGCCCGCATGGGCGACAAGATCGCCTGCGTCATGGTCGAGCCGATCGCCGGCAACATGAACCTGATGCGCGCGACGCCGGAATTCCTGCAGACGATGCGCACGGTCTGCAGTCGCCACGGCGCGGTGATGGTGTTCGATGAAGTGATGTCCGGCTTCCGGGTGGCGCTCGGCGGCGCGCAGTCGCTCTACGGCATCGCGCCGGACATGACGGTGCTGGGCAAGGTCATCGGCGGTGGTCTGCCGGTCGCCGCTTTCGGCGGTCCGGCGCACCTGATGAAGCATCTGGCGCCGCTCGGCGGCGTCTACCAGGCCGGCACGCTGTCCGGCAATCCGGTCGCGGTCGCTGCCGGCATGACGACGTTGAAATTGATCCAGGCCCCGGGGTTCTACGAGAAGCTCGGCGCGCAGACGCTGAAGCTGACCACGGGTCTGGCGGCAGCGGCGAAGGCTGCCGGCGTGACCTTCTGCGCCGATGCGGTCGGCGGCATGTTCGGCATGTACTTCGCGCCCGACGTACCGGTCACGTACGAGACCATGATGGCCTGCGACAAGACGCGTTTCAACCGATTCTTCCACGCGATGCTGGACGCCGGCGTCTATCTTGCGCCGTCGGCGTTCGAAGCCGGATTCGTCTCGGCGCAACACGACGACGCGGTGATCGAGGCGACCCTGGCTGCGGCGCGCGGCGCCTTTGCCGCCTGATCGAAACCGATGCAGGCGCGGCCCGCGATGTTACGGATGCACGGATGCATGGGTTGCGGTGCTGGTGCAGCGCCGCCACAAATTAGCTGGAAGCCGTCCGTGCGGCGCAGCTTAGCTGCTACAATTCGGCCCGAAATGGACAGTCCCAAACAACCCGAATTCACATAGTCACGGCATCCCGGCCCGCCGGCCTGCCGCTGATGTCTTGCGGAGGCCACGATGGTCGGCAAATTCTATTCGCAGATCCGCGACCACGAGGCGGTCAAGGCGCTCGGCCCCGGCCTGATCACAGGCGCCGCCGACGATGATCCTTCCGGCATTGCGACCTACTCGCAAGCCGGCGCGCAATTCGGTTTCAACATGCTGTGGACGCTGGTGCTGACCTATCCGTTCATGGTCGGCATCCAACTGGTGTCGGCGCGGATCGGCCGGGTCACCGGCAAGGGTCTGGCAGCCAATATCCGGCGCGCCTATCCACCCAGCCTGCTGTATGGGATCGTCCTGTTGCTGCTGGTGGCAAACATCATCAACATCGCGGCCGACATCGCCGCCATGGGCGAAGCGATGTGGCTGGTGGTCGGCCGCGGCTCGCCGCATTACTATTCGCTGGGTTTCGGCTTCCTGTGCCTGACGCTGCAGATTTTCCTGCCCTATCGTAAATACGTGCATTACCTGAAGTGGCTCACGCTCGGCCTGCTCGCCTATGTCGCCACAGTCTTCACCATCAACGTGCCGTGGGGCGAAGTCCTGCACCGGACGTTCTCGCCGCATTTCACCTGGAACAATGACTCCGTAACGCTGATCGTGGCCGTGTTCGGCACCACCATCAGTCCCTATCTGTTCTTCTGGCAGGCGTCGCACGAGGTAGAAGAAATCCGCGCCGACCATTCCGCGCAGGCACTGCGCAAGGCGCCGGAAGACGCTGCCGCCCATCTCAAGCGGATCAAGATCGACACCTTCATCGGCATGGGTTTTTCGAATATCGTCGCTTTCTTCATCATCCTGACGACTGCCTCGACGCTGGCAGTGCATGGCATTACCAATATCCAGACGTCGGCCCAGGCTGCCGAGGCGCTGCGTCCGCTGGCCGGCGAATTCGCCTTCGTCCTGTTCGCGCTCGGCATCATCGGCACCGGCATGCTGGCCGTGCCGGTGCTGGCCGGTTCGTCCGCCTATGCCGTGACCGAGAGCTTTCGCTGGCCGAACGGGCTGGACCTGAAAGCTCTGCAGGCGCGCGAGTTCTACGCGATCATTTCGCTGGCGACCATCGGCGGCATGCTGCTCAATTTCACGCCGATCGATCCGATCAAGGCGCTGTTCTGGTCGGCGCTGATCAATGGCGTGATCTCGGTGCCGATCATGGCGGTAATGCTGCTGCTGGCTTGCGAGTCGAGCATCATGGGCGACTTCACGCTGTCGAAACGGCACCGGATCATCGGCTGGGTGGGTGTGGCGGTGATGCTGGTGGCAGTCGTTGCGATGTTCGCCACGATGTAATCCGGGATCGGAAGGCAGGCACGGACGGCGCGCGTCGATGCGCGGCCGATCCCGGCTCGCACGCATCCTCAAAAAGTCAGATCAAACTCTCGGGTATTACGGCAGTTCGGCCGCGCCCATGCGGTGCAGGATCGTACCGGTGCGCGCCGCCAGGTAGTTCGAGCCCCGGTTCTTGTCGTAGAAGCGCGGGTTCGGCAGCATGACCGCCAGTTTTGCGGCCTGGCTGGCGCTCAGGTTGGCTGCCGCGACGCCGAAGTAATGGCGTGACGCAGCTTCGGCGCCGAACACGCCGCTCCCCCATTCGACGACATTGAGATAGATTTCGAAGATCCGTTCCTTGTCCATCCAGAACTCGATCATGTAGGCAATCACCAGTTCCTGACTCTTGCGCAGGTAACTGCGCTGGCCCGACAGGAACAGGTTCTTGGCGAGCTGCTGGGTGATGGTCGAACCCCCTGCCACTGGCTTGCCCTTGCGATTGTTCTTTTCATAGGCCTTCTGGAGCGCGTCCCAGTCCACCCCTTCATGCTCGGAAAAATGCGAATCCTCGGAGGCGATGATGGCGCGCTTGAGGTTGTTCGAAATCCGCTCATACGGCACCCAGGTGTATTGCAGGCGGATGGCCGGATTTTTCTCCTGCAGGACCGATTCCTGGTGCCGCATGAAGCTGGTCGAGCCGGGATTGTGATCGACCCACCAGCCGATCTGCGCGAAAAAATACAGCTGCAACGCGAGCACGGCGAGCACCGGGACCACAATCAGCCAGAACAGTAACTTGCGCACGACCTTCATCGACCGGTCCCGCTTGCGGTGGTGTCGATCGAGGACCTGCAAACCGTCATCCAACTCACAGTGCTGCCCGCAAATCGGCCAGCACTGTCGCAGTGTCCGGCCGCACGCCGCGCCAGACGAAAAACGCTTCGGCCGCCTGCTCGACCAGCATGCCGAGGCCGTCGCGCACGCTGGCGCCACGGCTAGCGGCAAAGCGCATGAAGGCGGTCGGTGCGCTCGCATACATCATGTCGTAGGCAAGCGTGCCCGCGGCGAACACGCAGGCCGGCACCTGGAGCACCGCGTCCGACAGGCTAGCGGCGGTGGCGTTGATGACGATGTCGAATGGCGCATCCGCCGAATCCAGTGCATCCAGGGTGCAGGTCACGACCTGCAGGCCAACCGGCGCGCCGCGGTTGAAGCGGCTGGCGATCGCCGCCGCTTTGTCCGGCGTGCGGTTGGCAATCACGAGCCGGGAGGGCTGCGCATCCAGCAGCGGCAGCATCACGCCCTGCGCCGCGCCGCCGGCGCCCAGGAGCAGTACCCGTCTTCCTCGTATCTGCACACCGGCATTGATCGCCAGATCGGTCACCAGTCCGACGCCGTCGGTATTGTCGCCGACGATGCCATCGGCGTCGAAACAGAGGGTGTTGACCGCACCGGCGGCCGCCGCGCGCGGCGTGAGGCGGGTTGCCAGGGCATACGCTTCCAGCTTGAACGGCACGGTCACGTTCGCACCGCGCCCGCCTTCGGCGATGAAGGCGCCGATCGCGGCGCCGAAGCCGTCGAGCGGCGCCAACCGTTTTTCATACACGATCGCCTGCCCGGTCTGCACCGCGAATCGCGCATGGATGGCAGGTGAGCGGCTATGCGCAACTGGATTGCCGAACACGGCGTAGCGGTCCACCGCAGGCGTCGATGGCGCCAACCCGGTCACAGCATTCAATTGCGCATCCCGCGCGTCTCGGTCTGGAGCGCGTCTTCCCGGGTAAAGCGGAAGCGCGTGATGATTTCCCAGACATCGTCCTTGTCCGTCGAGCGCATGTTGGCCGGGAATTTGCCGAAAGGCGCCGAGCGCCGCACGATGCGTAGCGCCGCCTGATCGAGCGCCGGATTGCCGGAGGGACGCTCGACCCGCGGGCCGCCGTCACGTTCATAGATGGTGCCATCCTGATAGACCGGGATGTAGATCACCAGCTCGCCATAAAGCTTCTTGCCGCCCTGCTGCGGAAAATCGAGCGTGCCGGTCTTTTCGACCCGGTCCTGCAGCGCCTTGTAATACATGGCGTAGCCGACTTCCCGCGTGCTCGGCGTGATCTGGGTTTTTTTCGGCCGCTTGTTGTACTGCTCGATGTTCTTGCTGATCTCGGCTTCGCGCAGCGCCAGGGCCTTGCTGCTTTCCAGGATATCGGCGGCTTCCGGCTGCGGCGTTTCCTTCAGCTTTTCAAGGTCGCTGGTCAGCGGCGTGGCAAAGGTCGACTTGTTGCTGAGCTGCGCCAGCAACTTGCGCTGGCGCTCTTCCAGATCGGTGATCTTGCGATGCGCCGCGCGCACGCTGTCGCCATCGTCGCTGCGCCGCAGATCGGGTATCGGCGACTTGCTGCGGCCGGCGTCGGCATTGCCGCCGCCATCGAGATTGGCTTGCGCCAGCGCCTGCGCATCGACCGGCCTGGTAGCGTGCTTGGCATTGACCAGGATGACTTCGAGGCCAGGGTCCGCCGGACGCAGCCGAAACGCCTCGGGTGCGGAAAAATGTACCGCCAGCAGCAAGGCGTGCGCCAGCACGGAGCAGCCAATGGCGATCGACAGCGTCGGATTTTGACGAATGAAATTCAAGGTGCGGGCAGCCCGGATCCAGGGAAACTGAATTCTACGTGAAGCCTGCGTGCACCAGGCCAACATTTGCCGCCAGCCTGATGCGCCACCACCCCAGAGACCATTCGGTAACGACCCAAGTGTTGACGGTCAGACAAGCTCTGCGCCGTCCGGACCCGAAGCTGCCGTGGTTGCGAGGCCGGTATCGACGGCTTCGGCCGCGGCTGCAGCGATACCGGCCGCCGGTTGCCCTGCCATTTCGGCAGCGGCCTCGACCAGTGCTTCCGGGGCTGCATCGTCTTCCTCATCGACCACGGCATCGGCGAGGGTTTCGCCGCCCTGGACCGATGCGGCAATTTCCAGGATGCGCGCCTCGACTGTCAGGTCGACTTCATCCCAGCGCAGCAGGTCGAGCTTGACCGCCGTGCCGCGCGCCACCGTCGGCATGCCAGGCAACTTGATCACCAGCGGAATCTCGGTCAGGCGCAGCACTTCATCCTTGAGCACTACCGCATCGACCTGCTGCGCGCCTTGCTGCGTCAGCCAGC
The DNA here is from genome assembly GCA_014377845.1 of Herminiimonas sp. Taxonomy (GTDB): domain Bacteria; phylum Pseudomonadota; class Gammaproteobacteria; order Burkholderiales; family Burkholderiaceae_D; genus JANXSS01. The sequence goes on from JACMOV010000150.1 coordinate 11,526, forward strand.
GCAGGCACCAGTAGCGCTCCATGCCCGACTGGAAATCCGCATAGGCAGCATAGGCCGCGTCGAACTGCGAGACGATCGCGAACAGGTCAGCGTCGCGCGGCTTGAACGGCGCCACCAGCGGCGCGGTCACACCATGGCCGACGCAGGCCAGGATCTGCCACTGGTTCACCAGGTCCGGATAACGCCGCAGCGGCGAGGTGCTCCAGGCGTACTGGTCGACGCCCAGACCCTGGTGTGGCGCGGCATGGGTCACCATGCGCACTTGCATCTTGGCAGCCCAGCCGCCGCTGCCGCCGCCCTGGCTGCGATAGACACCCGGCACCCCGTGCTCGTGCATCAGCTTGCCCCAGCTGCTGTTGGCAAAGATCATCAGCTCGGCGACGATCTTGTCCAGCGGGGCGCCACGCCGGCGGCGGGTGATGGTGACGACATCATCATCCACGTAGAAATTGAAATCGACGCGGTTGTTCTGTTCCGGCCGCAGCCCGAACGACTCGCGCTTGGCCATGCGGCCTTTTTCCAGCACCAGCGCCCATTGCCACAGGACGGCGATATCAGCCTTGTGCGGATACTCGCCTGCACCGGATGCCAGGGTTTCTTCATTGACCAGTTCATCGAGGTCGTTGTGCCGCAGGTTGCGCGCGATCGGCACTGCCTCGGCCCGGGTCTCGGTGGACATCACCGTCCAGTCGGACGGGTCGAGCGTCGCATACAGCGACACCGCCGGACAGGTCTTGCCCTCGGCCAGCGTGAAGGCCTCGACCACGCTGTCGGGCAGCATGGTGATCTTGTCACCCGGCATATAGACCGTCGACATCCGCTGCCGCGCCACCGCATCGATCGCATCGTCGCGCTGAATGCCCAGGCCCGGCGCAGCGATGTGGATGCCGACCCGGATCATGCCGTCATCGAGGGTCTGCACCGAAAACGCATCGTCGATCTCGGTCGTGGTGACGTCGTCGATCGAGAACGCCTGCACCGCCGCGACCGGCAGCGCTGGCACCGCGCCGGCCTTCAGCGCCGGGAAAGCCAGACCGCGCGGAAAGAACTCGAACAGGAAGCGCGACAGATGCAGATCCTTCGGCGAGGCGATGCCGCCTGCGGCCAGCATCAGTCGTTGCGGCGCGATCTGCAGCGTGTTGCAGGCCGCCTCCAGCGCCTTGTACTCGATGCTGTTCTTGTCCGGCTTGAAGAGCAGTTGCAGCGCCAGCGGCTTCATCGCCTCCGGCAACCGGTGCGCGACCAGCTCTTCCACGTACGCGACCTGCACCAGCGCTTGCTGGCGCATCTTTTCCATGCCGGCCAGCGCCGCCTTGAGCGATGCTTCCGGCGCGGCCTTGTACGTCCCTTTGCCCTTCTTGTAGAAATAGACCGGCGCCGACTGGAGTTTCAGCAGCAGGCCGGCCGCTTCATGCGGCTGCGGCGGATGGCCGAAATATTCTGCGCCGAGCGCGCCGAAAGCGAATTCATCCTGCCCGGCGACCTCCCACAGGAAGTCGAGATCAATGTCATCGGCAACCGCCTGCGCCTCAGCCATCAGCTGCGCCGGCGCCGGTGCGGCAAACTGCAGCAGGACGTCCTTGGCGCGCACCTTGGTGCGTTTGCCGCTTTGCATTTCGACCTGGTACGCCTCGCCCTGCTGGGACAAGGCGACACCGGCCTTGAAATCGCCTGATTCTTCAAAAAATAGATTCATTGATCACTTAAAAATTGAGGGGGTCGGCGCGCCAGGGACAGGCCCACCCGGTCGCACATCATGGACTTGTCAGGAACCTGCCGGCGCGTCGCAAAACGCCAGCACCGCATTCAGATAATTCGCAAAATCGGACAGGCCATGATCGCTGCCTTCGATGATCATTTGGCGGGCGTGCGGGTAATGCGCCTGCATTTCGCGCCAGTCGAGCACTGCATCCCCGGTCGCGGCGATCAGGAAATAGCGCGCCGGCCGGGTGATCGCCGGGACGGCGAGCGCGCGCAGTTCATCGACGTATTCGCGCTTGAACTCGAACGGCTGGTCCGAATGATACGCGGTGCTGACACCGACATACTGTTCCAGCGCGCGTGGCGGTTGCACCGCCGGATTGAGTAGGACCGCGCGGCACCCGAGCCGTTCCGCGATCCAGGTGGCGTAATAGCCGCCAAGCGAGGAGCCGATCAATGTGAGTTCGGCCGGTGGCACATCGGCGGCGATCTGCAGCGCCAGCGCAATCGCCGCCGCCGGCGACGCCGGTAGTTGCGGGCACTGGTACGCGTTCCCGCGCCCGGCCGCGGCCAGCGTCGCGCCGATCAGTTGCGCCTTGAAGGATTGCGGCGACGACTTGAAGCCGTGCAGATACAGGATCATGCCGCCAGCGCGTCGAGGATCTTCTGGTGCACCCCGCCGAAACCGCCATTGCTCATCACCAGCACATGGTCGCCGGGCCGGGCCGCCTGGACGATCGCGCGCACCAGCAGTCCGAGATCGTCGAACGCTGCCGCCTTGGCCCCGAGCGGCGCCAGCGCTTCACCCAGGTCCCATCCGAGCGATTCCTTGCCGTTGCCCTTGGCGCCGTAGCCGAACACCAGGTCGGCGTCGGCCAGGCTGCCCGGCAGCGCCTGTTTCATCGTGCCCAACTTCATCGTGTTGGAGCGCGGCTCCAGTACCGCCAGGATCCGCGCTGCGCCCACCTGCTTGCGCAGTCCGGCCACGGTGGTGGCGATCGCCGTCGGATGATGCGCGAAATCGTCGACCACGGCGATGCCGTTGACGGTGCCGCGCAATTCCATGCGCCGCTTGACGTTCTCGAACTGCGCCAAAGAGGCGATCGCCTGCGCCGGCGGCACGCCGACATGCCGTGCGGCGGCGGTCGCTGCCAGCGCATTCATGCGATTGTGCTCGCCGCCCAGCCGCCAATGCACCGTGCCTTGCAGCGCGCCGCCGAACCCGACGTCGAAGCTGTCGTCGTCGTGGGTCTGCAGCGTCCAGCCGGTGCTGTCGGCGGTACCTTCGGTGGCGCCGAACCATTCGGTCTCGCTCCAGCAGCCGCGCGCCATGACCCGCTTCAGAGCCGGCTCGCGGGCATTGACGATCACGCGGCCGATGCCGGGCACGGTGCGCACCAGGTGATGGAACTGCGTCTCGATGGCGCTCAGGTCGGGAAAGATGTCGGCGTGGTCGTATTCGAGATTGTTCAACACCGCCGTCTTGGCGTGGTAGTGCACGAACTTGCTGCGCTTGTCGAAGAACGCGGTGTCGTACTCATCGGCTTCGATCACGAAGAAAGGCGAGGCGCGATCGTCGCCCGCCAGTCGCGCCGAAATGCCGAAGTTCAGCGGCACGCCGCCGATCAGGAATCCTGGCGCATAGCCGGCGTCTTCCAGTATCCAGGCCAGCATCGAGGCGGTCGTGGTCTTGCCGTGCGTGCCGGCGACCGCCAGTACCCAGCGCTGCTGCAGGATGTGTTCGCCGATCCATTGCGGTCCCGACGTGTACGGCAGGCCGCGGTTGAGGATTTCTTCCATCAGCGGATTGCCGCGCGAGACCACGTTGCCGATCACGTACAGGTCGGGATTGAGATCGGTCTGTTCCGGGCCGAAGCCGCTGATCAGCGCGATGCCCTGCGCTTCGAGCTGGGTGCTCATCGGCGGATAGACATTGAGGTCGCAGCCGGTGACGCGATGGCCTGCGGATTTCGCCAGCACCGCGAGGCCACCCATGAAGGTGCCGCAGATGCCGAGTATGTGGATGTGCATTGGGAAATTTCGAAATTGAGTAGCGTGATTCTAACTTACGTCCCGTGCCATTCGGACCCGGATGCACACCCGAATCGTTCATCGCGCGTATCATTCTTCGCATGGCAAAACACATCTCATCCGACACCGATGCCCTGCGCACCGAAATCGCGGTCGCCGCAGCGCGCATGATCGCCGAAGAAGGTGCGGACTACGGCAGCGCCAAGCGCCGCGCTGCGCGCCAGATCCTTGGCGACAGCAAGGTACGAGGCGATATCCTGCCCGACAATGCGCAGATCGAAGACGAAGTCCGGGAACACCAGGCCCTGTTTTTCGGCGATACGCAACCGGCCCGGCTGCTGCACCTGCGGCGGCTGGCGATCGAACTGATGGTGCTGCTGGCCGCTTTTTCACCGCACCTGACCGGCGCGGTCCTGAACGGCACCGCCGGCGACCATTCCGAAATCCACCTGCAACTGTTTGCAGACAGCGCCAAGGATGTCGCAGTCTTCCTGATGGACCGCAACATCCGCTTCGAGGTCTCGGAAAGCACCGATTTCAAGGGCCGCGCCGATCCGGTCGAGACGCTTAGTTTCCTGTGGAAGCAAGAAGGCGTGCACCTGGCGATGTATGAAGTCGACGACCTGCGCGGCGCGCTGAAAACCGGCGCGGGAGGCAGGATCGAACGACTGCCGCTGGCGGGCGTGCGGACCTTGGTCGCCCAAGCCGAACTCAACGAGGAAGAAAAATGAAGCGCAATATCGTTCTGGCTGCGGTCGTCGGCCTGCTCTTTGCCGGTGTCGGCGTCTATTTCGGCGCGCATGCGCCCGTCGGAAAAACACCGGAAAGCGGTGCGGCCATGACGCCGGCGGTCGCCGGCCTGTACGCCCAGTCGATGGCCGACGCCAGCGGCAAGATGCAGAATTTGTCTCAACTCAAGGGCAAGCCGGTAGTGGTCAATTTCTGGGCGACCTGGTGCGGACCCTGCGTGCAGGAAATGCCGGAGCTATCGGCGATGCAGGCGGAGCTGACGCCGAAAAATGTGCAAATCGTTGGCATCGGCATCGATTCCCCGACCAACATCCGGGAATTCTCTGCCAAATACAAGATTGCCTATCCCCTGTACGTGGCGGGCATGAGCGGTACGGAACTGTCCCGTGCATTCGGCAACAAGGCCGGCAGCCTGCCCTTCACGGTGCTGATCGGCGCGGATGGCCGGATTGCCAAGACCTACCTGGGCCGATTGAAAATGGACGAACTGCGGCGCGACGTCGCGGCACTGTAGCGCCCAGCGGCGTGGCGCGCGGGGCGCACGATCTTTCTGCTTGCCAATTCTTTGCATTTGACGGCAAAATGCGGCCTTCATCGTCATACGGGGTTATATCTCCATGGCCAAGAGTATTCTGCTCCTGAACGGACCGAACCTGAATCTGCTGGGAACCCGTGAGCCCGAGGTGTACGGCAAGACAACTCTGGCCGACGTCGAGCGTCTAGCGGGTGAGCAGGCGGCAGCGGCCAATGTGTCCCTCGCCTGCTTTCAGAGCAATCATGAAGGCGCCCTGATCGACCGGATCCACGCTGCCGTCGCTGCCGGCATCGATGCCATCGTGATCAATCCGGGCGGCCTGACGCACTCTTCGGTCGCGCTGCGCGACGCCCTGGCCGGCGTGGCCATTCCGTTCGTCGAAGTCCATGTCTCGAACATCCACCGCCGTGAAACCTTTCGGCATCACTCCTTCCTGTCGGCAATCGCCACCGGCGTGATTTGCGGACTCGGTGTTGACGGCTATCCGGCTGCAATCGCTTTCGCGATAAAATCCCTTTAATTTCCCTTTATCTGCAGATAAACGACATATAATCGTCGCGAAATCAAACTGGCAGCCTTTCAAAATTCCTAAGGATTCCTGATGGATTTACGCAAACTCAAAACCTTGATCGACCTGGTTGCCGAGTCCGACATCGCCGAACTCGAGGTGACTGAAGGCGAAAGCAAGGTGCGCATCGTCAAGTCGTCGGCCCAGCCGCAGAACCAGATGGTGATGATGCAACCGCAGATGGCGCATGCCCCGCTGGCGGCCACCGCCGCACCCGCCGTCACCGCACCGGTGGTCGCTGCCGAGCCGGCCGGCCACATCGTCAAGTCGCCGATGGTCGGCACCTTTTACCGCTCTTCCGCACCAGGCACGGCGCCGTATGTCGAACTCGGTTCGGTCGTCAAGGAAGGCGACACGGTCTGCATCATCGAAGCCATGAAGCTGCTCAACGAGATCGACACCGATGTCGCCGGCGTCATCACCCAGATCCTGGTCGAAAATGGCCAGCCGGTCGAATTCGGCCAACCCCTGTTCATCGTCACCTGAATGCAAGCAGCATCGGCGCCACCGTCGATGTTGCCTGGCGTACCGTACGCCGGCGCCTGCACACCCGCTGCAGCCATGGACGCGCCGTGTGCTGCATCTGGCCCCGATGCCAGCGTCGCCCTGCTGATTCCCGTTGTCTTCTCACCCGACGCCCGACACTCCTATGTTTGAAAAAATCCTCATCGCCAACCGTGGCGAAATCGCGCTGCGCATCCAGCGCGCCTGCCGCGAGATGAACATCAAGACCGTGGTCGTCCACTCCGAAGCCGACCGCGACGCCAAGTACGTGAAGCTGGCCGATGAATCGGTCTGTATCGGACCGGCTGCATCGTCGCTGAGCTACCTGAACATGCCGGCAATTATCAGCGCCGCCGAAGTCACGGATGCTCAGGCGATCCATCCGGGATACGGCTTCCTGTCGGAGAATGCCGACTTCGCCGAGCGGGTCGAACAATCCGGATTCGTGTTCATCGGGCCGCGCTCGGAATCGATCCGCCTGATGGGCGACAAGGTGTCGGCGAAGCAGGCCATGATCCGTGCCGGCGTGCCCTGCGTGCCCGGCTCCGAAGGCGCGCTGCCGGAAGACACCAAGGAAATCATCCGGATCGGGCGCAAGGTCGGTTATCCGGTCATCATCAAGGCCGCCGGCGGTGGCGGCGGGCGCGGCATGCGGGTGGTGCATACCGAAGCCGCATTGCTCAACGCGGTGACGATGACCAGGGCCGAAGCCGGCTCCGCCTTCGGTAACCCGGAAGTCTACATGGAGAAGTACCTGGAAAATCCGCGTCACGTGGAGATCCAGATCCTGGCCGACGAATTCAAGAACGCCATCTGGCTGGGCGAGCGCGATTGCTCGATGCAGCGCCGGCACCAGAAAGTGATCGAGGAAGCACCGGCCGTCGGCATCCCGCGCAAGATCATCGAGCGCATCGGCGACCGTTGCGCGGAAGCCTGCCGCAAGATGGGCTACCGCGGGGCCGGCACCTTCGAATTCCTGTTCGAAAACGGCGAGTTCTATTTCATCGAGATGAACACCCGCGTTCAGGTCGAGCATCCGGTGACCGAGATGATCACAGGCATCGACATCGTGCAGGAACAGATCCGCATCGCCGCCGGTGAAAAACTACGCTTCCGCCAGCGCGACATCGTCCTCAAGGGCCATGCGATCGAGTGCCGCATCAATGCCGAGGACCCGTTCAAGTTCACGCCCTCCCCCGGCAAGATCATTTCCTGGCACGCGCCGGGCGGCCCCGGCATACGGGTCGATTCCCATGCCTACGCCGGATACTACGTGCCGCCGAATTACGATTCGATGGTCGGCAAGGTGATTGCCTACGGCGCCACGCGCGAACAGGCGATCAAGCGCATGCAGATCGCCTTGTCCGAGATGGTGGTCGAAGGTATCCTCACCAACATACCGCTGCATCGCGAACTGATGGTGGATGCCCGCTTCATTGAAGGCGGCACCAACATTCATTATCTCGAACAGAAACTGGCAAATATGCCGGTGATTCCGAAAAACCCTTCCAAGTCCGGCATCGTCACCGGTAACGAATAGCGCATGAGCTGGATCGAAATTGTCATCGAAGTACCGCGTGATCACGCCGAGGCGCTGTCGGATGCCCTGATGGAAGCCGGCGCGCTGTCGGTGTCGGTCGAAGACGCCGACGTCGGCACCGATGCCGAACGGCCGCTGTTCGGCGAACCCGGCATGGAGCCGGAACAGGCGGCATGGGAACGCAGCCGCGTGGTCGCACTGGCCGAGACCGATGCCGACCATGCCGCAATCGTCACCGCTGCCGCCCAGGCCTGCGGCATCTACGACAGCCTCTTGGTGCACAGCCTGCGCTGCGTGGCGGACCAGGACTGGGTTCGATTGACGCAATCCCAGTTCGAACCGATCCATGTTGGCAAGAACATCTGGGTCGTGCCGAGCTGGCATGACGCACCCGATCCGAACGCGCTGGTGCTCGAGCTCGACCCCGGCCTGGCGTTCGGCACCGGCAGTCATCCGACGACGCGGTTGTGCATGGAATGGCTGGAGGCGCACATGCCGGCCGGCGCCACGGTACTCGACTATGGCTGCGGTTCCGGCATCCTGGCGATGGTCGCCAAGAAGCTGGGCGCGGCGCAGGTGATCGGCGTCGACATCGATCCGCAGGCGATCGTCTCGGCCCGTGAAAACAGCAGCCGCAACGCCTGCGACATCGACTACGCGCTGCCGGAAGGCTTCGGCGAATCGGCGGCCGGAAAGCGCTTCGACGTCGTCGTCGCCAATATTCTCTCGAGCCCGTTGAAGTTGATGGCGCCGATGCTGTCTGGCCGGGTCGCACCGGGCGGGGCACTCGTGCTATCCGGTGTGCTGGCGCGCCAGGCCGAAGAAGTGTGCGCCGCCTATGCGCCGTACATTCCGATGACGGTGGCAGCCGAACGCGAAGGCTGGGTCGCCTTGCATGGCCGGCTGGCCGGGAATTCCGCCATCTTGTCGCTGGATCGCCCGGGCTGACCATGGCGCTGGCGACCCGTTGCCCGCATTGCACGACGGCGTTCCGGGTCGCGTCGGACCAGCTGAAGCTGCGTGCAGGCCTGGTTCGCTGCGGCACCTGCAAGGAAATTTTCAACGGCATCGAAAACCTGCTGCGGCCGGACGAGGACATCGTCGCGGCGACCGCCGCGACGATGCCGCCGGAGCGCCCGATTCCCGAGGTGTCGGCGACGCTGCCGATTCCCAAGCGCGAGCGCGGCGACAACACCCGCTTCAACGATCTGATTGCCGAGGTCGATCATCCCGAAGATCTGCGCCGCGGTGCCGCGCCTGGGCCAGCGCCGGCAGCAACGCCAGCCGACCATCCTGACGCCGGTTCGCGCGGCTATGCAGTCAACTACGCGCCAGTCCGGCAGGCATCCACGCCCGCCGATTCGCGCCCTGCGATACCGGCGGCGCGCTGGCCAACCGTACCCGGCATCGTCCCCCGCCTGCAAGCGGCAAGCGGGCCGGATACCGCCCACCCCCTCCCCGATGACGATGCAGCGCAAACGGCGACGGAACATATCGAGCACGCGGATTCGGATGACGGCTCCCGGCCAGTGATCTATCACTTCGAGGACACGCCGCCAATCGAAACATTGCCGGTGGATGTGCAATCGTCGACCGCAACCAGTGCCGTCGCCGAACCCGACAGCGAGTCGCTGTGGGCGGCGCTGGATGATCAGGCACCGGTGGCAACGGCGGAGCCGAATGGTTCGGATGAAACCGATTCACCGCCGTGGCCGCTTCTCGATTCGGCGCTGGAGGCCGATGCAGCGCCGACGCTCGCCGGCCGGCCGGCCGGTGACGCGCCGCAACACCTGCAGTCACACCCCGGCATGCCTGAAGCGACGCGCGATCAAGCCGGCGAGGATGCGGGCGATGCCAATGACGACGGCTGGCCGGCACTCGATGACGTAACCACGCTTGATTCAGCGATGCCGCCGTCCGGCCTGCTGCGCGCCGCGATCAACAATGACAGCGCTGCGTACAATCATGCCGAGCAGGCATTGGAGCATGGTTCGGATCACGATCCACACGACCACGCCCTGACACCGCGGGATCCGGCGCCGGAGGCCGCGCCGGAAACTGGTTCAGGCCATGCAGTGGCGCTCGAGGACGACGATGGGCTGCCCGACTTCGTCACCCGCGAACAGCGCCGCCGCGATTCGCAGCGGTTGCTGCGGCCGCTGCTGATCGTCTGCAGCCTGCTGCTCGGGCTCGCCTTGCTGGGTCAGGCAGTGTACGCAGGCCGCACCGTGCTGGCGGCGAATTTTCCGCAGGCCCGGCCGCTGCTCGATGCTGCCTGCCTCCAGGTCGGCTGCAGCGTCGGCCTGCCGATGCAGATCGAATCCGTCTCGATCGAGTCGAGCGATTTCCAGCCGGTCGCCGGCAACCGCGATCTTTTTCAGCTGAGCGTTTTGCTGCGCAATCGCAGCAGCACCGTGCAGGCATGGCCAACGATCGAGCTGAGCCTGACCGACGCCACCGATAAGCTGGTCGGGCGCAAGGTGATTGCACCGCGCGAGTATCTGCCGGCGGGCCAGACCGCGGCCCGCGGCTTCAGCGCCGGCAGTGAGCAGTCGATCCGGCTGACCCTCGAACTGACTCGCATGAAGGCCTCCGGCTATCGCGTGTACGTGTTCTACCCTTGATGCCGATTCTTGAACCCTAACCACCCGATAATCTACAAAACCGATGACTTCACTTATCTGCGGCTCCCTCGCCTTCGACACGATCATGTCCTTCGACGGTCGCTTTTCCGAAGCACTGCTGGCCGACCAGCTGCACAAGATCAACGTCTCGTTCCTGGTGCCGCAGATCCGGCGTGAGTTCGGCGGCTGCGCCGGCAACATCGCCTACAACCTGCAATTGCTGGGAGGCGATCCGCTGATCATGGCCGCACTCGGGCAGGATGGCACCGATTACCTGGAACGCCTGGCGGGGCTGGGAATCTCGGCCCGCTGCATCCGCACGATTGAAGGCAGCTACACGGCCCAGTGCTTCATCACCACCGATCAGGACAGCAACCAGATCACGGCCTTCCACCCGGGCGCGATGATGCAGTCGCACCAGAACCAGGTGGCGCACGCAGGCAAGGTGCGCATCGCAATCGTGGCGCCCGACGGCCGTGACGCGATGCTGCAGCATGCACGGGATTGCGCGGCGGCCGGCATCGACCTGATCTTCGACCCGGGCCAGGGCCTGCCGATGTTCAATGGCGCCGAGCTCAAGGACTTCATCGAGATGGCGACCCATGTCGCGGTCAACGACTATGAAGCGGAATTGCTGACCGAGCGCACCGGCCTGAGCCTCGACCAGATCGCGCAGCGGGTCGATACCTTGATCGTGACACGCGGCGAAAACGGCGCTGACATCTTCACCGGCGGCGCGACGCTGCGCATTCCGAGCGTACCGGTGGCGCAGGTGGTCGATCCGACCGGTTGCGGCGACGCGTTTCGTGCCGGCGTCCTCTATGGGCTCGGCAAAGGCATGGATTGGGAAACCACCGGCCGGCTGGCGAGCCTGATGGGCGCGATCAAGATCACCCACCAGGGCGGGCAGAATCACAAGCCATCACGGGCCGAGATCGAACAGCGCTTCGAAGACGCGTTCGGTTATCGCTGGTAGCAGGTTATTTAAAACAGCTGCGCGATCAGGGCGCCGATTACGCGCAGCGCGATCTGCAGCAGCACCAGCGCCACCAGCGGCGACAGATCAATGTTGCCGACCAGCGGGATGATGCGGCGCAGGGGCCGCAACAGGGGGTCGCTCAATGCGCGCACGAACGGCGCCAGCGGTGCATCCGGGTTGACCCAGCTGAACACGGCCTCGATCAGGATCAAGCCCATGAAGCCATACAGGATCCATTCCAGGATGCGCAAGAGCGACTGCATCATCAGTGCCTGTGCTGACAGCGCATTGATCAGCAACAGTTCCAGGGCCACCGCCAGCAGCACCACCACGAACGCGCCCGCCAGGCTGGCCCAATCATAACCACCCACTCCCGGAACGATTCGCCGTAGTGGCTTTACCAGCCAGTCGCTGAGTTGATATGCAAACTGCGCCACCGCGTTCGGCGGGCGTACGCGAATCATCTGCATCCAGAAGCGCAGCAGGAGCACGCCGCCAAGTACGCTGGCAGCGGTGTCGATGATGAGGATCAGGATACTGTTCAGCACTCGGCGTCTCCAAAAAAATGCCCGCTGCACCGCGCGAGGCGGTGCAGCGGGCATTGTGCCTGAACTTGATCAGGCTTCCAAGCGCGAGCCCTGACGGACCCGGTTCGATTACGGGCGTGTGCCGGTCGGGAAAGGCCACGCTGCCGCAGGATTGAGCACAGTCTTGACAGCAGGCGCTGCCGCCGCTGGCTTGGCTGCAGCTTTCTTCGGTGCTGCTTTCTTCGAGGCCTCAACCTTTTTCGCTGCCGGCTTGGCAGCAGGTGCTGCAGCCTTTTTCGGCGCTGCTGCTTTTTTCGCTACCGGCTTCTTGGCGGCGACTTTTTTAGCGGCGACTTTCTTGGCTGCCGGCTTCGCTGCTTTTTTCGCTACCGGCTTCTTGGCGGCGACTTTTTTGGCGGCGACTTTCTTGGCTGCCGGCTTCGCTGCTTTTTTCGCTACCGGCTTCTTGGCGGCGACTTTTTTAGCGGCGACTTTCTTGACTGCCGGCTTCGCTGCTTTTTTCGCTACCGGTTTTTTGGCAACGACTTTTTTAGCGGCGACTTTCTTGGCTGCCGGCTTCGCTGCCTTCTTCGCTACCGGCTTTTTGGCTGCGGCTTTTTTAGGCGCTGCGGCTTTTTTCGCTACCGGTTTTTTTGCTGCTGCTGGCTTCTTGGCTGCAGTTGCTTTCTTGGCCGGAGCGGCTTTTTTTGCAGCAGGTTTCGCTGCAGCTTTCTTCGTTGCTGTTGCCATTTTGTTTCTCCTTCACGTGATGGAAAAAATCAAGCTACTTTGAAATCCCCCTGCATCATCGCGATGACCCAGGTGGATTATTCATCGGCACAAGCATGTTCTCGCTTGCGCTAATGAATTCGGCACCAGCTGAACTGCTGCATCCCCTCACACATGCAGCACTTCAGCCTCTGGCCGGCCGGGTGATCCAGGCTACTGCGCCTGGCTGACCCCGCCTATGTCCGTCGACTGCAACGGCGTTTTGGCCAAAAAAATGCCGGCACACGTGCCGGCACTGGAATTCTTGTTGTCGAAAACAAACCCGTTTTTCAAAGAAAACGCCGCCGTACCCGACAAGGTCAGGTGCAGCGGCGCGAGCAGATGAGATCGAATCGGTCTTCTACTGTTCATTAAGTTCGGGTAAAGCCTTTCGTTTTCAGGCAGCTGCTTTTCTGTTTCATCGTCAGCTGCATAACTGCTGTCTCCAACGGCCTGCCTCAATTTTGAGCAGGCGCACTTGTTCGATTTATTCCCAGTTCAACGCGCCACCGGTTTGATACTCGATCACGCGCGTCTCGAAGAAGTTACGCTCCTTCTTCAGATCGATCATCTCGCTCATCCAAGGGAAAGGGTTTTCTTCTTGGGCGAACATGGGATCGAGACCGATCTGTTGTGCTCGCCGATTTGCGATGAACCGCAAATAGCCCTTGAACATTGGTGCATTCAAGCCAAGCACTCCACGCGGCATTGTATCCTCTGCGTATCGATATTCCAACTCGACCGCGCTGAAAAACAACGCTTTGATTTCGTCTCTGAATTCAGGCGTCCACAAGTGCGGATTCTCCATCTTGATCGTGTTGACGAGATCGATACCGAAGTTGCAGTGCATGGACTCGTCACGCAAAATATATTGATACTGTTCTGCCGCGCCCATCATCTTGTTCTGCCGGCCGAGCGCGAGAATCTGCGTGAAGCCGACATAGAAGAACAGCCCTTCCATCAGGCAGGAATACACGATCAGCGACTTCAATAATTTCTGGTCGTTGATGGTGGTACCGGTCGTGAAGTGCGGATCGGTCAGCACGTCGATGAAGGGAATCAGGAACTCGTCCTTGTCGCGGATCGACTTCACTTCATGGTACGCATTGAAGATTTCGGCTTCATCCAGGCCGAGTGACTCGGTGATGTACTGGTAGGCGTGCGTGTGGATCGCTTCCTCGAATGCCTGGCGCAGGAGGTACTGGCGGCACTCCGGCGCGGTGATGTGACGATAGGTGCCGAGCACGATGTTGTTGGCGGCGAGCGAATCGGCGGTCACGAAAAAACCGAGGTTGCGCTTGACCAGACGGCGTTCGTCCTCGGTCAGGCCGTTCGGATTTTTCCACAGCTCGATGTCGCGCTGCATGTTGATCTCTTGCGGCATCCAGTGATTGGCGCAGCCGGCCAGGTATTTGTCCCATGCCCACTTGTACTTGAACGGCACCAGCTGGTTGACGTCGGTGCTGCCGTTGATGATGCGCTTGTCGGCGGCATTCATGCGCCGGGCCGGATCGGCTTCGGGCGGCTTGGTGACCAGCGTCGGGTCGATCGCCACATCGCCATTGGCGGCAGGCGCGCGCGCCAGCGAAGCCAGCGGCGGCAAGGGTGTTTGTGCGGTCGGTGCTGACACTTGTTGAAGTGCCGGTTGTGGCACAGGGGCTGGCTTTGCGGCCGGCGTGATCTCTTCGTCCCAACTTAGCATGTGATTTTCCTGGTAGCGGATATTACGTGTTCATCGTGCGACTTCCAGAATGCCTATTGTGCATCCTGGCGTCGTGCTTGTTTGTTTGCTGAATCGCTTTGCCGTCGGTTTATCGACGACTTGCTGGCCACTTATTGGCCACTTATTGGCCACTTACTGGCAGGCTTCGCATTCCTCGAAACCGTCGTCGCCGGGGCGCAGCATGCAGGCCGGCCCTGCCAAGTCCTCTGCCGATGCCAGGCTCGCCGATCCCATCGCCGCACCGCCCGACAGACCGCCGTCGGCCGACACCGCATTCAATGCACCGGTGTTGGAGGTCGATTTCTCAGTGTGCGTCGCGCCCATCGTTCGCAGGTAGTAGGTGGTCTTCAGACCGCGCAGCCAGGCCAGCTTGTAGGTTTCGTCGAGCTTCTTGCCGGACGCACCCGCCATGTAGATATTGAGCGACTGGGCCTGGTCGATCCACTTCTGACGACGCGAAGCCGCTTCCACCAGCCAGGACGGCTCCACTTCGAAGGCGGTAGCGTAGATCTCGCGCAGGTCCTGCGGAATGCGGTCGATCTTGGCCAGGCTGCCGTCAAAATATTTCAGGTCCGAGATCATGACTTCATCCCACAGGCCACGTGCTTTGAGGTCGCGCACCAGATATTCATTGATCTCGGTGAATTCGCCGGACAGATTCGACTTCACATACAGGTTCTGGTAAGTCGGCTCGATGCAGGCCGCAACCCCGATGATATTGGAAATCGTCGCCGTCGGTGCGATCGCCACGCAGTTCGAATTGCGCATGCCGAATTCCTTGATCCGGGCCCGCAGCGGCGCCCAGTCCATCGACTCCGACATGTCGGTTTCGAGATAGCCGCCGCGCTCCTCGGCCAGCAGCTTCAGGGAATCCTGCGGCAGGATGCCGCGATCCCACAACGAGCCGCGGTACGAGCTGTAACGGCCACGCTCTTCCGCCAGCTCGGTCGAGGCCAGGTAGGCGTAGTAGCACACCGCTTCCATGGAACGATCGGCGAATTCAACGGCTGCCTTCGATGCATAGGCGGTGCGGGTCATGTGCAGGCAATCCTGGAAACCCATGATGCCCAAGCCGACCGGGCGGTGCCGCAGGTTCGAGTCACGCGCCTTCTTGACTGCGTAGTAATTGATGTCGATGACGTTGTCGAGCATGCGCATCGCGGTGCGGATCGTCGCCTGCAGCTTGACATGGTCGAGCTGTCCATCCTTCATGTGCGCCGGCAGGTTGACCGAGCCGAGGTTGCAGACCGCGATTTCGGATTCGTTGGTGTTGAGCGTGATCTCGGTGCAGAGATTCGAGCTGTGGACCATGCCGACGTGCGATTGCGGCGAGCGGATGTTGCATGGATCTTTGAACGTGATCCATGGATGGCCGGTCTCGAACAGCATCGACAGCATCTTGCGCCACAGGTCGAGCGCCGCGATCTTCTTGAACAGGCGCAGTTCGCCGCGCGCTGCCTTGGCTTCATAGCCGGTGTACGCCGCTTCGAACGCCCGGCCGACCTTGTCATGCAGGTCAGGCACGTCGGACGGCGAGAACAGCATCCAGTCGCCCTTTTCCATCACACGCTTCATGAACAGGTCCGGAATCCAGTTCGCGGTATTCATGTCGTGCGTGCGGCGGCGGTCGTCGCCAGTGTTCTTGCGCAGGTCGAGGAATTCCTCGATGTCCATGTGCCAGGTTTCAAGGTAGGCGCAGACCGCGCCCTTGCGCTTGCCGCCCTGGTTGACCGCGACCGCGGTGTCGTTGACCACCTTCAGGAACGGCACCACGCCTTGCGACTTGCCGTTGGTGCCCTTGATGTGGGCGCCGAGCGCGCGCACCGGGGTCCAGTCGTTGCCCAGGCCGCCGGCGAACTTGGCCAGCAGTGCGTTTTCCTTGATGGCGTCGTAGATGCCTTCGAGATCGTCGGCCACCGTCGTCAGGTAGCACGACGAGAGCTGCGAACGCTGGGTGCCGGAGTTGAACAGGGTCGGCGTCGAGCTCATGAAATCGAACGACGACAGCAGGTTGTAGAACTCGATGGCGCGCGCCTCGCGGTTGATCTCGCCCAGCGACAGTCCCATCGCCACGCGCATGAAGAAGGCTTGCGGCATCTCGATGCGGATATCGCGGATGTGCAGGAAGTAGCGGTCGTACAGCGTCTGCAGGCCGAGGTAGCCGAACTGCAGGTCGCGCTCGGGCTTCAATGCGGCCGCCAGTTTCGCCAGGTCATACTGCGCCAGCTTGGCGTCGAGCAGGTCGGCCTCGATACCCTTCTTGATATATTTCGGGAAGTACTCGACGTATTCCGCCGGCGCGTCATCCTGCGCGACTTCCTTGCCGAAGACTTCCTTGCGTACCGTGTGCATCAACAGACGCGCGGTGACCGTGCTGTAGGCCGGATCTTTTTCCATCAGCGCGCGCGCTGCCAGGATGGCCGACTTGTGCAGCTCTTCGACCGGTACGCCGTCGTACAGGTTCTTGACCGTTTCGGCCAGGATCGCCTCGGCGTCCACGTGTTTTTCGAGCCCGATGCAGGCCGCCGCAATCAGGTTGCGCACTTGCGCCATGTCGAGCGGACGGCGCTGGCCGTCTTCGGTCACGTGCAGTTGCGTCGAGGCGGCGGCGGGCCGCGCTGCCTGCTGCTGCGCGCGCTCTTCCATCCGCTTGGCGCGATACAGCACGTAGGCACGCGCCACGTCATGTTCGCCGGAGCGCATCAATGCCAGTTCGACCTGGTCCTGGATATCCTCGATATGGAAGGTGCCGCCGCCCGGCTGGCGACGCACGAGGGCGTTGACCACGCTCGATGTGAGTTGCTCGACCAGCTCGCGCACCCGCGCCGATGCCGCACCTTGACCGCCATTGACCGCCAAAAACGCCTTGGTCACGGCGATCGAAATCTTCGATGGCTCAAAGCCGACCACGGCGCCATTGCGGCGAATGATCCGGTAATCGGCCAGCGTGACAGCGTGCGGGGATGGCGGGGAAGAAGGATTCGTTGCAGGAGCGACGAGACCGAATTCAGCGGGGGACTTGAGGGTTGTTTCCAGACCAGTTTGCATTGATGCTCCTGAGCCGGCTCACCACGGCGGGCGTGATGGACGGTGATGATTTTTGTTAGAACACGCACACCTGCGGGCGTTCACGGAAATACTGGACCGGGGACCCTTCGGCGGCGCTGCGGTGCGCTCTTGAGACGCTTGTGCAGCCGTCGACACCGATGACCCGTAACCACTAGATATAGTGTTTTCTTCAGTATTTGCACTAATTCTAGTACCGGAATGATCGTGGTGCAACTAATAAAATCGTGAATTGAGACAAAAATTCGCTTGCGTTTTCGGGGCTTTCGGCGGCTTCAACGCGCGCTGTTTCAGGCGCCGGAAATGCGCCCCGTGAAGCGTAGCAACGGGGCGGCCCCAGCGCTCATCGCGGCGCCCTGCACAGGCGCGCTGGCGGCCTGCAGGTACAACGCATGATAGGCCGCCCAGTCGAAGAACGGTCCCGGGTCGGTCTTGCGACCAGGCGCGATGTGATCGTGGCCGGCGACATCACCAAAGCCATGGCGCGCCTGCAGCGCCTGCGTCAGGCCGGCGAGCGTGCGGTACTGCGCCGCTTCGAAAGCAGTCGTGTCGGTGCCCTCCATTTCGATCCCGATCGAAAAATCATTGCACTGCTCGCGTTCGCCGAAACGCGACACCCCTGCATGCCAGGCACGCTGGACGGTCGCGACGAACTGCAGCAGGCTGCCATCCCTCCTGACCAGGAAATGCGCCGACACCTGCAGTGCGCGCAACTGTTCGAAATACGGATGCGCGTCGCAGTCGAGCCGGTTACAGAACAAGTCTTCTATATAGTGGGTGCCGAATTCGCCGGGTGGCAGGCTGATGTTGTGGATGACCAGCAGGTCGACCGTCATGCCTTCGGCGCGCGGATCGCAGTTCGGCGATGGGACCCGGCGCGCGGCGGCGCACCAGCCTTCGGCATCGATGGCATAGGGCGTGGACGACGATGCCGGCGACGGCGTGGCGTCATTCGGGTTCATGAATGTCCAGGCGCTGCATCCGGTAGCGCAATTGGCGAAAGCTCAGGCCGAGCAGTTCGGCCGCTGCCGTCCGGTTGAAACGGGTCTTCATCAGCGCACGCCGGATGATCTGGCGCTCGACGTCGTCGAGATATTCGGCCAGCGCCAGCGGCAATGCCGGCTCGGGCAGCGGCGGTTTTTCTGGCGCCGGCGCGGGCGCCTGCCCGAACAAGACCGCCTGGCCGCCATCTGCCGTCACATGGGGCGCCGTTGCCGGGAGCGGGAGCGGGAGCGGGAGCGGGAGCGGGAGCGGGAGCGGGAGCGGGAGCGGGAGCGGGAGCGGCAACGGCGCCGCGGACGACACCCGCAATGCCAGGTCGCCGACTTCGATCACGCCGTCATTGGCAAACGCCATCGCGCGCTCGAGAATGTTTTCCAGCTCGCGCACATTGCCGGGAAACGGGTGGCTGCGCAATACTGCCAGCGCCGAATCGGACAGCACGGCACGCGGACCGCTGCCAGCCAGTCGCTCCAGGATGGCCTCGGCCAACAGCCCAACGTCGTCACTGCGTTCGCGCAGCGGCGGCAGCTTCAGTTCGATCACATTGAGACGGTAGAACAGGTCTTGCCGGAACCGGCCTTGTTCGACGCATGCGGCCAGATCCTGGTGGGTGGCGCTGATCAGGCGCACGTCGACCGGCTCTTCGGCAGTTGCGCCGACCTTGCGCACGCGCCGCTCCTGGATCGCGCGCAGCAGCTTGACCTGCATCGCCAGCGGCAGGTCTGCCACTTCGTCGAGCAGCAGGGTGCCGCCATTGGCCGCCTGAAAAAATCCATCACGGTCGTCGGCCGCACCGGTGAAGGCGCCCTTTCGATAGCCGAAAAACTCCGCTTCCATCAGCGCTTCGGGAATCGCACCGCAGTTCACGGCGATGAACGGCTTGTCGCCGCGCGCGCTCAGGGCGTGGATGTCGCGCGCGGCGAGCTCCTTGCCGCTGCCGGATTCGCCGTTGATCGCCACCGGCGCCATGCTGCGCGCGAGCCGCACGATCTGCGCGCGCAGGTCGCGCATCGCGGCCGACTCGCCACGCAGGCGCAAGGTTCCCGCCACCGGTGATTGCGCCGCTTGCCCGGCTGCCGTACCGCCGAGGCTGCCGGCGCTGGTGCGCAAGGCCGACTGCACCATGGCGCGCAACTGATCGAGCGCGACCGGCTTCGAGAGATAGTCGAATGCACCCGCCTTGAGCGCGATGACGGCATTATCGGCGCTGCCGAATGCGGTGATCACGGCGACTGGCGTGTTCTTGTACTGCGCCGAGATCTCCTGAACCAGTTCGATCCCGAGGCCGTCTCCCAGCCGCATGTCGGTCAGCACCAGTGCATATTCACGTTGGCGAAGGTGGCGGCGCGCAGCCGCCAGCGATTCGGCGCTGTCGACATCGAGTCCCATGCGGACCAGGGTGATTTCCAGCAGTTCGCGCAGATCGGCTTCGTCGTCGACTATCAGGATGCGCGGAGAAGACATGGGAGGCTAGATTCCAGTTGTTTGATCGGTAAAGTATGGCATTGGATGCGGCGTGGAACGAATGCCAGTTTGCGGCTCGGTTTTGGCCCGGTTTTGGCCCGGCTTCGGCCGCAACCGGCTGGCTGCTGCGGCAGCCAGCCATCGCCTGGTGCTCGGGTGGCGTCACGCCTGGCGGGCAGTGGCGAAGGTGATCACGAAGCGCCCGCTTGGCTCGGTCACTTTCACGCTGCCCGCCTGATCGGCATCATGCCATTCCTTGCCCGCATCGTCGACCATCGCCGCAAGATCGGCACGGTATTCGTAATCGAGCACGGCACCGTTGTTGAGACACAGTTCGCGCGCCAGGTACAGACCGAGCCCGGTGCCCTTGCTCGAGGTCGTGTAGAACGGCTCGAACAGGTGGGCCCGTACCTCCTGCGTGATCGACGCACCGTCGTCCTGCACATGCAGTTCGAGGCGCGCGCTCGAGACTGGCAGGATATCGATGCGGATGCTGCCAGGCTGCCCGCTGGCATAGCGCAGTGCATTCGAGAGCAGGTTCAACAGTACTTCCTGCAAATGCATGCCGTCAAACCAGACCCGATACGCGCCGATCGGCGCCACCCGGATCAGCTGCTCCGGCACGCCGTGGGTCTCCACGAACTCGGCGAGAATGGCCGTCACCGCCTGCGCCAGCGCCAGGGGTTCGTCGGGCCGATGCACCTTGCGTGACAGGCGCAGGATATCCTCGATCATCCGGTTCAGGCGGGTCACGTTGTCGATCACGATGCGCAGCAGGCGGGTCTGTCCTGGCTCGACGCTTTCTTCCAGCAGCAACGAGGCTGAATACGAAATCGCCGACAGCGGATTGCGCACTTCATGCGCAATGCTGGCGGTCAGACGTCCCATCGAGGCCAGCTTGAGCTGCTGCGCCTGGTTGTCGATTTCGCTCACGTCCTGCATGAAGATGACGCTGCGGTCCTGCACCATGCGATCGGCCCGTACCCGTGCGAACCGCAGCTTCAGATGGGCGCTGAGTTCGCGCCGGCTGGTCCAGGCCGAGGTTGCCGGCGTCGCTGGCGTGCTGGCGACTTCGCCGAGTGGTTTGACCTGCACGAAGGTGGATGCCTGCTCGACATCAGCGCTCGAATCAGGGTGCTGCGTCCACTTGGCGAAGGCGTCGGCAATCGGCGCCAGCGTCGCATGCTCGGACAGCACCAGCCCTCGACCGCCACGCGGCAGGTTCAATCCGAGCATCCGATCGGCAGCCGGATTGCTCGTCAGGACGGTGCCATCGCCCTGCACCACCAGGATGCCATCGCCCATGTCGGCGATGACCAGCCGGTTGATTGATTCCTGAAGCTCCAGCTGGCGGCCCCGTTCTGCGGCCAGTTCTTCCTGCTTGATCAGGCGCGCCGCCAGCCGGTTGATTGCAAACACCGCGACGAAAAATGCCGCGCCGTACAGCCCGGCCTGGGAGACGGTGGTTTCACTGGTCGCCTCCAGCAATGCATAGCCGCTTTCGCTGAGCAGGATCAGGGTGACGACGGCAACGAAGAAGCAGGCGACCAGCAACGGCGCAAGAATGGCGCCGCCGGCCAGCGGGAACAGATACAGGATTGCCAGCCCGCTCCTGCCGCCGCCAGCGGCGATGTAAAGGATCGAGACGACCACGATGTCGCCCGCGATCTGCGCCGTCAGCTGCGCCAGGAAACCCTTGCGGTAAAAAGTGGCGAGCGCTGCGAAGAAAAGCGACATCAGTACGTAGGCGATGCAGGTTTCCCAGTACAGCAACTGCTCGCTGTCGCCGAACGGCTTGCTGCTATTGAAGCTGAGGTAAATCAGCAGCAACAGCGCGATCAGGATACGGGTGACGGTGAATGTGGTCAGCGTCCGCCAGAACGTCTCACGGGGCAGCCTGGCGGCGTCGAACAGGACATCGTTCATGCGGGGGGGTGCAACCGGCGATGCGCCTCCGAGCAGAAACTCGCACCGATGCCGGACACGATCGCATCCGAAGCCGGCACGTGCAGGCCACAATGCGCGCAAGCGACCATGCGCTCGATCGCGGTGCCTGGGGATGGGGCGCCGGCAGCGTCAGCCCGCGCTTTCTCCTGCGCCCGGCGCTGCTGCTTGCGCGTACCGTTGAACCATAGCCACGCCACCACGCCAATGAAGATCCAGATGCCGAGCTTCAAGCCAGCCCCCGGTGCAGCACCACTTCCAGCACGAACCGGCTGCCGACGTAGGCGAGAAACAGCGTGGCGAATCCGGTCAGGGTAAAGCTGAGCGCCGTCTTGCCGCGCCAGCCGCGCCACCGGCGCCCGGCCAGCAGCACGCCGAACAGCAACCACGACAACAACGTGAACACGGTCTTGTGATCCCATGTCAGCGGCTTGCCGAAAATCTGCTCGGAGAACAGGATGCCCGACGCGACCGTCAGGGTCAGCAGGAAGAAGCCGAACGCGATCAGGCGAAACAGCAGCTTTTCCATGGTGAGCAGCGCTGGCAGGCGCTCGATCGCCGCCGCCAGCCAGGTGCTGCCGGGAGCCGAAGTGCGGGCGTGCAGCCTCGACTCCTGCAGCGCCATCAGGACCGCATGAAAGGCTGCAATGGTCAATGTACTGTAGGCCAGGATGGCGATGGTGACATGCCAGGCGAATAGCGGCGACTTGCCTTCCATCGGCACCACGCTGCCCGGAAAAAGCGGAGGCAGCAAGGTTGCCACGGCCGCCACCGGCAGCATCAGGACGCGCAAGCCATCGAGCGCAAAATTGCGGTTTTCAAGCCAGTAGGCGCCGACCGAAACCCACAGCGTGGCCGACAGAACGGTCGCAAAACCGAGCCGCAGCGAACCGGGCGCGATCATGTCCGCAGCCAGCGCCGCACCGTGGAGCAGCCACGCCAGCGCAGTGCCGCCGGCAATCACCGTGACGCGTTCCGAGGGCATGAAGGCACACGCCAGATAGAGCAGCGAGGCGAGAAT
Organism: Herminiimonas sp.; assembly: GCA_014377845.1. Taxonomy (GTDB): domain Bacteria; phylum Pseudomonadota; class Gammaproteobacteria; order Burkholderiales; family Burkholderiaceae_D; genus JANXSS01. The sequence goes on from JACMOV010000150.1 coordinate 34,273, forward strand.
GAAAAGCGTCATTTGCATGCGCCGAGTCTACACCAACTCGGCTGCCGCCCGACGGTGCACGGCTGCCGCCGCGCCGATTTTTACGACCATTGAAATGACCTGAATCGAACGCGACCTTGCCAGGCGTCGCCGATACGAATCAATCGATCGCCGCCATGCGCAGTTCATCATTGTGATGCCGCTGCTGCTCTTCCATGACCAGTTGCCCGAGCTCGCGCTTCAAGGCATTGAAGTCGCTCGACGACGGATCGCGCAGGCGCGGCAGTTCGACGATGATGTCGCGCTTGACGGTGCCGGGCCGATACGTCATGACGACGATCCGGTCGGCCAGGTAGATCGCTTCCTCGATGCTGTGCGTGACGAAGAGGATGGTCTTCTTCAGCTCCGACCAGATGCGCAGCAGCTCGTCCTGCAGGTTGCGCCGGGTCAGGGCATCCAGCGCGCCGAACGGCTCGTCCATCAGCAGGATCGGTGAATCCAGCGCCAGCACGCGGGCGATCGCCACCCGCTGCCGCATGCCGCCGGACAGGTCTTTCGGAAACCGGCTGCGGAAATCGGTCAGGCCGAGTGTGCCCAGCAGCGACGCCACCCGCTGCGCGATTTGGGCCTTCGGCATGTTCTTGATCTCGAGACCGAAGCCGATGTTCTGTTCGACCGTCATCCACGGGAAAAGCGCATATTCCTGGAATACCATGCCGCGGTCCGGGCCGGGTGCAGTCACCACCTTGCCATCGGTAGTGATGGTGCCGGAGGTCGGCAGGGAAAACCCGGCAACTGCGTTGAGCAGCGTCGACTTGCCGCAACCGGACGGCCCGAGCAGGCAGACGAACTGTCCCTCCGGTATCTCCAGGTTGATGTCCTTCAAGGCCACGACTTCCTTCTCGCCGGTAGCAAAGACCTTGTTGACGCCGGTGATACGAATCTGCGAATCGCTGGTTTGGGTCGTCAAGTCAGTTCTCCAGGCCACGGTGCCAGCGCAGCAAATGATTGTTCAGGCGGGTGACGGCGAGGTCGATCGCCAGCCCGAGCAGGCCGATGCTGATCATGCCGGCGATGATCTTGTCGGACCAAAAGTATTCGCGCGCCTCGAGGATGCGGAACCCGAGACCGTTGTTGACCGCGATCATTTCCGAGACGATGACGACGATGAAGGCGGTACCGATGCCGATCCGCACGCCCGAGAGGATGTACGGCACGGCGGCCGGCAGCATGACCCGCATGAACATGGTGCGCTGGCTGGCGCCGAGGTTACGTGCGGCGCGCAGGTAGATGCCGTCGACATGGCGCACCCCGGCGATGGTGTTGATCAGCACCGGGAAGAACGCGCCGATGGCGATCAGGAAGATGGCCGGCGGATTGCCGAGACCGAACCACAGGATCGACAGCGGAATATAGGCAATCGGCGGAATCGGCCGCAGGACCTGGACCAGCGGATTCATCCAGGCATAGACGCGCTGGCTGGAGCCCATCGACAGGCCGAGCGGCAGGGCCAGCCCGGCGCCCACCACGAAGCCGGTCACGACCCGGTACATGCTGCCCATGGTGTCGCGGATCAGTTCCCCCGAGACCAGCCACATCAGCCAGTTGCCGCCGCCGTAGGGCTCGGTCGGCGACAGGTACTCGAACCACTTGCGCACCACCGCCAGCGGCGATGGCAGCACCAGCGGATTGACCCAGCCCATCGATGAACACAACTGCCAGACGAGAATCGCGACGACCGGGACGATCAGCCCGGTCGACATCTCGCGCCACTTCATTTTTGCCATCCCGTGCTCCTCAGTGCGTCGGTGCCGCGATTATTTGACGTTCAGGCTTTTCTTGGCGGCCTCGAGCAGATCGGTCTTGACCCAGTCCTTCGCCACCGGCGGCTTGGCCATCTTGCCGGTGCCGTACTTGGCCATGACGTCGGTGGTGACCTGGATGTGTTCCGGCGTGATGTCGTAGGAATACGGCGAGTTGCCGATCGCATCGTTGAAGTCTTCCTTGCTGATCTGGCCCTTGAAGATGGTCTGGGTCACATATTTTTCAGCCGCGCCCTTGGTTTCGATGAAGGTGCGGGTCGCCTCGACGAAGCAACGCATGAACTTCTCCGCCAGGGGCCGCTGCTCCTTGTAGAACTTCTCGGTCATGACCAGGGTCCGGATCGGCTCGCCGATCGGGGTGTCGTATGGCTTCATCACCTCGACGCCGAAGCCCTTGTTGATCGCCTGCGAGGATTGCGGCTCGGTCTGCATGATCGCATCGAGATTCTTGCCCAGCAGCGCCTGGTTCAGGTCCGGATATGCCAGGTAGATGAGCTGCACGTCCTTGCCCGGAACGTCCGAAGACGTCACGCCGTTCTGCGCCAGCTCGGCGGCCAGCAGCACTTCCTGGATGCCGCCACGAGTCACGCCGACCTTCTTGCCCTTCAGGTCCTTGATCGACTTGATCCCGGCGTCGGGACGCGCGACCAGACGCGCACCACCCCTGGCGAAACCGGCGACGACGTAGATCGGCGTGCCGTTGGCGCGACCGGAAATCGCCGCTTCGGAGGCGGTGGCGCCGACATCGAGCTCGCCGGCGATGATGCCCTGCATGACATCGAGACCCTTGGCGAAGGTTTTTTCCTCGACCTTGATGCCGCACTTCGGGGCGATTTCCTTGATATAGGAGACGGCGCCGAAATGCGCCAGCTTCAGGTTACCCAGCCGGATCACGTCGTCGGCTTGCGCGGCGCTGGAGAAGGCCAGCAGGGAAGTGACCGCCAATGCGATCAGACGGCGGGAAGGTGCGTGTTTCATCGAGGTCTCCTGGAGTATGTGTGTTACGGGTGGCGTCGCGCACTGTGGTTGCAGCCGGCGAAAACATCGTATCGCATGCCATTGGCAGCGATGGATCGCTACCGCAAACCTTCGTGCATCTGTTCGCAAAGCCCGGATCGCAATATACCTTGAACCTTGCCCGCGGCCTACCTGAATGCAGGGCCAGACCCATCGAAATCAGGCATCCATCGGTTAAAATACGGGTTATCCGCAATGCCGAATCCGCCTCGACGGTCGGTTCTTCCGCCCGGCGCAACACCCGCAATCGTTCCCCACTCCAGGATCTCATGCTCGACAATCTGACCCAGCGACTTGCCAAAGTCGTCAAGACCATGCGCGGCGAGGCACGCCTCACCGAAGCCAATACCGCGGAAATGCTGCGCGAAGTGCGGCTCGCCCTGCTTGAGGCCGACGTCGCCTTGCCGGCGGTGCGCGAATTCATCGGTCGCGTCAAGGAGCGCGCCCAGGGTGTCGACGTGATCGGCTCGCTCACGCCAGGCCAGGCGCTGGTCGGCGTGGTGCAGCGCGAACTGGCCGCCATCATGGGCGCGGACCTCGGTCCGGAAGCCTCGCAGCTGAGCTTCGCCACCCAGCCGCCAGCGGTGATCCTGATGGCCGGCCTGCAAGGCGCCGGCAAGACCACCACCGTCGGCAAGCTGGCCAAGTACCTGCGCGAGCAAAAGAAGAAGAAGGTGCTGACAGTCTCGGCCGACATCTACCGGCCGGCCGCAATCGGCCAGCTGGAGACGGTCACGAAGCAGGTCGGCGCCGACTTCTTCCCTTCCCTGCCGACCGACAAGCCGGTCGATATCGTGCTGGCCGCGCTCGACTACGCGAAAAAGCATTACCACGACGTGCTGATCGTCGACACCGCTGGCCGGCTCGGCATCGACGAAGCCATGATGGCCGAGATCGCCGCCCTGCACGCCGCCCTGAAGCCGATCGAAACCCTGTTCGTGGTCGACGCCATGCTGGGCCAGGATGCGATCAACACCGCCAAGGCGTTCAACGACGCCCTGCCGCTGACCGGCATCGTGCTGACCAAGCTCGATGGCGACTCGCGCGGCGGTGCAGCCCTATCGGTTCGCCACATCACCGGCAAGCCGATCAAGTTTGCCGGCGTCGCCGAGAAGCTCGACGGCCTCGAAGCCTTCGATCCGCAGCGCATGGCTGACCGCATCCTCGGCATGGGCGACATCCTGGCGCTGGTCGAAGAAGCCCGCAAAGGGGTCGACATCGCCGCCGCGCAGGACCTCGCGCAGAAGATCAAGGGCGGCGGGAAATTCGACCTCAACGACTTCAAGGCGCAGATCTCGCAGATGAAGAAGATGGGCGGCATGGCCAGCCTGATGGACAAACTGCCGGCGCAGTTTCAGCAGGCCGCCTCTGGCGCCAACATGGGCATGGCCGACCAGCAGGTGCGCCGCATGGAGGGCATCATCAACTCGATGACGCCAGCCGAGCGCAGCAAACCCGAGCTGATCAAGGCGTCCCGCAAGCGCCGCATCGCCACCGGCGCCGGCGTCCAGGTGCAGGAAGTCAATCGTATGCTGGCGCAATTCGACCAGATGCAGTCGATGATGAAGAAGCTCAAGGGCGGCGGCCTGATGAAGATGATGCGCGGGATGAAGGGCATGATGCCGGGGATGTGAGGCGCGCTCTGCTCTGCTCTGCAGCGGTATTCTCATAGGAAGAAGGTCGTATTTCGAAGGACTACCGCGCCGCCGGCAGTGCGGTCGGATGGCCCGCTTTTCCGATCCACGCAGTCGCAGCGCGCGGACCGATCGTTTGCCGGCCCGTCGATCGGGTCGCTGAATATCCCGATTCTCATAGGAGAAAACAGGATTTTCTGCGGCTGTGAAGAATGATGCATTTGGTGCAAAAAACACTTGCGTCCCTGGGAAAACCACACCACTATTGTCGGTGCGTGATATGGCGCAATTTCCCAACACTCTCTGTGAAGGAGGCGTAACGATGGCAACAGCCAAAAAACCTGCAGCAGCCGTAAAAAAGCCCGCTGCAAAAAAACCGGCCGCGAAAGCTGCTCCGGCTAAAAAGGCCGCTCCGGCCAAAAAAGCCGCTGCTGCCAAACCAGCCGCAAAAAAGGTAGCAGCCAAGGCAGCGCCTGCAGCCAAAAAAGCCGCACCGGCTAAAAAAGCCGCACCGGCAGCAAAGAAAGTCGCAGTAAAATCGGCCACTCCGCGCAAACCCAACGCCGCCTTCATGAAAGCGATGACGCCATCTGCTGTCTTGGCTGCAGTCGTCGGCGCCGCTCCATTGCCACGCACGGAAGTGACGAAAAAAGTTTGGGAATACATCAAGAAGTTCAAGCTGCAGAACGAAGCCAACAAACGCATGATCGATGCAGATGAAAAACTGAAGGCTGTCTTTGGCGGCAAGAAGCAAGTGTCGATGTTCGAGATGACGAAACTGATCTCCGACCACTTGAAATAATTCTTCCACAGTGCCAAACAAAAACGCCCGCAAATCGCGGGCGTTTTTGTATCTGTGTTTTCAGCTTTTGTATTCCCAGTTTTTCCAGGCGTGGAGCACCGCATTCGGATAGTCGTCCCGACCGCGGCTGCCGTTATAGCGGCCCAGCGCCAGGAACAGATCACCCCGCTCCATGTCGATGTACATGCGCAGGATCGAGCAACCATAACGCAGGTTCGACTGCAGGTGAAACAGCTTGCTCGGTTCGCCATTGCCGATCACGCGCGTCCAGAACGGCATCACCTGCATCAAACCGCGCGCCCCGACCGGCGACAGGGCGTACTTCCGAAACGCCGACTCAACCTGGATCAAGCCCAGCACCATGCCGGGGTCAAGACCGGCACGGCGTGATTCGTACCAAACTGTCTTGAGGAACTCGGTACGGATCTGCACGTCCGGCAGCTTTTTCTTGAGCCGTTCGGACATCTCGCCGACCCAGTACAGGTATTTGATGCGTTCCTGGATGTCGGAAAAGCGTTGTACTGGCGGCCGGGCATCGGTGATGGAGCGCGCCAGCGCGATGCGTACCGAATCGGCCAGGGCTTCTTCTTTCTGGTTGCCAGCCAGCGCCAAGTCACTGAATGTGATCAGCGCAACGCACAGCAGCGCGAATGCGCCGGTACGCCGCCGCGAACCCGGCAAAAGGTTCACGCCGCCAGTCGGCTCTGCACGAAGCCGACCATTTCGGCAATCGCCACGCCGGTGGCAGCCGCCTCGCGCCGGCCCTGGTATTCGAGCTTGCCTTCCTTGATGCTGCGTTCGCCAATGACGACCCGGTGCGGCACGCCGATCAGTTCCCAGTCGGCGAACATGGCGCCGGGCCGCTCGCCGCGATCGTCGAGGATGACGTCGACGCCGGCCTGCTGCAATGCGGCGTAGAGGCGGTCGGTTTCCGCCTTTACGGATTCGCTGCGGTCATAGCCCATCGGGCACAGCACCACTTCGAACGGCGCGATCGCGGTCGGCCAGACGATGCCTCGCTCGTCGAAATTCTGCTCGATCGCCGCCCCCAGGATACGTGTCACGCCGATGCCGTAGCAGCCCATCTGCAGCAATTGCGGCTTGCCGTTCTCGTCGAGATAAGTCGCCTTCATGTCTTCCGAATAACGGGTGCCAAGCTGAAATACATGACCGACCTCGATGCCACGCTGGATCGCCAGCACGCCCTGGCCATCCGGCGAAGGATCGCCGGCGACCACATTGCGCAGGTCGAAGACGGCCGGTTGCGGCAGGTCGCGCCCCCAGTTCACGCCCGTGTAGTGAAAATCGGCTTCATTGGCGCCGCAGACGAAGTCGGTCATCGCGGCGACGCTGCGATCGGCCACCACGTTGACCGGCTTGACGGTGCCGATCGGGCCCAGGTAGCCCGGCTTGGTGCCGAAGTATTCGACAATTTCGGCTTCGGTTGCGAAGCGGTAGTTCGCCAGGCCCGGTACTTTCGCAGCCTTGACTTCATTGAGGTCGTGGTCACCGCGCAGCAGCAGCAGCCAGACGGATTTCTCACCAGCGGCAGGCGCGCCGTCCTTGCCGGCTTCGGGCTCGACCGTCAGCACCAGCGACTTCACCGTCTGCGTCAGCGGCAGGCCGAGCAAGGCGGCGACATCGGCGCACGTCGACTTGCCGGGTGTCGGTGTCTTGGTCAGCGACTGCACGCCGGGCGCGCCGGCGGCCGGCGCCAGCGCTTCCGCGGCTTCCATGTTGGCAGCGTACTGCGAGGTCGGGCAAAAGACGATGCCATCCTCGCCAGTGTCGGCGAGGCCGTGGAACTCGTGCGAGCCGGACCCGCCGATGGCGCCGTTGTCGGCTGCCACGGGACGAAACTGCAGGCCGAAGCGGTTGAAGATGCGCACATAGGCGTCGTACATGATCTGGTAGGACTGCTGAAGGCCAGCGACGTCGCGATCAAAGGAGTAGGCATCCTTCATCGTGAACTCGCGGCCGCGCATCAGGCCAAAGCGTGGCCGGCGCTCGTCACGGAACTTGGTCTGGACATGATAGAAGTTGACCGGCAGCTGGCGGTAGGAGCGCAGCTCGGTGCGGGCGATGTCGGTGATGACTTCTTCCGACGTCGGCTGGATGATGAAATCGCGCCCATGCCGATCCTTCACGCGCATCAGCTCGGCGCCGTATTTTTGCCAGCGGCCGGTCTCCTGCCAGAACTCGGCCGGCTGCACCACTGGCATCAGCAACTCGATCGCGCCGGCGCGATTCATCTCTTCGCGCACGATCGCCTCCACCTTGCGGATGACCCGCAGACCCATCGGCATGTACGTGTAAATACCCGAGCCGAGACGCTTGATCATCCCGGCCCGCATCATCAGTTTATGACTGACGATTTCGGCGTCGGAAGGGGCTTCCTTGAGGGTAGCAATAAAAAATCGTGAGGCGCGCATGCGTAAAGTTCTTTTTAAAAAGAGAGAGTTATAATCAACCCAATTTTAAAGGATTAGCTGGCCGATGCACCCTCTCTTCGCACATTTGATTCAATCGTCACTGCAGGCGCTCCGCTCGGCCCCAATGGATTACCGGGCTCTGGCATAGCGCGTCGACTCTGGGTGCATTAGCCGCAGAAAGTTTTGGGGTACAACATGCTGGACCGTGAAGGCTTTCGCCCGAACGTCGGCATCATCCTGCTCAACACGCAGAATGAAGTATGGTGGGGCAAACGGGTGCGCGAGCACTCGTGGCAATTCCCGCAAGGCGGCATCAAATTCGGTGAAACGCCGGAGCAGGCGATGTATCGCGAGCTCGAGGAAGAAGTCGGACTGCGCGCCGAACACGTGCGCGTCATCGGCCGCACCCGCGACTGGTTGCGCTACGAAGTACCCGATCGTTTCATCAAGCGTGAAATCCGCGGCCACTACCGTGGCCAGAAGCAGATCTGGTTCCTGCTGCGGATGGTCGGGCGCGATTGCGACGTCAACCTGCGCCTGACCGAACACCCGGAATTCGACGCCTGGCGCTGGCATGAGTACTGGGTGCCGCTGGATGTCGTGATCGAATTCAAGCGTGATGTCTACTTGCGCGCCCTGCAGGAACTGTCGCGCTTCCTGACCCGTCCGGCGCCTGCATCGGGAGCGTTACGCCATCCGGCGCGCTTCGTGCGTCAGCCGCATACGCCACACGCCCACGACGAAATACCGCCGGCCGGTGTCATCGACCCTGCCCCAAAAAATGAATGAAGGCTTTCGATGACTTTTGAAATGCAGAATCCGGTTCTTGCCAGTTCGGCCGATCGCAGGATGCGGCTGCCGCGTGCCGGACGACGTGCGGTCACAGGCGCGGTCCTGCTGGCGCTGATGGCTGGCCTGACCGCCTGCGGCAGTACCGGGAGTCGCGCACCGGACCCGTTCGAAGACGACAACAAGACCTGGCAGGAAATGGCATTGCAGCTTCCCGCACTGCCGCAGGACGCCAACTTGTTGCCGTTCGATGTCAGTGCGATTGCGACGCAGCGCTTTGCAATCGATGCGAAATCCCTCAGCGTGGGCAAAGATGGCGTGGTCCGCTACACGCTGGTGAGCGTCAGTTCGTCAGGCGCGAAGAACGTCCGCTACGAAGGCATCCGCTGCGAATCGCGCGAACAGAAGATCTACGCGCTCGGCCATGCCGACGGCACCTGGTCGCAGGCCCGCAGCAGCGAATGGGAGCCGATCTTGTCCAACGGCGTGAACCGCCAGCAGGCAGCCCTCTCACGGGATTATTTTTGTGCCGGAAACAGCATCGCCGGCGATGCCGCCGAGATGCTGCGGCGGTTCCGGATGCGCCGCACATTGACCAACGACCTGATGAATTAACTGCGTCAATCAACACCCGGCTGGCGTCGTTGCATCGGCTTGCCGTAGCGCCGTGCTGTGTGTGCCAGCGCGCCTCGCCATTCTGGTTTCAAAAACCTGTTTCGAAATTGGCTACAGCAGTACCAGGTTATCGCGGTGTATCAGCTCCGGCTCTTCGACAAAACCCAGGATCGACAGGATCTCGCTAGAAGGCCGGCGCAGGATGCGGCGCGCTTCGGAGCTGGTGTAGTTGGTGATGCCGCGTGCGATCGCAACGCCGCTCTCGCTCACGCAGGTGATGACCGCGCCACGGCCAAATTCACCGGCGACAGCGGTCACGCCGATCGGCAGCAGCGACTTTCCTTCAGCGGTCACCTTCTGCACCGCACCGGCATCCAGCACCACCCGACCAGCCGTCTGCAGGTGATCTGCCATCCATTGCTTGCGTGCGGTGAGCTGCGCCGTCTGCGCGGTCAGCATGGTGCCGATCGCCTCGCCCGCTGCCAGCCGCGTGAGCACCTCGTCTTCGCGGCCCCAAGCGATGATCGTGTGGGCGCCGGATGTCGCGGCGCGCTTGGCGGCAAGGATCTTGGTAAGCATGCCGCCACGGCCGATGGCGCTGCCGGCGCCGCCTGCCATGGCTTCCAGCGCCGGATCGCCGGCCCGCCCGACATGCACGAACTGTGCGTCGGGGTTGCTGCGGGGATCGGCGGAATACAGCCCCTTCTGATCCGTGAGGATGACCAGGGCATCGGCCTCGATCAGATTGGCCACCAGAGCGCCGAGCGTGTCGTTGTCGCCGAACTTGATCTCGTCCGTCACCACGGTGTCGTTCTCGTTGATGATCGGGACCACGCCCAGTCGCAGCAGCGTGAAAAGCGTCGAACGGGCGTTCAGGTAGCGCTCGCGGTCGGCCAGGTCGGCATGCGTGAGCAGCACCTGGGCCGTGCGCAGTGAATGCGCCGAAAAGCTGGTTTCATAGATCTGCGCCAGGCCCATCTGGCCGACCGCGGCACAGGCCTGCAATTCGTGGATGGCGGTCGGACGGCGCTCAAAGCCAAGGCGCTGCATGCCCTCGGCGATCGCGCCTGAACTGACCAGCACCACTTCCTTGCCAAGACCACGCAAATCGGCGATCTGCGCCGCCCAGCGCGCGATCGCCGCATGATCGAGACCGCGGCCGTCATTGGTTACCAGGGAAGAGCCGACCTTGACGATCAGGCGTATTGCTTTCTGAATCACGTCGTGCATGAAGTCGCCCGAATTCGCTAGTGTGTTATTCCATGACCTTGAACCGCGGATCGTCCGGATCGATCGACACAATGCTGCGCGCTTCCTCGACCATCTGCGTCTCTTCGGCGCGATATTCGGAGGCACGTTGCTCGGCGAGATAATTGTAGATCTCGATGACCAAGTCTTCGCAACCGGCGCGTGTCAGCGCCGAGATCTCGAACACCGGCCCCTTCCAGCCGAAGCGCTTGACGAAGGCCTTGACCCGCTTGGCTCGCTCTTCTTCCGGCACCATGTCGAGCTTGTTCAGGACCAGCCAGCGTGGCTTGTCGAACAGCGATTCGTCGTATTTCTTCAATTCCTTGACAATCGCCTTGGCTTCCTTGACCGGATCGACCGCCTCGTCGAAGGGCGCGAGGTCGACGATATGCAGCAGCAGCCGGGTGCGCTGCAGATGGCGCAGGAACTGCACGCCGAGCCCGGCGCCATCAGCGGCGCCTTCGATCAGGCCCGGAATGTCGGCGATCACGAAGCTCTTCTCGTGGCTCACGCGCACCACGCCCAGGTTTGGATGCAAGGTCGTAAATGGATAGTCGGCGATCTTCGGCCGCGCATTCGACACCGCGGAAATAAAGGTCGACTTGCCCGCATTCGGCATGCCGAGCAGGCCCACATCGGCCAGCACCTTGAGTTCGAGTTTCAGCTCACGCCGTTCGCCTTCCTTGCCGTCGCCCTTCTGGCGCGGTGCACGATTGGTCGAACTTTTGAAATGGATGTTACCCCAGCCGCCCTCGCCGCCCTTTGCAAGCAACGCTACCTGGCCATGCTCGGTCAGGTCGGCCACCAGCTCGCCGTCGTTCTGGTCGATGATGAGCGTGCCGACCGGCATGCGCAACATGATGTCGTCCGCGCCCTTGCCGTAGCAATCGGCGCCACGGCCGTTCTCGCCATTGCGCGCCTTGTGCAATTTCGAAAAACGGAAATCCACCAGCGTGTTGATGTTACGGTCGGCGACCGCCCAGATACCGCCGCCCTTGCCGCCGTCACCGCCATCCGGGCCGCCGAACGGCCTGAATTTTTCCCGACAAAAGGAGGCGACGCCATTGCCACCGTCGCCGGCAATGACTTCGATTTTTGCTTCGTCGATAAACTTCATTTGTGCCGCCCAAAATAAAAAAAGGCTCTACCGTGGCAGAGCCTTTCGATCGAAGGCTTGCGCCTTGCCTCTGTTGCCGTGCGCGTCGAGCTCAGGCAGTTGCTTCTGAAACGGGTGCTGCTGGAACCACCGTCACGAACTGACGTTGTGCCGCGCCCTTGACCAGGAACTGTACCTTGCCCTGGACCAGCGCAAACAACGTGTGATCCTTGCCCATGCCGACGTTTTCGCCGGGATGGGTCTTGGTGCCGCGTTGACGGATGATGATGCCGCCAGCATTGATCGCCTGGCCGCCATACACCTTCACGCCAAGTCGCTTTGACTCGGAATCGCGACCATTTCGCGTCGTGCCGCCGCCTTTTTTGTGTGCCATTTCAGACTCCTGGATAACTGGTTAATACAAACAGCGGCCCAATCTAGCCGTTGATCGAGACGATTTGCAATTCGGTGAAGTTCTGGCGATGGCCCTGGTGTTTCTGGTAGTGCTTGCGGCGACGCATCTTGAAAATCTTGACCTTATCGTGGCGACCATGCGCCAGAACCGTAGCCAGTACCGTGGCACCTTCAACCAGTGGCGCACCAAAACGAATGGTGTCGCCCGCTCCGACTGCGAGCACTTGATCGATGGTGATTTCGGAACCAATGTCTGCCGGTATCTGTTCTACTTTAAATTTTTCGCCAGCGACAACTTTATACTGCTTGCCACCGGTTTTTATGACCGCGTACATGAGAAACCTCATCAATAAATTAAGGGACTTTTTCTGTCGCGAGCCGACGCGAGGACACCGCTGAGTGCTGCCGGCGCGGTGAAAAATACGTGTCGATTCGGGAAAACCCCAAATTATACATGCACTTAGGTCCCACGTCAAAATGCGATTGCGTTACCTCGGCAGGCAGCAGCCGCGTCGGCGACACGCTACGGGCGGCGCCGGGCACGGGCCTGGGGCCAGTCGTCGTATAATGCGGCCACTCCGCGACGTTTGGAGGACCTTCTTGTCTGTTGCAACCATGCCCCCTACCCAGAACAGCATTGCCCTGACCATCGCCGCAGACATGCGCGAAGTCGATGCAGTCATCCGACAGCAGTTGCAGTCCGAAGTGCCGCTGGTGAACCAGATCGCCGACTACATCATCAGCGCCGGTGGCAAGCGGATCCGTCCGGTCCTGGTCCTGCTGATGGCAAACGCCTGGGGCATTCGCGGCAGCCATCACCACCAGCTCGCGGCGGTCATCGAATTCATCCACACCGCTACCCTGCTGCACGATGATGTCGTCGACGAATCCTCGCTGCGGCGCGGCCGCGAAACGGCCAACGCCCTGTTCGGCAACGCCGCCTCGGTGCTGGTCGGCGATTTCGTCTACTCGCGCGCATTCCAGATGATGGTGGCGATCGACGACATGCGCGTTATGCGCATCCTGGCCGACGCCACCAACGTGATTGCAGAAGGCGAAGTCCTGCAGCTTCTGAACATGCACGATCCTGACGTCACCGAAGCCCGTTACCTGCAGGTGATTCGGTCGAAGACTGCAAAGCTCTTCGAAGCCGCCGCCGAGATCGGCGCCCTGATCGCTGGCGCGACTGATGCCGCCGTGGCCTCGGCCGCGGAATACGGACGCTCGATCGGCACCGCCTTCCAGCTGGTGGACGATGTGCTCGACTACTCCGGCAATGCTGCTGCAATCGGCAAGAACGTCGGCGATGATCTGCGCGAGGGCAAGCCGACCCTGCCACTGATCTATCTGATGGAGAATGGCACCGCGGCGCAGCGCAACCTGGTTCGCGGCTGCATCGAAACCGGCGATGAACAGCATTTCGATGAAATATTGAGCTTGATCACCCGCTCAGGCGCGCTCGATTACACCAAGAATCGCGCTGAAGCTGCCGCCGCAGTTGCCCGGAAATCGCTGGCTGACGTGCCGGATGGACAGTTTAAAAATTCTTTGCTGGATTTATGTCGCTTCGCGGTCGATCGGGATCGCTAGAGCGGTATCAATAATCGATTCGGGGCATTGTGCCATTGTGTCGGCATACGGGGTGTAGCTTAGCCTGGTAGAGCGCTACGTTCGGGACGTCGAGGCCGGAGGTTCGAATCCTCTCACCCCGACCATCGGCGGCATGGTGGTCTCGTTGGGGGCAAAAAGAAATCGCGGCACACCTTGTCGGGCGGCCGCGATTTTTTTTAGAGGGAACGCAATCCGATGCATGCCGCGCGCGAACCGCGGCACTGTCGAGCGGCCAAATCTAGTTCGGCACCGTGAAGAAAATCGACGGAATCGTGCCGTTTCTATCGATCCGGTAGCAATCCGACTTCGTCTTGGTTCCCGTGACACCCACCGTGGTGACCACTGAGTCGATGCAGAAGATAACTGAAGTATCTGTATCCGCACTGACTTTCCATGTTTGGGTCGAGGTGGCGACGACAAAGTTCTTGGCAGCCGAATCGTAAGTCGTGGAATTATAGAAATTGCCGGTATCCCCAGGTTTGCCAGCGGGCGGCAACGCGATCTGCGCTGACGCCACGACGTAGAAATTATTTTGACCCGGGAACGTCGTGCCGATCAATTTATACGGGGATATCTGGAAAAAATCCGTTTGCGACGATCGCGGGAGCGGCGTACCGTTTTTCGTCACGTCACGTGTAATTGCAACGGTCTTGACGGCAACACCTTCGAAGACAGTATCGGCACCCGGCGTGTAGTCAGCAACCACGCTGTAGTTATCGCCGTTTCGGGGATCAATGTTGTTCGGTTTGTCAAAGTGGTGCGGTGTCGAGTACAAGCTGGAAATTGCGGGCTCGATCGGCACTGTGGGGCCGCTCGAACCGGTTACTGGAATCGTTCCCGCGCCAGCGCCCGCGCCGGTACCGGCGCCGGCGCCGGTCGACCCGGATCCAGTGGTCGTACCGGATCCGCTTGACGGAGTTGCCGAGGTGGTGGTGGCGCCGCCGCCGCCGCCACCACCGCAACCGGCGAGTAACACGAGCATGGAGGCAGATATCGAGAGGAGTTTGCTGTTCACTGTGAGGCCCTTTACTGGATTTTGCTGCGTCTTCAAACACGCCGTTTGCGCTGAAGTGCTATCGTTTTCTGAGCCGGGAGAGCGAAGGAGGGTCCAGTAATCACTTTGGACTTGCCGCTCGCCGCTCCGGTAGCCGCCGGAATTTTCACATATGGGAGGCATAATTTGTTGCTGTAAATTAACAATTGGGTGCTGAAGCCGCCGACCGTCGAATGGATTATCTCTAGTAAACTTCACAACCTCTGTGCGGTCGGCAACTTAACAAATTGCAAAGACCGACCGCATCGACAATTGCTCGGCTTAAAGTAAAACACCGCATCGTCAGAAAACGTCGGCGAAATTCAGTATCGTCGAAGCATCGAGGCCTACTCGAACATTGTTAGAAGCGAACTGTTTTTAAAAGAAACATGCTGTAATCGAGAGGCAGACAACCCGCTGCGACCTTGTATTCAGCGAAACATTGTTGGCCTAGAACTTGCCGTTTGTAGTACCCTCTAAGGACAAGAAATTGCCTGGCAGTCAACACCTTGCGGTACGCAAATTTCTGAACTGAATTCGAATATGGACTGTGAATGAACCGCGCAAGAGATTTAAAGAAAGCAATCCTGCTGAACACGGCATCCGGCATTTTTCTGACCTTGTTTTTAACGGGATGCGGCAAGTCACAAGATACCGCGGCGCTCGTCGTGGAAGCCGCGCAATACCAGCAAAAGGGTGACAGCAAGGCTGCGATCATCCAGCTCAAGAACGCGCTGCAAAAAGATCCCGAAAACGGCGAGGCGCGATTTGCGCTGGGCGCTATCTACGCAGATGCAGGCGATGCTCTCGCAGCTGAAAAGGAGCTGCAAAAAGCGGCCTCGCTTGGCGTCAAGAGTGATCGCGTCACACCGGTGCTGAGCAAAGTGCTGATGGCGCTCGGAAAATATCAGAAGGTCCTTGAACTAACCGCGCCGACAGCAGGTGTGACCGAGACAGCGGCGACCCTGGCGCTGCGCGGTGATGCGTTGCTTGCGATCGGCAAACGCGAGGAGGCAAAGGACGCCTTCCAGAAAGCGCTGGACCGGCAGCCGGATTCCAGCGCGGCGCTTGTCGGGCTGGCAAAGGTTGCCGCAGTCGGTAACGACATGCAAGGCGCGACGCGGTTCATCGACCTCGCCTTGCAGAAGAACACTGCCGATGGCGACGCCTGGATGTTCAAGGGCGATCTGATGCGCGCGAACGGGCGCCCGGACGAAGCCATCAAGGCATTCGACGAGGCCATCAAGCTGCAACCGGCGAACATCACGCCCCAGATCGCACGGGCAACGCTAAACATCACGTCAGGCAAATACGCGGAAGCAAAAACCGACATCGACGCAGCACGCAAGAAAAAACCGGCCAGTCTGCTGATTTTCTACACGCAGGCACTGCTCGACTTCAACCAGGGCAAGAACGCGGAAGCGCTGGCGGGGCTGCAGCAGGTACTGAAATCTGCCCCAGAACACATGCCGAGCCTGCTTCTGGCAGGCGCGGTGCAATACGCACTCGGCTCGACCGAACAGGCCGAGCAGAATCTGAAAAAATACCTCGCCGCGAACCCGGAAAATCTGTACGCCCGCAAGCTTTTGGCATCGACGCTTTTGAAAAACGGCAATCTCGACCGCGCCTCCACCGTGATTTCGGATGCACTGAAAGAAGCGCCCCAGGATCCGCAACTCTTCATGATCGCGGGCGAATCGGCGCTTCAGAACCGGGACTACGCACGCGCCACGGAATACTTCGAAAAGGCAGGTGCGATCGCGCCGAAAATGGCCATCGTGCATACTGCCCTCGGCATGAGCAAGCTCGGTCAGGGCGAGGACGCGAAGGCCGTATCGGAACTCGAACTTGCAGCCGGACTCGATGAGAAGTCGGCCAAGGCGGGCTCGTTGCTGGTGATGACCCAACTGCGCCTCAAGCAGTACGACAAGGCGTTGGAATCGGTCCTGGCGCTTGAAAAGAAGCAGCCCAACGATCCGATGGTGCAAAACCTGAAGGGCGGTGTCTACCTCGGCCTCAAGAATCTGCCGATGGCCCGCAGCAGCTTTGAAAAAGCCGTGACGATGACGCCGACTTATTTCCCCGCAATCGAAAATCTTGCGCGTCTCGATCTGCTGGACCGCCATCCTGAGGCAGCCAAGAAGCGCTTCGAGACTTTGCTGGCAATCGACAAGAAAAACGTCGCCGCGATGACCGCTCTGGCTGAACTGGCGCAGGCAAGCGGACAGACCGTGGAAGCGACGACCTGGTTCGAAAAGGCGGCAGCAGAGAGTCCGGCGGCGTTGCCGCCTTCGCTCCGGCTTGGTACACACTATCTCAAGATCGGCGCCAAGGAAAAGGCACTCGCGCTGGCGCAAAAACTTTACGCTAGCAACGATATCAACCCGGCCGTGCTGGATTTGCTCGGCCAGAGCCAAGCGGTCAGCAACGACATGCCAGGCGCACTGGCGACGTTCAAGCGACTGGCTTCATCTGCGCCGAAATCTCCGGCGGCGCAATTGCGCATCGCATCGATTCACGCAAGCACCCAGAATTGGCCCGAGGCCATCGCCGCGCTCAATAATGCGCTCAAGCTCCAGCCCGACAATCTCGAGGCGCAAGCTGCGCTCGTCAGCGTCTACGAAACCCAGGGCGATTTCGACGCCGCATTGAAAGTGGCGCGTCAAGTACAGAAACAACGGCCGAAACAGGCGTTCGGCTACGTGCTGGAAGGCGACATCATGATGGCGCAAAAGAAGCCTGCGCTGGCGCAAAAACCATACGAACAGGCGCTCGCTACCGGTAACGTCAACTCGGTCATGAGCAAGCTGCATACCGCCATGCTGGCAAGCGGCAAGGCAAAGGAAGCCGACGCACGGATCGCGAAGTATCTGCTAGACACGCCTGCGGACATGCAGACGCGGGTCTACTTTGCAAGCAGCCTGTCCGCGCGGCACGATGACAAGGCGGCCATCGAACAATACGAGATCGTTGCGAAAGCAACACCGCAAAACCCGGCTGTTCTCAACAACCTGGCATACGCATATCAGCAGGAAAAAGATCCGCGGGCGCTCGATACCGCTGAGCGCGCGTTGAAGCTGGCGCCAACGAACCCGGTGATCATGGATACTCTTGGCTGGATCCTGGTGGAGAGAGGAAACGACGCCCGTGGCCTGGGTTTGCTGCAAAAAGCGAGCTCCCTGACGCCGGGAGCAAATGATCTGCATCTCCATCTCGCAATCGCCTTGATGAAGGCAGGCGACAAGGTGAATGCGCGCAAGGAGCTGGAGCAACTCGCGGATTCAAAAACGTATTCGAAGGCCGATGAAGCCCGACGCCTGCTAAAAGAACTTTGAGCGTCGAGACGATCCACGAAGTGACAGGGCCAAAGATCCATCCCGATCCCCAAGCCAAGTCTTTTTTTATCGAGTTTTCTGCATGAGATATCTTTCATCATGAGTCCCGCGATCTTCCGGGATGAATCGACCATCGTGTCGTTCCAGTCGCCGAACCGCGCTCGCGACCCCGCCGTTCTGATTCCACAGGAAGCAGACGATGCGGATTCGCCGTTCGATCTGCAGGAATTCAATATTCGGATGGCGAATTCGCAGGGAAGGCGCGAGGCAGCAACGATGCTGCTCAAGAAGATGTATTCCTGGCGCGGCTACTCGGTTGAATCACCGCCCGCAGCTCAGCCGAATGCAATCACCTTGACGGCCGATACTGCAGGAAAAACCGTCGGCACGATGACGCTGTGTTTCGACGGTGAAGACGGGTTGCCAGCCGACGCGACATTCAAACCCGAGCTCGATTCGTTGCGCGCGCAATCGCGACGACTGTGCGAGCCGTCGCGCCTGGCAATCGACAAGGACACGCCGAAGCGTGTGTTTGCGGCACTGATGCACATCTCCTATATTTATTCGCACAAGATGCATCTTTATACGGATTACGTCATCGAGGTAAATCCGCGCCATGCCGTCTTCTACAAACGCATGCTTGGATTCGAAGATTTTGGCCCAGAGCGTCTATGCGCCCGGGTCGACGCGCCAGCAGTGCTGCTGCGCCTGGAATGCCAACACATGGCCGACCAGATCAACAAATTTGGCGGCCTGTTTGAAAATGCCAGCAAGGAACGATCGTTCTATCCTTTCTTCTTCTCCAGTCGCGATGAGATCGGTATCCACCACCGGCTCAAGACCGGCCAGCGCTGAGCAGGGACGATCGTGATGCCAGCCGTTCAGTTGCTGTCTCTTGCTGACTTGCGTATTGTCTTACTGTTTCTTCCGCTAAACCAATGAGCGCGTCATATTCCTACGATGACGCGTTCTCGCGCAACATAGGCTGGGTGACTCGTGCCGAACAGGCGGCACTGCGCAACAAGCGCGTCGCCATCGCAGGCATGGGTGGCGTCGGCGGCGTGCACCTGTTGACGCTGGTTCGTCTTGGCATTGGCGCATTCCACATTGCCGATTTCGATACCTTCGATGTCGCGAACTTCAACCGGCAGGTCGGTGCGTCGATGTCCACTATCGGCAAGCCAAAAGCCGAAGTCCTGGCCGCGATGGCGCGCGACATCAATCCCGACGTCGATATCCGTATCTTTCCCGACGGACTGACGTCTGGAAATCTCGAGAGTTTCTTCCAGGACGTCGATCTGTATGTGGACGGCCTTGATTTTTTCGCGTTTTCGGCGCGCCGGGACGCCTTCGCCGCCTGCGCGCAAAAATCGATCCCGGCGATCACGGCGGCGCCGCTCGGCATGGGCGCAGCGCTCCTGAATTTCCTCCCTGGCAAGATGACGTTCGAAGAATATTTCCAGTGGGGCGATTTGCCGGACAATGAAAAAGCGTTGCGCTTCCTGCTCGGGCTGGCGCCGCGCGGATTGCATTTCGGCTACCTCGCTGATCCCTCGTCAGTCAGCCTTGCCGAACGCCGTGGGCCGTCGAGCATCATCGGCTGCCAGTTGTGCGCCGGCGTGGCCGCAGGCGAAGCGCTGAAGATCCTGCTTGGGCGCGGCAAGGTACTGTCGGCGCCGCACGGCCTGCAATTCGATGCATATCGCAACCGCTTCGTGCATACGTGGAGGCCCGGCGGGAACCGGCATTTTCTGCAGCGTCTTGCGCTGAAAATCGCCAGGCGCCGTCTACCGCCCTGATGGGATCGCGATGACAACACCTGATATCCTGCATCAGATACTGGACGCTGCGCGCTGGGCGCCCAGTGGCGACAACACTCAGCCATGGCGCTTTGAGATCGTCGATTCGCAGCATGTCGTCGTGCATGGCAGCGATACCCGAGCCCACTGTGTATACGACCTCGATGGACATCCGAGTCAGATTGCGCTGGGAGCGCTGCTCGAAACACTCAGCATCGCCGCCACCGCATTCGGATTGACGGCTCACGTGACACGCCGGATTGGTACGCCCGACACTGCCCCTACCTTCGACGTGCAATTCTCGCAGTCGGCGGACGTGCACCCGGACCCATTGATTCCCTATATCCAGAGGCGAAGCGTGCAACGCCGTCCGATGCCCACACGGGCCCTGACGGCATCCGAAAAAACGGCCCTGGAGGCAGCGGTCGGCAGTGGCTATCGCATCCTGTGGCTCGAAGGGGCACGCAATCGTTTTCGGGCGGCGCGCCTGTTGTTCCGGAATGCGAAATTGCGCCTGACGCTGCCCGAGGCGTACCGGACCCATGTCGCAGTGATCCAGTGGCACGCCAGGTTCAGCGAGGATCGAGTTCCGGACCAGGCCCTAGGCGTCGATCCGATGACCACCCGGCTGATGCAATGGATCATGCAGAGCTGGTCTCGCGTGGATTTTTTCAATCGCTATCTGGCGGGAACGGTTGTACCGCGTGTACAGATGGATTTCATACCTGCTCTTGCCTGCGCTGCACACTTCGTCATCCTGGCCGACCACCCGCCGTGCACGATCGACGACTATGTCGCCGGCGGACGGGCGACCCAGCGTTTCTGGCTGACCGCGGCCAGCCTGGAATTACAATTGCAGCCGGAATTGACTCCACTGATTTTTTCACGGTACGTCCGTATGAAGACATCGTATTCCTCGCTGCCCGACATGATCGCCAAAGGCCCGGAAGTAGCGCGGCAGCTCGAAGCCGTGATCGGCGCGCCTGCGGCCCACGCGAGCGTCTTCATGGGTCGAATCGGCGCAGGACCGGCTGCTGCGGCAAGGTCGTTGCGACGCCCCTTGTACGAACTGACGACGGTTGACTGAGTCAAGCACCGCATCAACAGCGCACTTTACCCAACCCATCAGGATTTTTACGAGGAAGCTGCCATGCGGAAGATACGTGGACTCGAGATTTTCACGTTCATGACGATCCTGTCGATCGTGGTCGTGCTGGCGCTGCTCACTGACAGGCTCGTGCTGGGCTGGCTGCCACCGGGAGATTTCCGGGGCATCATCCTGTTTCTCGCGGGTGCTTTCCTTATCTATTGCTACGCGTTTCTCGCATACCGAATCTTCCTGCGCAGTTATCCGTTGCGGGAAGGCGAGATCCTGCCGGGTTCGCGAGACGAATTCGGGTATCACGTCTACCTGCTGTTCTATTTGATCCTGTTCTATCCCGTGTTGCGCAGCGGCTCGGTTCCAGTGCCCCTGATGCGGCTGATTTACCAGATCCTCGGCGCCCGACTGGGCGCCAACACTTACAGCTCTGGCATCATTCTCGATCCGCCACTGATCGAAATTGGCGCCAATTCGATTGTCGGACAGTTTGCATTGCTGGTGCCGCATGTGATCGAGGGACACAAGCTGGCACATTACAAGATCACCATCGGAAACAACGTCACCGTGGGCGCGCATGCCGTGGTGCTGGCGGGCGTCACGATTGGCGACAACGCCATCATCGCGATGGGAGCGATCGTCCCCAAAGGAAGTCAGATCGAACCGAATTCCGTCTGGGGCGGGGTCCCCGCCAAAAAGCTGCGCGGACCGGACGCTTGAGTACCCAGCCAGGATAAATTGGGAAATGGATGTAGTCCTGATCAGATGCGGGGCGGGGCTAGGCGGTTGACCCGCCGCAGTGCGTGCACTGCAAGGGGAGACCAGCGCCGCAGCGCGCCCATTGGGGCCGCAGACATTCACAATTTATCTTGGGCGGGTACTTGGACCACGCAAGTTTCATCGCATTGCGCTGGCACGCCCGCCCGCGCCGTCGCGAAAAGCCTGCCATCGCGCCGGCGACATTGCTCTGCATCCTGCGATGCCGCGCGCCGTTCGTGACTTATCCTTTAACTCTGATTCTTCTTGCGGGAAATGCCGAACAGTCCCAGCAGGCTCAGGCCAAGTCCCAACATTGCCGATGTCGCTGGCTCAGGCACCCGGGTCGGAACGGAAATCGACTCATTTGCATCTGCCTGCAGCAGGAAATTTGCGCCACCCAGATTCAAGTCACCGTTGACGCTGCCAATCGACGTAGTTGCGTCGATGCCACCGCCAATGCTGCATTTTGACGTGTCGGTATTGACGCACTTCGATGGATTGACTTGCTTGAACGGATCCACCGCCGAGGTGTTGAAAAACGAAAAAGCAATTGCGGTTGCCAGATCGAGACTCGGGAAATAGCCGCTGTCGGCGCTATCGATCGTTACCGTCAAGTCGGTCGTGCCGGCGCCGGTCACGGTCTGCTGCGTGCCCCAGTCATTGGCGCCTGCCTGGTCGAGAAGCACAGGCGTAATGCTGCTCACCTGGAAGTTGCTGGTCGCTTCGCTCGTCACGCGGCCTGACAGAATCAATTTGCCGTCGCCGAAGCCGGCCCCGGTCAGGTTGTCGCCAGCACTGGTATTTGCGTAGATCTTGAAATAATTGACCGGGTTGGTCGTGTCAAGAGCGAAGGTGGCCGTGCCCGGATAGGGCTGGGCACTGATGACGTTCTCGCCGAACCCGGCGACGAAGGTAAAGAAATTGCCGCCCGTGCCGTTTGAAAAGAGAATGTCGCCGTTCGTGTTTTGCAGCACCTGCAGGTTCGCCTGGTAAAACAGCGTGAAGCCGGTGTTGCCAGTGCCATTGGCTGCGGCATTGATCGCGGCAGTACCGCCGAAGGCCAGCGCGCTGCCGGGCGCCTGGTCGATTGTCGAGACGCCAGAAATATTACCGCCTGCAAGGCCGGTTGGGCTGAATGTGATATCGGTTGCCTGCGCTGCAAGCGGCGCGGCGAGCATGAGCGCGATCGCTGATGAAAGAACTGCTTTATTCCTTAATTTCATTATGTTTCTCCGTGACTTAACGATGGGACGACGATTGAGAAGAATCCTTCTCTGATCGCCCCTTCAGCAGAAAATATGCCAATCGCTATTTTCTTTTAATATCAATGAGTTAGAAGAATTTCTTATAAGAATCTATGAAAAGATCGCACACTATGTAAAGCGCCTCGACATTCAAAATTCCTCACCAAATTACCTGCGGTCATTTTCTTGGCAATCGTCATCTTGCGGGTGAAAACAATCGTCGCGATTAAAACGGGCATCGTCGACCGCAATTGATGTACCAGAGCCTGACAAAACGATCGATCACCCGCTCGCTGCATGTCGCAGTCGCAAACAAAAAAGCGAACCGGATCAGGGTTCGCTTTTGTAGTTGGTACCGGCGCTAGCTTCCCGCCGGAACCGCACCGCTCGTAGAAGCGGCCAGGTAATTACGCCTGGTTTTTCTTGCGGGAGATACCGAATGCGCCCAGCAGTGCCAGACCAAGGCCCAGCATTGCGGTGGTTGCCGGCTCTGGCACCCGAGTCGAAAGTGCAACGGACTCGTTCGCGTCAGCTTGCAGCAGGAAATTCGCGCCGCCCAGGAACAGGTCGCCGTTCACGGTCCCGATCGAGGTCGCAGCATTGATACCGCCGCCAGCGTTACATTTCGATGTGTCGGTGTTGATGCATTGCGAAGGATCGACTTGTTTGAAAGGATCGACAGCAGACGTGTTGAAGAATGAAAAGGCAACCGAGTTGGCCAGATTGAAGTTCGGGAAGTAACCTGCGTTCACCATGTCGATCGTCACTGTCAGATCGGTCGTACCTGCACCGGTCACGGTCTTCTGACCGGACCAGTTATCCACGCCAGCCTGGTCGAGGAGTACGGGTGTGGTACTGCTCACCTGGAAGTTGCTGGTGGCTTCGTTCGTCACGCGACCGGAAAGAATCAATGTACCGACACCAAAACCCGAGCCAGTCAGGTTGTTACCGCTACTTGTGTTCGCGTAGATCTTGAAGTAGTTGACTGGGTTGGTCGCGTCAAGTGCGAACGTTGCGGTGCCTGGATATGGCTGGGCACTGACGACCTTCTCGCCGAAACCGGCGATGAAGGTAAAGTAATGGCCATCCGTACCGTTCGAAAACTGAATGCCGCCATTCGTATTTTGCAGAACCTGCAGGTTTGCCTGGTAATACAGCGTGAAGCCGGTGTTCGTGCCGCCCGTCGCCGCCGACAGGATGGCTGCCGTACCGCCGACTGCCAATGCACTGCCAGGCGCCTGATCGATGGTCGATACACCCGTGATGTTACCGGCGGCTGTACCAGTCGGGCTGAACGTAAACTCGGTTGCCTGTGCTGCCAGTGGCGCTGCCAGCAGTGCCGAGATTGCTACTGCGAGAAATGCTTTCTTGTTCAATTTCATGATGTATCTCCGGGGTGTTCGATAAGACTGCGAATTCGAGAATGACTCCTTCTCAGTGCATGACATAGAGCATTAAGTATGCCAACGGAATTAAATTGATTAATATCAATGTGTTATGCCAAACGAAACTATGTTTTTTTAGGAAATAGCAGGATTGTGTAAAGTTTCCCGACACGTCTTATGTGCGGCACCGAACATAGGCGATGGCCAGAGCACGACGGCGCATGCACCGCTGGACGGGGGCGACCGCGGCGCCTATCTCGGCAATCCGTCCAAGAATCCGCCGAACGCCGCGTTGAGCGGCTTGCCCCGAATTCGCTGTCCAATGCTGCGGGCTGCCTCGCGCATCGGCGCGTCGGCGAGCATGGCCTCCACGCGGCCAGCCAACGCCGCATGATCGATACGGTCGGCCCGCAGGACGCATCCAGCGCCAGCCCGCACCACGCCTTCCATGTTCAGGAACTGGTCCATGTTGCCGGCAATGCCGAGCACCGGGACACCCGCAGCAAGCGCCTGCTGGCTGGTGGGACTGCCGCCGTTGCAGATCACAAGTTGGGATAAAGCCACTGCAGCATTGCCAGGCACAAAGTCGGAGACGAAGATGCGGGGATGCCGTAAAGAAGGAAGCGACGCACCGGCACTTGCCACGATCAGATTCATGCCGGCATCGGCGACGGCCTCGAGTACCTTGCGAGCCGTATCCACGGATCCCGAACTGCCCAGCGTCAGGTAAACGGTGGGCCGGCTGGCATCGATCGCCTTCCATGCATCCGGCACAGACATCGGCGGCGACCAGAGTACCGGACCGAGATGGCAATCGGTCGCTGGCAGTCCATCTAGCGGGAACATGTCCGGATCGTCCGCGTAGAGCCTGTGGTCGGCATCGGTATAGATTTTCCGCAGGTCCGACCCGAACGAGGCCAGGCCGTTTTCCGTGCGCAGCCGGTTCAGCGGGCGGCAATGCAACGGAAACGCCAGCGGCTGGGCCATCTGGAACAGGCTGCGCGCCAGCGCCACTGGCACTACCCTGGTCATCGGCAGCACCGGCATCGGAAAGCTGCGGTGCCGGTAATGCGGACTCCAGTACGCATTCGTCACCGCGGCGTAGGGAACGCCGGCCAGGCGCGCGCCGACCGACAGCGACAGGCGGAAATCGCCGACGATCAGATCGGGTTGAATGCGGTCGATCAGGGCCAGGTCTTCCCGCAGGTAATCGCGCAGCGTCGCGAGATCGTACACCGGGCTGCCCCGTGCGAGGGACTTCAGGAACTGCGCGCTGCTGATGCTATGAAGCGGCAAGGCCTGGGTTGTGTCCGACGCCATGAAGCGGCTGTAGCGCGCGTCACATGCCAGGAAGGACACGTAGCGCTCAGGGTCGAGGGTGGCCGCCAGGGCGATCGGACGGGCGACATGGGCCAGCGTTACCGCTTCGGCGAAGAACAGGATGCGCCGTTTCGTCATGGCACCAACCATTGCTGCGTCGGCTTGCTCATCCCTTGAAACCGGAGTGGTCCGCCATAGGTTGCGCAGGGCGACGGCGCAGTGACTTTGCGGGGCAGTGTAAGATTTTCCGACATTCAATTTCGCCACAGCAGGTGGCGGGATTTCCGCATAAAGAACGATGGGCTCACACTGTCTCATATAATGCGTGTGAGTACGATACCGATTGAAGCAAGGCATTACCGGCAAACCATCCATGAGCGTGGCTCCCTCGCATATATCCGCTTCAGCATTGCCCGAAACATCGGCCAGGACGACTGAGCCGGTCATCCTCAATCATGTCAACAAGGCGTACCGACTCGACGCGGTCGACGTACCGGCACTCACGGACGTAAACGTGCTGATCCGCCCCGACCGCTTTACGGTGCTGTCCGGCCCATCCGGCAGCGGCAAGACGACCTTGCTGAACCTGATCGGCTGCATCGACCGGCCAGATACGGGCGAGATCATCGTCGCCGGCCATCCGGTCCAGGGCATGAGCGACGATGCGCTGTCGGACTTCCGCGCGCGGCACATCGGCTTCATCTTCCAGAACTTCAACCTGTTGCCGATCCTGAACGCTTATGAAAACGTCGAGTATCCGTTGCTGATGGCGGGCATCGGCACGACTGAACGACGACAGCGGGTCGAGGGAATCCTGAAGGCGGTCGGACTTTTCGACAGGGCACGCAACCGGCCGGGCCAGCTCTCCGGCGGCCAGCGTCAGCGGGTGGCGATCGCACGGGCGCTGGTGCGTGGGCCAAAGCTGATCCTCGCCGATGAGCCGACCGCCAATCTCGACAGCCACACCGGCGCGATGATCATCCGGCTGATGCGCAAGATGCAGAAGGCTTTCCATGCATCCTTCATTTTTTCATCGCACGACCCGATGGTGCTGGCCGAAGCCGATGATGCCGTCTTCATCAGCGATGGCCGGATCGTCTCGATCAAACGCAATGACGACGAGAGCGCCGCGCCACCATGAACCGGCTCGCGCTTACCCTTTCTCTAGCGCTGCGCAATTTGCTGCGCAACCGGCGCCGCTCGCTGACGAGCCTGCTGGCGGTGATGATCGGCGGCTTTTCGCTGCTCCTGTTCGGTGGTTACGTGCGCAACATTACCTACGGGCTGGAGACCGGCTTCGTCACACAAAGCGGACACTTCCAGATTCAGCGCAAGGACTATTTCCTGTACGGGAATGGCAATCCGGCGGCCTACGGCATCGACGATTATGATGCGCTCATCGCCGCCGTCAAGGGTGATGCCGCACTCGCGCCGCTGCTCGCGGTCGTGACGCCAACCCTGCAACTGGGCGGCATCGCCGGTAACTTCGCGGCGGCGGCGTCGCGCACCGTGGTTGGCATGGGCATCGTGGTGGATGACCAGAACCGGATGCGGCTCTGGAACGAATATGCATTTCCGGTGTTGCCTGCGCCGCTGGCACTGACCGGCACCGCAAGCGATGCGGCCGTGGTCGGCACCGGCGTGGCACGCGCGCTCGACCTGTGCGCGCCGCTCAAGGTCAGCAATTGCAAGCGCGCTGGCGAACCAGCTGCTCCAACGCCATCCGCGTCAGCCAATGACCTTTTGCCCAACGATATCGCGGCGCTTTCGGCGCAGGAAACGCCGAAAGCACCCTCCCCCAGCAAGACCCGCATCGAGTTGCTGGCGCCAAATACCCACGGCGCGCCGAACATGGCGCAGCTCAATATCGTGAAGGCCGAGGAACAAGGCGTCAAGGAGCTCGACGATATCTTCGTCGCCCTGCATCTGTCACAGGCGCAGAAACTCATCTACGGCAACGGCAAGCCGAAAGTCACGGCGATCGAGGTGCAGCTCAAGAGCACCCATGCGATGCCGGCGGCAGAGACGCTGCTGCGGGACGTGATCGCGAAGTCACCGCAGAAGGATGCGCTCACGATCCTCGATTTCCGCACGCTCAATCCGTTTTACGAACAAACGATCCGCCTGTTCGACGTGATCTTCGGCTTCATCTCGCTGTTGATCGGAACGATCGTGGTTTTCATGCTCGGCAATACGATGAGCATGGCGGTCGTCGAGCGTACGGTCGAGATCGGCACCTTGCGCGCGATCGGTCTGAAGCGGCGCGAGATCCGCAACCTGTTCGTCCTCGAGGGCTTGCTGCTGGGTCTGATCGGCGCGGTGCTCGGCATCGTCCTGGCGATCCTGGCGGCCAACATCATCAACTGGAGCGGCCTGTCGTGGACGCCGCCGGGGCGCATCACCGAGGTGCCCCTGACGGTACGGGTCTGGGGGGAATGGACGCTGATCGGGGTCACCGGTTCCGGCCTGATCCTGATCGCCGGCTTGTCCGCATGGTGGCCGTCGCAACAGGCAGCCCGCATGAACATCGTCGACGCCTTGCGTCACGTCTGAAGGGAACACAACCTCATGAGCCTTGCTTTCGCGCGCGCTGCTGCCGCCGGCTTTATCCTGGCCTGTCTTGCTGCCGCACATGCTGCGCCGAGTGCGCAGACGATCCTTGCTGCCAGCGATGCCATCCGCAATCCGGAAAAATCCTTCGGCCTGAACGCCACGCTGATCGAATATCGCAGCGGCAAGCAAACCGACACCAATACGCTGGCCATCTATTCGCGCGCGGATCCGAACGGCGGTCAGTTCCGCAGCCTGCTGCGCTTCGTCGCGCCGGCCCGCGATGCCGGCAAGCTGATGCTCAAGAACGGCAACGACCTCTGGTTCTTCGACCCCGGCAGCAAGGCCAGCATCCGGCTGTCGCCGCAACAGCGGCTGCTGGGGCAGGCGGCGAATGGCGACGTGGTGACGGTCAACCTGGCCAAGGACTATCACGCCGAACTGGCCGGCGAAGAAGACGTGGTCGATGGCGAACGCCAGAACCGCCACTGCTACAAGCTGGCGCTCGCAGCCAACACGCCGGAGGTGACGTATCACACGCTGGAGATGTGGGTCGAGCAGTCCAGCAACCGGCCGGTGAAGGCGCGGTTCTACACCGAGAGCGGGCGTCTGCTCAAGACCGTCTATTACCGCAAATACAAACCCGCGCTTGGCGTCGAACGGCCGACCGAAACCGTCATCATCGACGGCCTCGATCCGCAATGGGTGACTGTCATGCGTTACACCGACTATGCCCTCCGCGACGTTCCCGAAGCGTGGCTGCAGCGCGATTATTTACCACGCTTTCAACCGGAGTAAGCCCGTGCGGATTCTTTCCTGCTGTTCCCTGACCCTGCTGGCGATGTGCAATGCGATCGCAGCCCCGGCACCGAACGATGCCGACGCCGATGCGCTGTCGCTGGCCGACGCCGCGCCGGTCGTCACGCAACGCACCAGCCCGTGGCGGATCTCTGCCGAAGGAAGTGTCGGCCGCAGCCGCCAGCGCTACGGCGTCGACGATTACAACACCGGCCGGCTGTCGCTGGACGTGTCTTACGATGGCGTCCTCAGCCCGGGTTGGCGGCTGGTATTCGGCGATCGCGTCGACCGTTACGCGCAGTCTGCCGACGCCCGCAGCAACACCGTCAACACGCTGAAGGAAGCCTATGTCAGCTGGCATCCCGAGGGGAACAACATCATCGATGCCGGCCGCATCAACGCGCGTCAGGGCGTCGGCTACGGCTACAATCCGACCGACTTCTTCCGCAGCGGTGCGATCCGTTCGGTGGTCTCGATCGATCCCAACAGCCTCAGGGAAAACCGGCTAGGCACCGTCATGCTGCGCGGCCAGACGCTGCTGCCCGGCGGCTCGGTCACTGCGATCTATGCGCCGAAGCTTGAGCGCACGCCCAGCGATGCCTCCTTCAATCCGGATTTTGGCGCGACCAACAATCGCACCCGCTGGATGCTTTCCGCCAGTCCGCGATTTTCGGAAAATTTCAATCCGCAGTTCCTGGTCTTCGGTGGCGCAGGACAATCCGCGCAGGCCGGTGTCAACCTCACCGCCCTGCTCAATCCGGCTACGGTCGGTTATGTGGAATGGGCCGGTGGTTTGGCACGGTCGCAGTACGACGAGGCGGTCGGCATCGACGGCAGCCAGTCCTTCCGCCAGCGTCTGGCGACGGGTCTGACATACACTACCGCCAGCAAGATGTCGCTGACCGCCGAATACCAATACAACGGCGCTGCCCTCGGCAAGAATGCGTGGGATGCACTTGGCACGACGTCGGTCCTGAACTACTTCCGCTATCGCAGCGATGTGCAGAACCTGTTGGAATTGCCAACTCGCAGCGCGCTGTTTTTCTTTGGTACCTGGCAGGATGCGGTTGTCGCGCATCTCGACCTGCGCGCGATGGTGCGATACAACACCGCCGACCAGAGCCGCCTGAACTGGGTCGAAGCACGCTATCACCTCACCAGCGCCGACCTGTCGGTGCAATTGCAGCATAACGGCGGCAATTCGTTCAGCGAATACGGCGCCCTGCCGCAGCGCCAGATGGTTCAGGCAATGCTGACGTATTACTTCTAAGTCGGGCTTTGAGCGGCTACTGTCGTGCCGCTTGACGAGACGGTACCGCCGCCTGGATCAGGCGCGATTCGTAGGGGTGCAGCGCTTTTTGATACAGCTGTGCAATGCGCTTGACGTATTTCTGGGTTTCCGGATAAGGCGGCACACCCCGGTACTTGTCGACCGTTCCCTCGCCGGCGTTATATGCCGCAGCCACCAGCGCGACGTCGCCTTTAAAGTACGCCAGCAGCCACCTCAGGTACGCGATGCCGCCCTTGATGTTTTCTTCGGGATCGAACGCATCTTTCACCCGGAAGCGCTGTGCGGTTTCCGGTATGAGCTGCATCAGTCCTTGCGCGTTTCGCGGTGACTGGGCACGCGGATTGAAGCCGGACTCCACCAGGATCACCGCCATCACCAGTTTCGGATCAATGCCGGAGCGCAGAGCAAGCCGGTTGACGATGTTGAAGATCGGTCCCTTGAAGTACGCCTGGTCCATGCCGGGGCCGGCGATGTCCGGCGCAACCAGAGTCAGGCTCGACGGCGGGTCGGGCAGCAGGCAGGCTGGAAGCGCCGTCCCAGCGGCGGATGCGGTGAAACCACGCATCACCTTCGCTGCGGGATGGCCACGATCGGCGGCAAGGGAAAAGATTTGCGCCGCCACCGCATCGTCGTGCGGCACACCACGTCCGTTGGCATACATCCATCCGAGCGCGTACTGTGCGTCCGCATCGCCCAGGCGGGCCGCCTGGCAATACATCGCCGCGGCTTTCTTGTAGTCACGGGGGACGCCTTCGGCGTTTTCGTACTGCACCGCGGAGGCAATGAGGGAGCGGGTTTCGGCGCGGCCGCCCACTACCGCATCGTGCGTGTCGGCGACGGCGCAGTGCATCGAAATAACGGCCGCCATTCCGGCCGCCGTCAGCGAAAGGCGCCGGCGCAACGTCTTCCTGTTTTCAGTCATGCAGTCCTCCTTTTCGTCGTACCTGACAGCATTAAGTTTCATTAATGATAACACCACGACGCTGGCAGCCCTAGAAACGGACACGTTCGTCATCGTCGCAAGGTTGTCGAAACCCAGTTGCAATCGCCCGGATCCGACCGGCGACCGGGTCGGCTCAGGCCACGGGCGGCGCCCGTAAATCACCTGCGGCTTCCGTATCTTCTGCAACGTCGGCCGTATCGCGGCGCAAGCGGCGACTGTGGCGCTGCAAGTTGCCGCTCAACTGGGTGATGATCTCCGAGGCTGCGTTGATGATCTGGCGCGCACCGAAACCGGCGCGCGTCATCTCCTTGTAGAACGACTTGGCCATGATCTTGGCCACCTGATCGGGGTTTGGGAGACCGGCGGCGAGCGACTGACCGAGGCCGCGCGTCGTCTCCTGGATCACCGCCATTTGCGCGAAACGCGAATCGAGCACCGACTGCAACTGGGACACCTGAATCGACTTTCCGATGAACAAGGCAATCATGTCCAGCAAACGCAATTCATGCCCGGCGAAAGGCCCCTCGACATGTCGGCCGCTGACATTGACCACGCCCACCGTCGCGGCATTCACGCGAATCGGCACGCACAGCAGGCTCGGGTGCTGATCCGCGAGTTGCCGTGCGCAATCCGCAAAAGGCGACCGGCGGATATCGTCAATCATGAGCGAGTCCCCGGTGGCAAAGACATGGCCCGCGACGCCGCTTCCCGCCGCTGCCGATTCTTTCCAGGCAGCGGGCGACAGCGCGCCGGTGCAGGCCCATACGTTCAGATGCGGCACCGCATCGCTGCCCTGCTCGGCGAGCATGATGGAGCAGTTTTCCGCCAACATCATCGACGCGGTCATGATCGCGAGTTGCTGCAGCCGCGCGTCGAGCGACCCTTGTTCGGCGAATAGCATCGGGCGCTGGAAGGAAGGCACCTCATGGTCGATCTCACTCATGCAAATCCTCGGCGGGTGGCAAACCCTGGTCATCGGCGCCGCAGGTATGTCGCCCCTGGCAGAACCTGATTTTCACGGATAAGGCGATGGCGCCTACTGACTTTGATCACGCAAACCAGCAAGGCCGCGCGACTGTGGCATCGTATTCCGTCCGCCACTGTCATGCCAACGCGCATTCTTGGGTCGATGCGCACGTTGCCAGACAACGATCAGGCAAGCACATCATGCCGCCATGCAACGCATCACTGCGGTTTTTGATCGATCAAGGAACGGATGTGATTGCTCTGGATTGCGTACGTGATACCACTCGGCTGACTGATCGCCGTTTCCTTCAAGCCTTTAACAAACACCATGTTGATGATGCCGTATACGACCCCGGAGTCCGTATCATATAGCGGACTGCCGCTATTTCCCGGATACGCCGTGCCATCGAGCTGAAAGACGCCATACGCGGATTTCTGCAGTTGAACGATCGATTTCGGATCGAGCCGGCTGGAATTGAGCGCCGGTTTCACAATCGGCGTGATGGATGAAATCATGCCGCGATGGGTCACTTTGGTGAATCCGAGAACCATACCCAGCGGAAAGCCGGTGAACGCCATCGATTGCCCCTCCTGCACCTGGCTCGAATCACCGATTCGAAGCACTGGCAATGGCGCCCCGGTAATCCGCAGCCGCGCAAGATCATGCTCGCGGTCGGTTGCGACCACTACGGCGGAGCGGAACTCGGTATTGCCTTCGTTGCCCACGAGAACGCCGAGCGACTCGAGTTGCTCGGTGTTGACCGGATGGGCGACCACGTGCGCGTTGGTGATGATGGTCAACCCATCATCGACGGCGAAGCCGGTGCCGAAAAAGACGACCGCAGGACTCCGCGTCTTCTGAAAGGTACCGACCGCGACGATCGCGGGCTTGATCGCCGTAATCGTGTGCGCCAGGTCGGCGGCGACTGCCGGGACCATCAGGCATGCGGAAGACGACGCAACGGGCATCACGGCCGCAACCCCACGGAATCTAGCGCACATTGTGACGCGCCATCAGATCGTATAGTGTCGGCCGGCTGATGCCGAGCAGCTCCGCCGCCTTCGCTACATTACCATCGACCCGCGCCAGTGCCTTGACCAGCGCCCGCTGTTCAGCTTCGTCGCGGACCTGACGCAGGTTCAGCGGCTCTTCCTCGGC
This sequence comes from Herminiimonas sp., assembly GCA_014377845.1. Lineage (GTDB taxonomy): Bacteria > Pseudomonadota > Gammaproteobacteria > Burkholderiales > Burkholderiaceae_D > JANXSS01. The sequence goes on from JACMOV010000150.1 coordinate 67,414, forward strand.
CGCCGCACCGCTCAAACCGAGGTCGTCGGCGCCGATTTGCGAACCATCGACCATGATCACTGCGCGCTTGATGCAGTTTTCCATTTCGCGGACGTTGCCTGGCCACTGGTGCGCTTCGATCTGGGCAAGCGCGTCGGTGCTGAAATTGAGCGCCGACCTGCCCTCTTTCTGGCTAAACTTGTTTTTGAAAAAATGCGCCAGCAAGGCAGCGTCACCAAGGCGGTCGCGTAATGGCGGGATCGAGATCACGATCTCCGAAAGCCGGTAATAAAGATCCTCACGGAACCTCCCCGCAGCCGCCAGATCCTTCAGATTCTGGTGCGTTGCGCAGACGATACGCACATCGACCGGGATCTCGGTACGGCCGCCGACCCGTTCGATCACCCGCTCCTGCAGAAAGCGCAGCAGCTTGGCCTGCAGCGCCATCGGAAGGTCACCGATTTCATCGAGGAAGAAGGTGCCGCCGCTGGCCATCTCGATCTTGCCGACCGTCTGTTTCACCGCGCCGGTGAAGGCACCTTTTTCGTAGCCGAATAATTCACTTTCGAGCAGGTTTTCAGGAATTGCCGCGCAGTTGATCGCGACAAAGCGCTTGTCGCGGCGCGGGCTGAACTGGTGCAGCGCACGGGCCAGTACTTCCTTGCCGGTGCCGCTTTCCCCCAGGAGCATGACGCTGGCTGACGACGGCGCGACCTTTTCGATGCTGCGGCAAACCTTGAGCATGCCCGGATCGCGGCTGATCAGGCCGGCCACCGGCGAATCGGCCTGATTCTGCATCAGCTGCCGGTTCTTCATCTGCAGTGCATGCAGGTAGAACGCGCGCTGTACCACCAATGCAAGCACGTCATGGTCGAACGGCTTCTGGTGAAAGTCGTAGGCGCCGAGCCCGATCGCCTTTACGGCATTGTCGTGATCCTGGTTCCCCGTCAGCACGATGACTTTCGTATCCGGCGCCAGCGCCAGGATCTGCTGCAGCGTGGCGAGGCCTTCGGTTGCGCCATCGGGATCCGGCGGCAGACCAAGATCCATCGTGACCACTGCCGGTTCATGCCGGCGGATATGCGCCAGCGCGCTTTCGCGATCGCCTGCGACGATCACCTCGTATGAATCGAAACTCCATCGGAGCTGTTTCTGCAGTCCGGGATCATCTTCGATGATCAGTAATTTCTGTTTATCCTGGGACACGATATTCCTTCGATGCGGTCAGGCCAACTGCCCAACCGGTTGTGCGTCGCGCAAGTGCAACGGCAGGATGATGCGAAAGGTCGTGCCGCCCGGCTGCTGGCTCTGCACCTCGATGCGTCCTCCCAATTCCTGGATGTATTCCCGGCTTTCAAAGACGCCGATTCCCATGCCGGCCGATTTGGTTGATTCGAACGGCTTGAACAGGCGCTCGCGGATGAATTCATCATCCATGCCTGCGCCGGTGTCCGAGCATTCCACCACGGCTTCGCGATGCCAGCGCAGCAAACGCACAATGACATGTCCTTCCTTCGCTGTCGCCTCGACCGCATTCTGGATGATATGGCCGATCACCCGCTCCAGGCGCGCTGGATCGGCCACCACCATCAGATCGGCATCGATGATCTCGAGTTGCGGCTTGGGCTCGGCGCCCGACTTGATCGCGATGGCCTGTCTCAGCAGTTTATCGATATGAAGCCGGCCTGGCGATTCGATTGCCGAGCCGCGGGCGAGCTTGTGTAGCAGCAGACGCATCTTCTGGACCGACAGATCGACCGTTTCCAGCATGTCGCGCTGAAATTCCGGGTTGTCCTTGTGCCTTTCTGCGTTGGCCACAAGCAGTGATAATTGCGAGACCAGATTCTTCAGGTCGTGGACGATGAAGGTCGACATCCGGTTGAAGGATTCGAACTGGCGCGCCACCATCAGCGCATTGGCAGATTCCTGCTGAGCCAGATAACTGGCGGCCTGGCTGCCGGCAATCTTGAGCAGGTCAGTGACTTCCCAGTTGAGGACGATCCGGCTGCGCGCCCGTGCCAGCACGACGAAGCCGCACAGGTCATTGCTCAGGATGAGCGGCACGACCAGCCAGGCATCGGCTACTTGTTCCAGCCAGGCCGGCAACGTCATCCCGTCGTAACGCTCGGGCGCCTCACGGTAGTCGTGCAGATCGACCACCCACTGCCGGGTTTTCAGAAAGTGACAGAAGGCAGAGTCGACCGGCTCCACGTCGTCCCCTACTTGCATGTTCCAGCGCGATACCAGTTCGCAATTGCCAGACTCCCGGGACAGATAGAGCACTCCCCCTGGACTTTCGACCAGGTTGGCCACCGCCTGGATGGCGCGTTCCGTAATTTGCGGACCGCCTTCGGATAACGTCTTGGTGAATCGCAGCCACTCTTCGCGATAATCGTAGTTGTAGCTGTAAAAATGTTTGCTGATGAACACCCGCAGCCACGACCGGAACGTGCCGGAAAACAGGACGGCAAACAGCAACGCTACCGCACCGGCAAGGAAGGTGCCCTGCATGACAGCGCCCCAGGTACCGCCAAAGTAACGCAGGTAGTAGCCCGCCCCCGCCATCGCCAGCAAATAGATGGCCGAGCCGAACAGGGTCACCGAGTGGAACAGCGCCTGGCGCGACACGGAGATACCGAGCGACCACTTGGGATTGCGGGCAGCAGACAGCGCGATCAGCGGTGCCGTCAACGCATTGATCGCGCCACGGGCGATCCAGATTTCCGGGTTCACGAGACGAAACAGCATGGCGTCGCTGTAAAGGTAAAAATCATAGGCGAACAAGCCGCCGACGCCCATGCAGGCAAACTTGATACCCCAGCGCTCGCGAACCGGGGCGTTCCGGTAGAGTTGCTCCACCAGCAGCATGCCAACGACCGCAAGGGCCACCTTGCCCAGGATTCCAGGCACAACCACCGGAACCTCGTCGATACTGACGCCTTGCAGGTAGGCATACAAGGTTGCCGCAAACAGGGCGCCGTATAGCAGGGCAATCGCGATGACCGAGGGCTTCAGGTTGCCAATACGGGGCGGCGTATCTGTCTTGAAGGCGCCGAGCAGCTTGACCAGCAACAGCGTCCAGCCGGCATCGCGCCCAAGCTCAAGCAGTTCGCCCGCCAGCGAAATGGGGGCGCCCGAGAGGGTTTCGAAGGCGACGACTGTCGCCCATGCCGTTGTCAGTAAAGACGCGGCGGTCGTGACCTTGGCGTGCGTGTTGGATTTCCAGCGCGTCAGCAGCAGGATCGTCAACAGCAGGAACGCTGCGGCGCAAAACGCATGGCTGTAAAACGCAATTCCGATCAACATCGCTTCCCCTCCCGTGACCGGCAGGGGTGCCGGCTGGCGGCGCAGGAGTCAACCGGGCGAGCGCGACCCATGCGTTACTGTCCTTTGCCGAAGACCACGACCTGCAACGTATCAATGAGGATCAGGATGTCGAGGAACAAGCTGTTGTTCTTGACGTAATAGAGATCGTATTGCAACTTCTGGATCGAATCTTCGACCGATGCGCCGTATTGATAGCGTACCTGCGCCAGACCGGTAATACCAGGCTTGATGCTGTGACGGGCGTTATAGAACGGGACGTCCTGGCAAAGCTGCTTGACGAAAAACGGCCGTTCCGGACGCGGCCCGACGAAACTCATGTCGCCCTTGACGACATTGAGGATCTGCGGCAGTTCGTCGATGCGCAATTTGCGGATGATGCGCCCGACACGAGTCGTGCGCGGATCATCGGAAGAGGCCCACTGCGGCTTGCCGGCTTTCTCGGCGTCGTTGCGCATGCTGCGGAACTTGCGCACCATGAAAGGCTTCCCATTCTTGCCGACGCGTTCCTGCTGGTAGAAAATCGGCGCGCCGTCTTCCAGGTAGATCAACAGGCCCGCAATCAGCATCGCCGGCAGGCTGACGGCGAAAATCATCAGGCTGACCACCAGATCAAAGCCACGCTTGCCAACCGCGCGCACGAAGCTCTGGTCGAATCCGCCGCCAAAAACCAGCCAGCTCGGTTGCAGGGAATCGACCCGGATCTGGTTTGCCTCGCGCTCGAAAAAGGAGGCCGCATCAACGACCTTGATGCCGTTTAGCTTGCACTCGAGAAGTTCCTGGATCGGAAAGGTGCCGCCGCGCCGGTTTTGCACCGAGACGACGATCTCGCTCGCGCTGAATTTCTTTGCCAGTGACACCAGCGAGCGGTTGACTGGCAGCAACGCCGACGCAGCAACCAAGGTTTCCTCGCCAGAGACGGGAATGAAGCCAATGATCCGGTACTTGTGATACTGCGTATTGTTCAGCGCAAGCTCGCCGCACTCGCGCGCCAGGCTACCGGCACCGAGGAAGATGATGCGCGATTCGAGTAGCTTCGATTCGGAGGATTTGAAAAAGACGATCCGGCCGATCAGGATGCCGGCCGCGCCGACCATCACGACGATACCGAGCACACCACGGCCGAGGTAGAGGTCCGGAATCAGGTAGAACACCAGCGTCATCATCGCGAAACTCAGGGCGCATGCGGGCATCAGGCGCAAAAACGTGTCCCGGAAGCCCTCGCGAAAGTTCAGCTTGTACATGCCCAGCGCGCTCATGCTGAATAGCGTGGCGCAGGCGTACACGCCGGCAGTCATCAAGAAATTCCGGCTCTGGTCGGCATAGGGGAACCGGCCGTCCATGAAGCGCAGGGCCGCGCCGATGTAAGTCGCCGCTAGCAAGATGATCAACTCGGCAAGCACCAGTCCCGACACCACTTTCGACACCGAGTGATTGAAAATCCTGAACACGTTTTGACTCCAGACCTCGTTACGGCGGCACACGGGCGGACATCGCCGGTCGCGCGCGAAGGACGATACATTTAAAGCACTTTTCAAAAGACATGCCGCCAGCCGTTGTCCCGGCGGCAGTCTGGCCTTGCAGGCGCGACAGGACGCCGATGGCGTCGCCGCGCTGCGCAAGAGAAGGCTACATTGTACGAGGAAGAAACACTGATGGCGTCAAAGAAAAGGCCCGCGCTCGGCAATCTTTCGTCCGGGGCTGCAGGAGCACCCTTCGCCGGGCCGGCCGCGACATGCTTCGGCAGTGCAGCACGCCACCGGGCGGCACGGCGGGATTCCTGATCAAGTTTTAAAAGAAACTTTCCGGAATGATCAGCACATCGCCTGGGCGCATTGCCGTGTTGGCCGAGATATCACCCTGTTTGATGAGGTCGCCCAACCGCACGCCATATTTCTGCTGCTTGCCGTCGACGACGCGGACAATCGTCGCCTTATTGCCAGATGCGAATTCCGTGATGCCACCCACCGCGATCATCACGTCCATGAGGGACATGTCCTGGCGATAGGGCAACGCTTGTGGCTTGGCTGCCTGTCCGATGACTCGGATCTGCTCCGTGTACGGGCCAACGAACCCGGTCACGATAACGGTTACCACGGGCTGCTGAATATATTTGCCGAGGACTTTCTCGATATCGCGTGCAAGCTGCGTCGCAGTCTTGCCGCTTGCCGGCAAGTCCTCGACCAACGGCGTGGTGATCTTGCCGTCCGGGCGTACCGGCACGGTTTGCGAAACCTCGGGATTGCGCCAGACCGTGATGTTGACGCTATCGCCTGGTCCGATCAGGTAGTCGTGCGATGGCAACTGTGCATCGGCCGACGGCGGTGGATTCATACTGGTCGCGCAACCGGCAAGAATGACGACCGAAAAGCCGATTGCGGCGATTGCGAGGCGTTGCAGCCTGCTGAAATTCTTTAGCTTCACTGGAGTTTCCCTTTACCGTGGTAAATCGTGGAATGTTTAAATTAACACAACAAAATGTCTTTGTATTCTAATCAATCAATTAGTATCAGAACGTAAACAAACGTGTCTTTGTCACCCCAAGGATGTTGCCCTATTTTATACTAGGCGCGCCTTTAAAAACTTGTTAAACTGACATTGCTATTTTACAAGCAAATATTACGTTTTGGGGCCAGTTTAGCCGGTGCAAGGTAGCTTTAACGCGCATTTGTGTGGAGAATGCAGGCCAGCCATTTAACAGTTCGCGGTGATGTTGCAAAATAGAAATAATTACTGGTGCGCTTAGCAGGTTCACCTGTTTCCGCGGCGTTGTGCGGTACAGTACATTTCTTCAGCGCCCGCATAGGGATGTTGAAACATCGGACATATACCTGAGCGGTACATGCCGGATTAAATTCATGGAAAGTGACACACGATGGAAGAATTATTGGCTCAGCTGCTTTCTTTCATAAAAGGCATCTGGAAGTATCGCTGGTATGCAATGGTGATCGCATGGGCGGTCCTGGCCATCGGCTTGATACGCATCTACACGCTTCCGAACAGCTATCAGACGTCGGCACGGGTATATGTCGACACGCAGTCGATTCTGAAGCCTCTGCTCTCGAACATGACGACAATTCCGAACATCGATCAGCAGGTATCGATCATGAGCCGCACCCTGATCAGCCGGCCAAATGTCGAACGTGTGGTCCGGATGGTGGATCTGGACCTGAAAACCAATTCGGTGAAAAGCCATGACAAGCTCGTCGATGACCTGATGAAGGACATCAAAATCACCGGCACGACGAACGACGACATTTACTCGATTTCCTACATCAGCGAGGATCCTGCCGTGGTCCGCAACGTCGTGCAGTCGCTGCTGACGATCTTTGTCGAGGGCAGCTACGGCGACAAGAAGCAGGACTCCGTGAAGGCGGTTCGCTTCATCGACGAGCAGATCAAGGATTACGAGGCGCGTCTCGTTGCTGCCGAGAATAATCTTAAGGAATTCAAGCTCAAGAACGGCGACACCATGACCCGTCCGGGCGGCGACTTCAGTACCAAGGTCGGTGAGATCCAGGATGCGCTCAGCCAGGCGCGGCTCGACCTGAACGAAGCCGTCCAGGCCCGCAATTCGATCAAGAAGCAGATTTCAGGCGAGGAGCCGTCTTTCGGCACCGAGCAGGAACAGGCCGCCGATGTCACTGCCAACCCGGAAATCGACAACCGCATCGCTGGCCTGAACAAGAATCTCGATGCGCTGCGCCTGCAGTACACGGAAGCCCATCCGGATATCGTTTCCGCCAAACGCCTGATCGCGCAGCTCGAAGCCCGCAAGGTCGAAGAAGCCAAGACGCGCAAGCCGACCGGCGAAATCGGCCGGAAGTACACGCCGATGCTGCAGCAGTTGAAGGTTGCGCTGTCGGATGCCGAGGCACGGGTGGCGTCAATGCAGGCGCGGGTCGACGAGTATTCGAGCCGTATCGCCCGCTTGCGTGCGTCGAGCGGCGCGATCCCCGAGATCGAGTCGGAGTATTCGCGACTCAACCGCGACTACCAGATCAACAAGACGAACTATGAAAAACTCGTGGCCAGCCGCGAAGCCGCAAAGCTTTCGGGCAACCTGACCTCGACCACCGAGATGATGAGTTTCCGCATCATTGATCCGCCTATTCTGCCGACCAAGCCGATCGGACCAAACCGGCCATTGCTGGTGTCGATTGCGTTCGTAGCCGCTCTGGTGGCTGGGCTGGCGGCCGCGCTCCTGATGAGCCAGATCCGGCCGACATTCATGACCCAGGCCGCATTGCGGGAAGCCACCGGATTCCCGGTTTTGGGCTCGGTATCGATGAACTGGACCGACAAGGAAATCGCCCGTCGCCGGCGCAGCATGCTGGCCTTCGGGGCGGCATTTGCGGCGCTGATACTCATCTATGGCGGCACGATGGGCAAGATGCTCATGGGCGCCTGATGCGCCGTGAACAACGTGGCCCGACGCGCGATCTGGTCCACAAGCCTGACCACCACGCAATACGCAATCAACGGCGAGCCCGAAACCGGCGCGCCGCGACAATCGAAGGGGAGAACGCGTGAGTATTATTGAAAAGGCAGTCAGCAGGCTCGACCAGAGCAAATCCGATGCTTCGGCGAATCCTTCGGTCGCAGCCGGCCCCATCATCGGCGACGGCAAAAACCATGACACGCTCGCGCCGGTTTCAGCGCAGACGGTAGCGCCACCAACGATCGAACCCGCCGCTGCTGAAGCGCGGCGTCCACCGGCGCGGGAGCGGCAGCACGTGGTCAAGCGAGTCGAAATCAGCATTGACCGTCTTGCCTCCAACAACATGGTGACTGCCGATGGCGGACGCAACCCGGTTGCAGAAGAGTTTCGGGCCATCAAACGGCCACTGATCGACAATGCATTCGCCAAGGACGGGCGTGCCGTCAATCGCAACAACCTGATCATGGTCACCAGCGCCTTGCCGGGTGAAGGCAAGACCTTTACCTCGATCAATCTCGCGATGTCGATTGCCATGGAGCTGGACCATACGGTATTGCTGGTCGACGCCGACGTAGCCCGCCCGTCGGTCCTGCGCACGCTCGGGCTGAAAGCGGAAGCTGGACTGATGGATGTACTGCTAGACGCCAAACTCGACATCGCCGACGTCCTCCTGAAAACCAACATCGATACGTTGAGCATTCTGCCGGCCGGCATGCAAACGCGCCATGCGACGGAGCTTCTCGCGAGCCAGACGATGAGCAATCTGCTCGATGAAATCGCCTCGCGCTATCCTGACCGAATCGTGATTTTCGATTCACCCCCGCTACTTTTGACGTCGGAAGCACGTGTGTTGGCGAGCAAGATGGGCCAGATCGTGGTGGTCGTCGAGGCCGAGACCACTACCATGCACGCCGTCAGGAGCGCCCTGAACCAGCTCGAGGCCTGCCCGAACATCAACCTCGTGTACAACAAGGCCAAAAGTTTTCCAGGTCAGGAAGATTATGGCTATTACTACAACTGATTATGCGCAGCAGCGCAACTGGCGACGCCACCCTCGCGTTCTGAAGCGAACAGCCAGTGCCGTCACGGCTGCATTTGCCTTCGTATTTGTTCCCGCCGCGCAGGCGTATGACTGGCGTTTCGTGCCAAATGTCAACCTGACCGAGACGCTCACCGATAATGTCGGCCTAACGGCTGGCAATTCAAAGGAAGGCGATCTGGTGACCCAGGTCTCGCCCGGTTTCACGCTCAGCACCGATGGCCCCCGTATCAAGGCGCGCATCAATTATGCGCTGCAGGCAACGCTTTATGCGACCAGCGACCGCGGCACGCGCTTGTCGAACCAGCTCAACGCCGGCGGCACCGCCACCTTGATTCGCGACATGCTATACGTAGACGCGACCGCTTTCGCCAGCGAACAAAGCATTTCCGCCTTCGGTCCGCAATCGTTCAACAACGTCAACGACACCGGCAACCGAGCCAAGGTGCACAGCTACACCATCAGTCCGTATCTGTTCAACCGCTACGGCAGCTTCGCAACGTCGCAGGTGCGCTTCACGCATGAAGCCGTGGGCGCCAACAGCACGCTCCTGTCGAACACCAACACCGATCGCATCCAGGCGCTCGTCTCCAGCGGACCGCAGTACATCCGCGGAAACTGGGGACTGCAGGCATCGACGGAAAAAAAGCGATACAGCGACATCGACAGCGTCGATCAGAGTTCGATCAGCGCCAATGCGGGTTACTCGATCGTCCCCACCATCCGGCTGACTGCCACCGGCGGGTACGAAAAAAACACCTATGTGACGCTTGGCGACAAACCACAGGGTAAGTTTTACACTGCCGGATTCATCTGGACGCCGACCTCGCGTACCAATCTCACGGTCAACGCAGGGCGGCGTTACTTCGGGAACACCTATTTCCTTGCGGCCAACCACCGCGCACGCAACACCGTTTTCAGCCTGAATTATTCCGAGGACATCACCAGCACGCAAGGTCAGTTCGTCACGACCGCTGTAATCGACACGTCGTCACAGCTCAATCTGCTTTATACGCCGCAGATTGCCGATCCCGCGGCGCGTCAGCAGTTTGTCGATTTGCTGATTCGCCAGTTCGGCCTTGCGCCAGCTCTTGCGGTACCGGTCAACTCGCTGACCAATCGCTATTTCCTGCAGAAGAGTCTACAGGGCTCGGTCGCCGTCAGCGGCGCGCATAGCACCGTGATCGGCACGCTGTTCGACACGCGCCGCGAGGCGCAGTCGCAGCAGCTGACCGTGCCGGGTCTCGACGACAGCACCAAGCAGATCGGCGCAAGTGCTGGCTGGAATCTGCAGCTGTCACCGCGCAGCAGTGCGCTCGCCAATATCAGCTACGCACGCAGCACCTCCCTCGTGACCGATCTGCAGACGACTTACAAGATTGCCCGCATCGGCATGAGCACCACATTCCAGCCCAAGCTCAACGGCACGCTCGAACTGCGGCACACGCAGCAGGCATCCGGGTCTTTCGGTGGCGACATCCGCGAAAACGCGATCACCGCATCCGTCTTCGCGCAGTTCTAGAGGAATTCCGCCGCAATGTATGAATCATTCTATGGCTTGACCGCCAAACCATTTCAGCTCAAACCCGACCCTTCCTTCTACTTCGGCAGCAAGGGTCACAAGCGGGCCATGGCGTACCTCGAATACGGCCTGTCGCAGGGCGAAGGCTTCATCGTCATCACCGGCGAGGTCGGCGCCGGCAAGACGACCCTGGTGCGCAACCTGTTTCGCCAGCTTGACTCGCAAAAGATCCTGGCAGCGCAAATCGTCAATACGCACCTGAATTCGGACGACACGCTGCGCATGGTGGCGGGCGCTTTTGGCCTGGCATTCGAGGGCGCCAGCAAGGCGACGCTTCTGACCCGCATCGAGCAGTTCCTGCGCCAGTGCGATGAGCGTGGGCAGCGTGCATTGCTGGTGGTGGACGAAGCGCAGAACCTGAGTCCGCAGACGGTTGAAGAATTGCGCATGCTGTCGAATTTCCAGACCGACGACAAATCGCTGCTGCAGACGTTCCTGCTCGGTCAGCCAGAGTTTCGCAAGACGCTCCTGAGCCCCGAGATGCTGCAACTGCGCCAGCGGGTGATTGCGACCTACCACCTGGGCCCAATGGATGCCAGCGAAACCCGGACCTACATCGAGCACCGGTTGCAGACAGTCGGCTGGAAAGGCGATCCGTCGATCGACGATGCGGCGTTCGCCGACATCCATGCCTTCACGGGTGGCATTCCGCGCAAGATCAACACCCTGTGCGATCGCCTGCTGCTGATGGGCTACCTGGAAGAGCTGCATGCATTTTCAGTGCCGCAGATTCAGGAAGTCATCGGCGACATCCAACAGGAATTCGAAGTGCCGGGCGAAACCGCCGATGAAGGCGATGGTGGCCAAGGCGCGCTGACAATGGCATCGCTTGGCCTGGCCGAGCGCAGCCGCGCTGACGTCGATCTCGATCTCATGGATGAACGGCTCTCGCGCATTGAACGCTCGGTGGTCTCGGTACTGGATGCGCTGAAAAAAATCCTGTCCTCGCCCCGCCTCAAGAATCTCCCCAACGAGCCGCACTGACGCAATGATCACCACTTCCACGCCTGCCCCGTTCAGCATCCTCTGCGTCGTCGGCGCCCGTCCGAATTTCATGAAAATGGCGCCCATCATGGCGGCGCTGTCGGCGATCGAACCGAAGATCGATGTGCGCCTGGTGCATACCGGCCAGCATTACGACGTCGCGATGAATCACCAGTATTTCGAAGCGCTCGGTATTCCAAGCCCCGACATCAATCTGGAAGTCGGTTCCGGCAGCCACGCGATCCAGACTGCGGACGTAATGCGCCGTTTCGAGCCGGCCCTGGATGAGGTCGCGCCGACCGCTGTGCTGGTTGTCGGGGATGTCAACTCGACCATCGCCTGCGCCCTGGTGGCGACCAAGAAAGGCATTCCGGTGATTCATGTCGAAGCCGGCCTGCGCAGCTTCGATCGCGCCATGCCGGAAGAGATCAACCGGGTGCTGACCGACCAGATGTCGGACCTCTTGTTTACGACCGAAGAAAGCGGCCGCGCCAACCTGCTGCGCGAAGGGGTTGCCGATAGCCGCATTCATTTCGTCGGCAACGTGATGATCGATACGCTGCGCCGCAATCTCGAGCGTGCCGTGCCGACCGCGACCATCGTCGCCGATGCCGGCCGGCCGGATTTTCTTTCAGGCGGACGCCCGTATGCGATTCTGACCCTGCACCGCCCGTCGAACGTGGACGACCGCGAGACGCTCAAGGCGCTGCTCGAGACAGCGGTACGGATCAGTGCGCGCACGCCGGTGATCTTTCCGCTGCATCCGCGTACCCGGGCCACGATCGAAAAATTCGGTCTCGATGGGCTGCTGGACACGCCGGATATCTTGCTGCTGCCGCCGATGGGCTACCTCGAAATGCTCGGCCTGATGAAGGATGCGCGCGTCGTGCTGACTGATTCCGGCGGCATCCAGGAAGAGACCACCGCGCTCGGCGTGCCGTGCATCACGCTGCGCAACAATACCGAGCGCCCGATCACGGTCGACGAAGGCACCAACACCGTTGCCGGACAAGACCCCGCGAAGATCATGGCGATCTACGAAGAGCTGCTGCAAGGTGGCGGCAAGGCCGGCCGCGTGCCGCAATTCTGGGATGGCAAGGCGGCAGTCCGAATCGCCGACACGATTCACGCCTGGATGCAGAATGGATGCACGACAATATGACAACGCTCGCCCCCAATCGCAGCAATGCCACCGGCGCCAGAAACGGTCCCGGCGCTGGCACCGGCACCGCCACGGCTGCACGCATCCGCAACGCCATGACGATCGACGTCGAAGATTATTTCCAGGTGTCCGCATTTGCGCCGCATATCGCGCGCGACACTTGGCCTGACCGCGAATGCCGGGTAGAAGCCAATATCGATCGTATCCTTGCCATTCTTGCCGACGGCAATGTGGTGGCCACTTTCTTTACGCTCGGCTGGATTGCGGAACGCTACCCGGCCATGGTGCGCCGTATCGTCGCCGGCGGGCATGAACTCGCCAGTCACGGCTACGGCCACCTGCGCGCATCGGACCAGGATCGCGCCGAATTCAGCGACGACATCACGCGCAGCAAGGCGCTCCTGGAAGACATCGGCGGCCATGCCGTGCTGGGCTACCGCGCACCCAGTTTTTCGATCGGCGCCCGCAATCTCTGGACGCTCGATTCCCTGCTCGAAGCCGGCTACCGCTACAGTTCCAGCATCTACCCGATCCAGCACGACCACTACGGCATGCCGGATGCGCCGCGCTTTGCGTTCTATCCGAATGGCGAGCAAGGCCTGCTCGAAATTCCAATCACGACGGTGCGTCTGATGGAGCGCAACCTGCCGGCAGGCGGCGGCGGTTACTTTCGATTGCTGCCGTATGCCGCTTCGCGCTGGCTGATGCGACAGGTTAACAACACCGACCGGCAGTCGGCGATCTTCTATTTCCATCCCTGGGAAATCGATCCGGGGCAGCCGCGCCAGCCTGGCGTCGGAATGAAGACGCGCTTCCGCCATTACGTCAACCTGGCGCGCATGGAAGGCCGGATCAAGGCGCTCACCCGCGATTTCGAATGGGACCGCATGGACCGGATCTTCCTGGGCCATGCATGAGTGCGGTGAGTGCGATGAGTGCGATGAGTGCGTCGCTGCCTGACCAGACCGTCCCTATCGCTGCCTCTGACGGAACACCCACGGTTCGACTGATGCGCCCAGCCGACATGGCCCGCTGGGATGCCTTCGTGCAGACCTGCCCGGACGCGACCTTCTTTCACCGCGCCGGATGGCAACCGGTGATCGAACGTGCCTTCGGCCACAAGACCTGGTTCTACATGGCGGAAATCGATGGCGCGATTCAGGGCGTGCTGTCGCTGTGCCAGATCAAGAGCCGGCTGTTCGGTCATTCGTTAAGCTCCCTGCCGTTCTGCGTGTATGGCGGCGTGGCGGCAGTCTCGGACCAGGCCCGCACCGTGCTCGACGATGCCGCCCAGAAGCTCGCCAGGTCGCTCCATGCCGGCCATCTCGAATACCGCACGATCCTGCCTGCGCATCCGGATGATCCGGCCTGGCATGGCAAGGACCTGTACGTCACCTTCCGCAAGGCGGTCACCGGTGACGACGAAGCCAACATGAATGCAATTCCCCGCAAGCAGCGGGCGATGGTCCGCAAAGGCATCAAGGCGGGCCTGACGGGTGAGATCGACCAGACCGTCGACCGCTTCTTTACCGCCTATTCGACCAGCGTGCACCGGCTCGGCACACCGGTATTTTCAAAAAAATATTTCCGCATCTTGAAGGAAGTCTTTGCCGACGACTGCGAGATCCGCACCATCGTCAAGGACCGGCAGATCGTCGCTGCGGTGATGAGCTTTTTCTTCCGCGATGAAGTCATCCCCTACTACGGCGGCGGCATGCCTGCCGCGCGCGAATTCGCGGGCAACGATTTCATGTACTGGAACCTGATGCAGGCCGCGGCGGCCAAAGGCTGCCGTGTGTTCGATTTCGGCCGCAGCAAGCTCGGCACCGGGGCGTACGATTTCAAGAAGAACTGGGGCTTCGAAGCGCAGCCGCTGGCATATGAATACCGCCTGTTCGCCTCCACCGCCGTGCCCGACAACAATCCGCTCAATCCGAAATACCAGATGTTCATCAAGCTCTGGCGCAAGATGCCGTTGCCGCTCGCCAATTTGATCGGCCCGCACATCGTCAAGGACCTGGGCTAGTCGCGTGGACAACCTGCTGCTGCTGATCCACCGCATGCCGTATCCTCCAAACAAGGGCGACAAGATCCGTTCGTACCATCTGCT
>JACMOV010000151.1 GCA_014377845.1 Herminiimonas sp.
CACCGGAACTCTCAGTGCATCGCTCAGTGCAACGAAAACTGCAACGCCGCCAGGCTCGCATATAGTCCACCTTGCGCCACCAGCGACGCATGGGTACCGCTTTCGACGATGCGGCCATGTTCCATGACGATGATGCGGTCGGCGCGTTGTACTGTTGCCAGGCGGTGCGCGATGACCAGCGTGGTGCGGCCGACCATCGCCGCTTCCAGCGCGCCTTGCACCAGGCGTTCGGACTCGGCATCGAGCGCACTGGTGGCTTCGTCGAGCAGCAGCAGCGGCGGATTCTTCAGCAAGGCGCGGGCGATGGCAATGCGCTGGCGCTGACCGCCTGACAGCCGCACGCCGCGCTCACCGAGGAACGACGCATAGCCTTCCGGTAGTCGTTCGATGAACTCATGGGCCGCTGCCATTTTCGCCACCGCGATAACTTCGGCGTCGGTGGCGTCCATGCGGCCGTACCGGATATTGTCCATCGCGTTGGCAGAAAAGATAATCGTATCCTGCGGCACGATGCCGATCGCATTGCGTAATGCGTGCAGATCAAGCTGCCGGATGTCGACGCCATCGAGCGTGATGGTGCCCTGCTGCGGATCGTAGAAGCGCAGCAGAAGCTGGAACAGCGTGGTTTTGCCGGCGCCCGAAGGCCCGACGATGGCGATGGTCGCGCCTGCCGGCACGTCGAGTGACATGCTCGCGAGCGAATTGGTTTTCGGACGCGACGGGTAATGGAACGTGACTTCATGCAGCGCCAGCGCTGCGCCGACCGAGGTGCGCGGCGGCAGGGGCAGCGGCCTGGCCGGCGACTGGATCGGCGAGGCCACCGACATCAGTTCCAGCAGACGCTCGGTGGCGCCGGCGGCGCGCTGAGCATCGCCGAACACTTCGGCCAAGGCGCCGATCGCGCCGGCGACGATGGCTGAATACAGGATGAACTGGCCCAGTTCACCGCCGGTCATGCGGCCTTCCAGAACCGCATGCGCGCCCAGCCACAGCACGAACACGATTGCACCGAACACCAGCAAGATCGCCATTACCGTCAGCAGGGACCGCGCGCGCACGCGCTGCATGGCGGTTGCAAACGCATGTTCGACCGAGGTGCCGAAGCGGCGTGCTTCGTTGTGTTCCTGCGTAAAGGCTTGCACGGTCGGGATCGCGTTGAGGATTTCGCCAGCCAGTGCCGAGGCGTCGGCCACCCGGTCCTGCGACTCGCGCGAGAGCTTGCGTACACGCCGGCCGAACAGCACGATCGGCAGCACCACGGCGGCCAGCATGACGATGATGATCGACGACAGTTTGACGCTGGTGATGAACAGCATCACCAGGCCGCCGATGAACAGCAGTATGTTACGCAGCCCCATCGAAATGCTGGTGCCGACCAGTGCATGGATCAGGGTTGTATCGGCCGTCAGCCGGGACAGCACCTCGCCGCTCTGGGTTGTTTCGAAAAACTGCGGGCTCTGGCTGACCACATGGGAATACACCGCGCTGCGGATATCGGCCGTAATTCGCTCGCCCAGCCACGACACCATATAGAAGCGCGCTGCGGTGGCAACCGCCAGCACACAGGCGACGCCGAACAGGGCGATGAAATACAGGTTGATGTGTTCGGTGCTGCCGGTGCCGGTCGCACCGAAGCCGAGATCGATCATCTGCTTGAAGGCATACGGGATCGCCAGAGTCGCGGCGGCGGCAACCAGCAGCGCCACGCCGGCCAGGGCGAATTGTTTCTTGTACGGCTTGAGAAAACGCGTCAGTCCCGCCAGCAGGGCGAGACTGCCTTTTTGTGCTTCTTTGCTGAGTGCAGTGGTCATAGTTTCAGTGGTTTGACGTAGCCGGTCATTTCGAGGTAACCGCGACCGGCGGGTTTGCCGTCGCGTGTGAGTCGCACCGCGCCTTCCCAGTAGACCGAGCCGGTCGACTGGCGTGTATCGAGTTCCTGATCGTCTTGCAGCGGCACCAGTTGCCAAGTGATCGCGCCGGTTTGAATGCGAGTGGCGACCGGATACGTCGCTTTCGTGCGCGGAGAATACCACTTGCGCTCGGGCTGGAAACGAATTTGCGAAGAATCGAACTGCGTCACGCGCCCGCCGGGCTCGCGCAGCGTCGCATGCGCCCACAGCTGGTCGCCGCTCTTGCTGCGAATCTGGAACGCCATCAGCGCCGACCCATCGTCTAAATTAGCGCCGACCCAGTCCCAGCCAGTGGCATCGGCATCGAGCACGCTGGTCGACCATTCGTGGTCGAGCCAGGCAGTGCCGGTGACGGCAAGCGGCTTGCCCTGGCGCGTGATGCTGCCGGCGACCTTGAGCTGCGGTTCGCTGTAATAGTAGCTGGCTTGCGCCGCCAGCGGCCCCTTGCGCGAAAACCCGGCGTCGCCCTGCAGCAGCAGTGGTTGCGAGGGTGTCAGCGACAGATGCAGGCTGAAGTCGGCAGCAGCGATGGTGGCCTGATAGGTGCCGCTGGCGTCCCGTACCAGACGCCAGTTATCGATCCTGACATCGGTGTTGCCTTGCTTCGCCTGTGCCAGGCCGAATCCCTCGCGTGCGGTTTTCTGATCATGCTGCAGCTTGCCGTACGCCGGGTCCGACAGCGCGACGTGGCCGATGATCAGCTGGCGAGGCGCGAACCCGCTGGGATTGGCAGCGTCATGGTCGGTGGCCGAGCGAAAAAAGGTAATCTGAAAACCGAGCGGCTTTTTATCGGGGCCTTCCAGCCATCCGGTTGCGTACCACCACTCGGTACGATACTCCGGATGGGCGCCGAAATCGAGCGGAAACGACAGCGCCTTGCCGGGCACGACGCCCAGCATTTTCGGCGGCGCGCCGAAGGCGGCAGACGTCGCCAGCGCCAGAAAAATTATCACCAGCCTGATCTTGTTCAGCATTACCAATCCTCTCGCACTGCGCGCACCGCATTACCCGACACGGCCAGCCGTCCCGACACCAGTGCCGTCGCCCCGGCCGCGGCGAGCAGCACCACGGCGACCGTGCCCAGCCCCAGCCACGGCATGTGCAGCTGCATGGTCCAATGGAACGATTGCG
This sequence comes from Herminiimonas sp., assembly GCA_014377845.1. GTDB lineage: Bacteria > Pseudomonadota > Gammaproteobacteria > Burkholderiales > Burkholderiaceae_D > JANXSS01. The sequence continues at coordinate 3,042 of JACMOV010000151.1, forward strand.
GATTAACGATGAATACCAGAATCAGGCTGATGCTCCAACCCACCACGAAACCCGCCGCGATGCCGATCGCCGCGAGCAGACCGCCTTCTGCCGCCAGCATCGTGAGAATCTGCCGACGCGTCACCCCGATGTGGCGCAGCATGCCGAACTCTTTGGCGCGCGCCAGCGTCTGCGCCGAAAACGTCGCGGCGACGCCGAACAGGCCGATCACGATGGCAACCAGTTCCAGCAAATAAGTCACGGCGAAGCTGCGGTCGAAGATCTTCAGACTGAGGGCCCGGATTTCACCGGGTTCGGCAAATTCCAGGGTCGCGCCGAAGGGCAGCCGGCGGAGCGCGGCAATGACACCGTCGGTGGTTGCGCCACGCGCCAGGTACAGCGAGACGTCGTTGATGTCGCGGTCGCCGCTGAGTCGCTGATAATCATCGAGCTGCATCTGGATCGAGCCCGACTGACGGGCGTAATCGCGCCAGATACCGGCCACAACAAAATCGTGCGGTTGCGCGCCGATGGCCAGCCGTACCGTCTTGCCGAGCGCGTAGCCGTATAAGTCCACCATCGCTTCCGATACCCATACCGGGCGCGCAGCCTCGCGCAACTGCGCCGCGCTTAGAACATTGCCAGTAATGGGTAATATTTTTGCCGGGTCGGCGGCGTCGATCACGCGTGCGATCAGCGTCACCGGCGGGCGCGCCGGGTCGAGCGTGAGTTGGGTGGTGCGCAGAAAATCAGCACGCGCGATGCCGGGCGCGGCCCTGATCGCTTGCTGCTCGGGCGTTTTGAAGACCCCGGTGCTGCCGCTGGTGGCGGAGCGCACGTACAGGTCCGCCGACAACAGATGGGCGAGCCAGTCATCCACCGAGACCCGGAAGCTCGAGACCATGATCGCCATCGCCACCATCAGGCTGAAGCTAGATAGCACGCCGCCCAAGGCGATCGAGGCCTGGTTCGGCGCATTGGCCAGTCGCGCCAGCGTCAGGGTCGACACCACGCCGGCGCGGCC
>JACMOV010000152.1 GCA_014377845.1 Herminiimonas sp.
ATCGCAATATGCTCCGGCAGATTCACCACCGGCCGCGGCCACTGGTCGGCGATACCGAACAAGCGCTCCAGCAAGGGCCGGTTGGCATCCGACTCCGCTACCGCGACCAGCATGACGTCATGATCCGGCACGTTCTCGGGCCAGTCGGAGTCCAGCGTCAGATAGAGCAGCGTCAGGTCGACGTCGCCGTCTTCGAGCAGGAACTCGATCGGCGTGTTGGCCATCAGGTCGCCGGGCCCCATCAGTGCCAGCAGGCGCAGTTGCGGTGCCTTGCGCGCCGGCAGGCTGTAGAGCGGGTTGATCGCGATGGCCTGCGCCTGCACCTCAAGGGCGATCGCGCGGTCGCCGCTGAGCTGCAGGACGGTCGAGCAGTCCAGATAGGCATTGGCGTCGTCCGGATTGTCCTGGGCCCGCTTGACCAGTACTGCCGCCAGCGGCGCCAGGTCCTGCTTGAGAAAGGCACGTCGCATCAGGGGCGCCACGCCGATCAATGGCGAAAACGGTACGGCGCTGGATTCAAGTAAGTCGGTCATGTCGGGCTGGTTCCCTATCGAGTCGAAAGGCTGGCGCCGAGGGACAGGACAGTCGACAGCAATGCGTCGATATCCTGCTCGCCGGTCCGGTGATTGAAAATGGCCGCGCGGATCGCGATTGCGCCGTCGATGGTCGTGCTCGACGGCGCCACGATGCCCGACTCGTGCAGATCCATGATCAGTTCCCGATTCACCCGATCCGGATCATCGCACCTGTAGCGGAAACAGACAATGTTGAGCGACACCGGCGCCAGCAGTTCCAGTGCCGGATGCGCTTCGATCCTGGCCGCCAGAACGCGCGCCAGGCGGCAGGTTTCCGACACCACCTGGCCGAGCCTGTGGGTGCCGTGCACCTTGATGGTCATCCAGGTCTTCAGGGCGCGAAAGCCGCGCGACAGGTCCGGGCCGAAGTCGCAGGGCCAGGGTGAACCGGCGGCCAGCCCGCGGGCTTCGCGCCGCAGGTAGGCCGCCGGCGCGGCGAAGGCTTCCAGATGGCGCGCGCCGTCGCGCACCAGCAGGAACCCGGCGTCGTATTGCACTTGGCCCCATTTATGAAAATCGAACGCCAGCGAGTCGCAGCGTTCGATACCGTTCAGGCGCGGCGCGACGTCGGCGGCGAGCATGCCCAACGCACCGTAGGCACCGTCGACATGGAACCACATCGCTTCGCGCCGGGCGATATCGGCCAGCGCCGCCAGATCGTCGACGGCGCCGGTATTGACCGTACCGGCCGTGCCGGCAATGAAGAAAGGTTGCAGGCCTGCCTGCCGGTCCGCATCGATGGCGGCCTGCAGCGCCCCCAGATCGATCTGGTGACGCGCATTGACCGGGATGTGGCGCAGTGCGGCCGTGCCGAGGCCCGACAAGTCCATGGCCTGGGCGATGCAGACATGCGCCGCATCCGAGGTATAGGCAACCAGGCGCGGCTGCCCGGTCTGCAGGCCATCGGCACGCACCGACATACCGAGCGCACCGGTGCGGGCAATGAGCACTGCCATCAGATTGGCCATCGAGGTGCCGGTGACGAAGATGCCACTGGCGGTTTCGGGAAACCCGAACAGCTCGCGCATCCAGCGCACGACCTGGCGCTCGACTTCGACCGGCATCTGGTTGCGACCGCCAAGATTGGCGTTGAGTCCGGCGGCGATCATCTCGGCAACCATGCCGACCGGCGTGCCGCCGCCGTTGACCCAGCCCATGAAGCCAGGGTGCGCATTGCCTGCCGCATAGGGCAGAATATCGTTCATGAAGCTGGCATGCGCATCCTCCAGGCTGCTGCTCTCGCGGGGCAGCGCTTGCTGGAAGCGCAGGCGGGTCGCGTCGGGAATCGCCTGCCAGACAGGACGCTCGCGGATGTTCTGGATATAGTCCAGCATGTCGTCGAGCATCCGGTGGCTCTGCGCACGGAATGCGCTCCAGTTTTCCGGGTCGAGCGAGGTGGGTGTTGCCTTATCAATCATGGGTATGCATCCAAATGTCCGGGATCGGCGGGAAGATATCAATCGGACATCGCAACCCGGTTTTTCCCCGCCTTCTTGGCCTCATACAGCGCCGCGTCGGCGCGCTTGATCAGCTCGGTCTGGGTCTCGCCCGCCCTGCGCGCCGCCACCCCGGCGCTGAAGGTGATCAGCAACCGCTCGTTGTTGACCATGAAAATCCGTTTGGTCAGCTCGCGTTGCAGACGGGTGATGGTCTGCGCGGCCAGTACCAGCGTGGTGTCGGGCAGGATGATGAGGAATTCCTCGCCGCCGAAACGGCCGACCACATCCATCGTTCGCAAGGTCTCCTTGATCAGGTTGACCAGATGGACCAGTGCCTCGTCACCTGCGATATGACCATGCGTGTCGTTGAGGCGCTTGAAATCGTCCAGGTCCAGCATCGCGATGCATAGCGCATTGCCCTGGCGATCGACCCGTGCGAATTCGCGCTCGAAGACGTCGTCGAGACCGCGCCGGTTCAGGCTGCCGGTCAGCTGGTCCTCGCGCACCAGTTCGCTCAGCTGTTCGAGCTTCGATTCGAGTTCGTGGATGCGGTCTTCCGCCGTCTGCATTTCCTGGCGCGCCTGGTTCATTTCGTCGCGCGAACGCAGCGCCTCGGACTGCGCGGCGCGCGTCTCGACCATCACGTCGTCG
>JACMOV010000153.1 GCA_014377845.1 Herminiimonas sp.
CGTCCAGGCGCGCTCCAACGCCGAGGTCGGGCACGGGCTGCTGTCGTCCTGCCTGGCCGAGCTCAAGCACCTGGGCGTGTCCGACGAGGACGTGCTGCACGTGACCGTGCCGGGCGCGCTCGAGATCCCGCTGGCGCTGCAGAAGATGGCGGAAACGCAGCAGTTCGACGCGCTCGTCGCGCTCGGCGCGGTGATCCGCGGCGAGACCTATCACTTCGAACTGGTGTCGAACGAGTCGGGCGCCGGCATCACCCGCATCGGCCTCGACTACGGCATGCCGATCGCCAACGCGGTCTTGACCACCGAGAATGACGAACAGGCCGAAGCACGCATGGCCGACAAGGGCGCGGAAGCGGCGCGCTGCGCCGTCGAAATGGCCAACCTGCTGCTCGCGCTCGAAGAGCTGCAGGCGGACGAAGATTGAGCTCCCGAGCACGCGCATCGAATAACAAGCAAGCACACCAGGTAAGTACACCATGACAGACAAGACCCCGCACGCCAACCCGAGCAAGAACCGCACGCCCCGTCACCGGGCGCGCGAATTCGCCTTGCAGGGACTATATCAATGGCTGCTCAATAATGAAGACGCGACCACCGTCGTCAACAACATCCGCGCCGCCCACGGCTTCGAGAAAGCCGACGCCGACCACTTCGCCGCTTTGCTGTATGGCGCGATCAAGGATTCGGTGTCGCTGCGCGAGTCGTTCGCGCCGCTGATCGACCGCGGCGTGCGCGAGCTGTCGCCGATCGAGCATGGCGTGCTGCTGATCGGCGCGTACGAGCTGAAGAACAACCTGGAGATTCCGTACCGGGTCGTGATCAACGAAGCGGTCGAATTGACCAAGTCGTTCGGCGGCATCGATGGGCACAAGTATGTCAACGGGGTGCTCGACAAGCTGGCGCCGCGCTTGCGCGGCGAGGAAGTGGCCAAGGATACGCGGCGTTAGATTTTGCTTGTCGTTGCCTTTTGCGGCAACGTGTCCTCGCGAAAGCGGGGACCCGATTTATTAGCGCATCGACGAAAGCGGAGAACGGCCTCCGTGGCATATCAACGCAATGGGGTCCCCGCGTTCGCAAGGAGTCGGTTCTGCCAGTGGCGGAAACGGCGACGAAAAAAAAGCCACCGCAGCGATGCCGGTGGCTTTTTTGCGTCGGCGCCGCTGTACGACTACAAGCCGGCAACCACCTCATTGCGATCGACCGGAGCCGGTTCGGCCTTCGGCGCGGCGGGCGCCGACCTGGCGACCTGCTGGACATGGGCGGCAGGAGTGACGGTCGGTACCTTCTGGCCGATGGCGACTTGCTTGAGCCGGCGATACTCGGCCAGCACCTTGAAACCGTAGCCCGAATCGTTTTCGAAGGCCGCCGCGCCGACATAGGTCTTCAGGCCCGCTTCGACCGAACCGCCGCGGGTGACGTAATCCTTGAGGATCAGCGCGCGGACGCGGATGTTGGCAACCGGATTGAGCGCTGACTGCACGCCGCCCATTTGCTGGAACTTATCGTGGTGAACCTTCGACATTACTTGCATCAGCCCTTGCGCGCCGACCGCGCTTTCGGCGAACGGGTTCAGGCCCGATTCGATCGCCATGACCGCCAGGATCAGCAGGGGATCGAGCTTGATGTCGTGCGCCGTCGTGTAAGCGGTCGATACCAGCATGTTGGCCGCGTCGCCGGCCACGCGATAACGCTTGGACAGCCACGAGGTAACGAACTGCTGCTGCTTCTTATTGCCCAGCATGGCCTTTTGGTCCGCCGTCGTGGTTGCCGATGCCGGCTTCGCCGCCACCGCTGGCGACGGCGCGGTTTGCGCATCCATCAGCGAAGCGAGTGCCGGCGCCGGCACTGCTTGCGAAGCGAGCGCCGGTGGGGGCGCGATGAACTCGGAAACCTGCCTGGCGAAGTCAGGACGGGCATACAGCACCGCAGCAACGGTCACCGCCGAAAGACCGAACACGGTCACGGTGTGCTGTGCCGTGGTTGCAAGGCCACGTGCTGTTTTTGTTACGGAAGACCACGTAACTGGCTGGCTGGCCATTGTATGGACGCGCTTTGCGGTCGCCCCGTTGAAACGATTTATCATCGAATTCCCCTTTGTCGCGGCAAAAGCGATCCCACGACGCAAAAAAGCGTACATCGGACATCGAATGCCGTGCATCAGAAATATCGTCTATCGCCGCTGATGCGGTCGATTGAACGCCGTCATTGCTCGCTGAAGCTGGTCGTTCCCTGTGGTATTGGACCAGTGGCTGAACAACTGTTTTCGGGGGATAAGGCAGACGCCTTTTGAAAACACTCCTTAAAATGCCATGTGGGGCCCCGACCCCGTGAATGTATGAGAAAGGCTAAAATGATATCCTTGGGCTGCGAAAGCCATGACCGGACGTGCCAAACTCATCAAGTTCGCAAATTGTAAAAGCTCGCTTATACCAAGTCAATACTAGCACGTGCGATCTTTATAACTTTTAGATCTTACTTATGATACTGCATTGCAGCAAAGTCCTGTGAAATCAACCACTTGAGGTAGCTATTCCGCCAGCCTCAGACGTCTTGAAAAAAAATAAAAACTAATGAACTATTCCGATTTACGTGATTTTATTTCTAAACTGCAAGAAATTGACGAATTAAAGCGCATTTCCTTGCCAGTTTCACCCTATTTGGAGATGACAGAGGTCTGCGACCGCACTTTGCGCGCCGCCGGACCGGCCCTGTTGTTCGACAATCCGACCGGCCATACGATGCCGGTGCTGGGCAACCTGTTCGGCACGCCGCGCCGGGTGGCGCTCGGAATGGGTGCCGATGACGTCGGTGAGCTGCGCAAGATCGGCCATGTGCTGGCGCGCCTGAAGGAGCCGGAGCCGCCGAAAGGCTTCAAGGACATGATGGTCATGGGCCCGCTCGTGAAAGCGGTGTGGGACATGCCGCCGAAAGAAATCAAGGGCGCGCCGTGCCAGGAGATCGTCTGGGAAGGCGCCGACGTCGACCTGGCCAAACTGCCGATCCAGCACTGCTGGCCGGGCGACGTCGCACCGCTCATTACCTGGGGCCTGGTCATTACCAAGGGGCCGAACAAGAAGCGCCAGAATCTGGGTGTGTACCGCCAGCAGGTTCTCGGGCCAAACAAAGTCATCATGCGCTGGCTGGCGCACCGCGGCGGCGCGCTCGACTTCCGCGAACACGCCATTGCCACCAAGGGCAAGCCGTATCCGATCGCCGTGGCGCTGGGCACCGATCCGGCCACCATCCTGGGGGCGGTGACGCCGGTGCCGGACAGCCTGTCCGAATACCAGTTCGCCGGCTTGCTGCGCGGCCAGCGGACGGTATTAACCAAGGCCATCGGCAGCGAACTGCGGGTGCCGGCCTCCAGCGAGATCGTGCTGGAAGGCCATATCTACGCGGACCCGAACCACCCGAGCGGCTACGAACATGCGCTCGAAGGCCCGTATGGCGACCACACCGGTTACTACAATGAGCAGGACAGTTTTCCGGTGTTCACCATCGACCGCATCACCATGCGGCGCAATCCGATTTACCACTCCACCTATACCGGCAAGCCGCCGGACGAGCCGGCCATTCTCGGCGTGGCGCTCAATGAAGTGTTCATTCCGCTGCTGCAGAAGCAGTTCCCGGAAATCCTGGACTTCTACCTGCCGCCAGAAGGTTGCAGCTACCGCATGGCGGTGGTGCAAATGAAGAAGGCGTATCCGGGCCATGCAAAGCGCGTCATGTTCGGCGTCTGGAGTTTCCTGCGTCAGTTCATGTATACCAAGTTCATCGTCGTGGTCGACGACGATGTCGATATTCGCGACTGGAAGGAAGTGATCTGGGCGATCACCACCCGGGTCGATCCGGTGCGCGACACCATGATGGTCGACCAGACACCGATCGATTACCTCGACTTCGCGTCGCCGGTCAGCGGCCTGGGCAGCAAGATGGGCATCGACGCCACCAACAAGTGGCCGGGCGAGACCAGCAGGGAGTGGGGCACGACGATTGGCATGACGCCGGCGGTGAAGTCGCATGTCGACCAGATCTGGGACAGCCTCGGCATCTGAAACGTATCCGAGCCGTATCCGAACCGCCCCGGTACTGTTTCGGTGCTGCCATGGCGGCAGTTCTGGGCCTCGTCAGAATCGAGGCCGCACATTTTTCGGACGGGGCGACCAGATAGTCATGCCGGTCGCCCGGCTTTGCTGATAAACTCGTTCCCGGCGGGCCCCTGCGCATTGTGGCACGGCCAATCTGGTCAGGTCGGGAACGAAGCAGCCACAGCCGTTTCCCATGAGTGCCGTAGACAAGGCTCGCCTTCTCGTTTTTCTGTACGCCCCTTCGTTGCTTGGTTGTGTCGTTGTCTCCCCCGTATTTGCAAGCAGCGTGCATCGCGCCGGTAAGGCCGCATGCGCGTGGTGCATGCAGCCGTGGGGCGGGCGCGACGGCCGCTTCCGCCAATCCTCAAAGACATGCAATTCGGAATCCCGGTGGTCGGGTAAAATGCAGGCCATACCACTCGCCGGCGTCCTCATGTCCTATCAAGTTCTGGCCCGTAAATATCGTCCCAAAGGTTTTGACACACTGGTCGGGCAGGACCATGTCGTGCGGGCGTTGTCGCATGCCCTCGACAGCGGTCGCCTGCATCATGCGTACCTGTTTACCGGCACCCGCGGCGTTGGCAAGACGACGCTCTCGCGCATCCTCGCCAAGGCGTTCAACTGCCAGGGTGCCGACGGCAAGGGCGGCGTGACCAGCCAGCCGTGCGGTGTGTGCGATGCCTGCGTCGCCATCGATGGCGGGCGCTTCGTCGACTACATCGAGATCGATGCCGCATCCAATCGCGGCGTCGACGAGATGGCCCAGCTGCTGGAACAGGCGGTCTATGCGCCGTCGAATGCGCGCTTCAAGGTCTACATGATCGACGAAGTCCACATGCTCACCAATCACGCCTTCAACGCGATGCTGAAGACGCTGGAAGAGCCGCCGTCGCATGTCAAGTTCATCCTCGCCACCACCGACCCGCAAAAGATTCCGGCGACCGTGCTGTCGCGCTGCCTGCAGTTCAACCTCAAGCAGATGCCGCCGGCGCAGATCGTCTCGCACCTGACCGACATCCTCGGCCAGGAGGCGATCGCCTTCGAAACGCCGGCCCTGCGGCTGCTGGCGCAAGGCGCGCACGGCTCGATGCGCGATGCGCTGTCGCTAACCGACCAGGCGATCGCCTATGCCGCCGGCAATGTCACGCTGGAAGCGGTGCAGGGCATGCTGGGCGCGCTTGATCAGTCGTTCCTGGTGCGGATTCTCGATGCGCTCGCGATCAAGGATGGCGCGGGATTGATCACGGTTGCCGACGAGATGGCGGTGCGCAGCCTCTCCTACAACGCCGCGCTGCAGGACATCGGCTCGTTGCTGCACCGGATCGCCCTGGCGCAGACGGTGCCGGCAGCGATCGCCGACGATCTGCCGGAGCGCGCCCAGATCCTGCGCCTGGCGGACCTGTTCGATGCCGACGAGATCCAGCTGTTCTATCAGATCGCCGTCCATGGCCGCAATGAACTCGGTCTGGCGCCGGATGACTACACCGGGTTTTCGATGACGCTGCTGCGCATGCTGGCCTTTCGTCCAGGTATGGGCGGGGCCGATGGCGGCGGTGGCGGCGCGACGCAGATGGCGCCGAGGAAGGCCGCCACTACGGCTGCGGCACCGGTGATTACCGCCTTCGGCGCATCCGCCAGCGCGGCGAATGCGGCGGTTCCTGTGGATGAAGATGCGTTCGACGCAGCACTGCATGGCGCGACCGCATCGGCCGGCGCACAGAAACCGTCGCCCGGTCGCGCCAGCGCCGCGCTTGCCGCTGCTGCGCCGATCGCCAAGACCATGGTCGCTGCGCCGCCGGCTGCATCCGCAATGGCACCCTCGCGCGCGGACGGCGCAATCAGTCCCGCGCGCGCCGCCCTGAATGCGGCACGCAGCGGCATGAAAGTCGCTGCGCCGCCGGCAGCGCCGGTGGTGAGCGCGCCAGCAGCACTGCCCGATGCTGCACGGCGACAGCCAGCGGTGCACGCAGACGAGGCGCCGATCGAACTCGCTCCCGCGCCGCCGTGGGACGACGGCTTCGACAGCCCGGGTTCGAAGATGGCGGATCGCGTGCCGGCGTTCGAATCACCTTGCGCTGCCGAGATCCGTACAGCCCCGGCGCTATCGGCAGCCGCACTCACGTCCGCAGCCATGCCGGCATCGGCGCCGCTCGCACCCGCCGTTCCCGTGCCGGTCGCCGCGCTTGGCTGGGATGGCGACTGGCCGAAACTGGCGGCGGTCCTGCCAGTGCGTGGCGTGGTCCAGCAACTGGCGCAGCAAAGCGAATTGCTGAAATCTGAACAGCTGGGCGATGTCACCTGTCTGCGCTTGCAGGTCGCCGTCGAAACACTACGCGCCGCCGCGACAGTGGAAAAACTGGCCGCTGCGCTGACGGCCCATTTTTCAAAGCCGGTCCGCATCGAGACCCAGGCCGGCGCAGTACAGTACAGCGCCAACGCCGCGCTGCTGGCCGAGCGTGCCGAACGCCAGCGTCAGGCCGAGGTGACGATGCAAGGCGACCCGTTCGTCCAAAGCCTGATGCGGGAATTCGGCGCGACCATCGTGCCCGGTTCCATCAAACCTGTTTCGCTTAATTAACTGGAGTCCCATCATGATGAAGAACCAACTCGCCGGCCTGATGAAACAGGCGCAGGCAATGCAGGACAACATGAAGAAGTTGCAGGACCAGCTGGCAGCGATCGAGGTCGAAGGCCAGTCCGGCGCGGGCCTGGTCAAGATCACGATGACCTGCAAGAACGACGTCAAGCGGGTGGTGATCGATCCATCGCTGCTGGGCGATGACAAGGACATGCTGGAAGATCTGGTGGCAGCAGCCTTCAACGACGCGGTGCGCAAGGCCGAGGCGGTGTCGCAGGAAAAAACGGCCGGCATCAGCGCCGGCATGCAGCTGCCGCCCGGCTTCAAGATGCCGTTCTGAGTGGCACGTCTGCGCACGACGCGAGACACGACGCGAGATACGGTGCAGGCGCGCTGCTGCAGCCTGCCCGCCGGCCCGGCTGAAGGCGCGCGCCGCCCGTGAAAACACCGTCCAGTCTCGACATGCTGACCGACGCGCTGCGCCGTTTGCCCGGTGTCGGCCCGAAATCGGCGCAGCGTATCGCCTATTATCTGATGCAGCACGACCGCGACGGCGCGGCCTTGCTGTCGCGGGCGCTCGGCCTGGCGGTGGAGCGCATCCACCACTGCGCGATGTGCAACACTTTCACCGAACGCGAGGTCTGCGAAACCTGTCTCGACCCGGCGCGCAATCCGGCGCTGCTGTGCGTGGTGGAGACGCCGGCCGACCAGTTGATGATCGAGCAGACCCTGACCTTCAAGGGTCTGTATTTCGTGCTGATGGGCCGACTCTCTCCGCTCGACGGCATCGGGCCGAAGGATATCCATCTCGACAAACTGATCGGCCGCGCTACCGACGGCCTGGTCGCTGAAGTCGTGCTGGCGACGAACTTCACCAACGAAGGCGAAGCCACCGCCCATTACATCAGCGAAACGCTGAAGGTGCGCGGCCTGCAGGTCAGCCGCCTGGCGCGTGGCGTGCCGGTCGGCGGCGAACTCGAATATGTCGATGCCGGCACCATCGCCCGCGCCATGCTGGATCGCCGCAGTACGTGAGTTCGCCGGTTGGACCCCGGCCAGCATGGTCGCGCTGGCTTGCCGCACTCAGGGACGGTCGCGGCGATCTTGCCTAACGAAACAGGTTTTTAATCGACGCACTGAATGCGTTCGACGCAATCGGACGGAACACCATGACGAACAAATCAGGTCCGCTTGCGGGCATCAAGGTACTCGAACTCGGCACCCTGATCGCCGGTCCGTTCTGCGCCCGCATGCTGGCCGAATTCGGCGCCGAGGTGATCAAGATCGAGTCGCCCGATGGCGGCGATCCGATCCGGCAGTGGCGTGTGCTGAAGGACGGCACCTCGCTCTGGTGGTCGGTCCAGGCGCGCAACAAGAAGAGCGTGACGCTCAATCTCAAGGACCAAGAGGCGCAGGCAATCGCCCGCCGGCTGGCGCTCGAGGCTGACATCATCATCGAGAACTACCGCCCGGGCGTACTCGAAAAATGGCAGCTTGGCTACGCGCAGTTAAAGGACGTCAATCCCGCCACGATCATGGTCCGCCTGTCCGGCTACGGCCAGACCGGGCCGCTGAAGGACTTGCCGGGTTTCGGCGCGATCGGCGAATCGATGGGCGGGCTGCGCTATGTCTCCGGCCATGCGGACCGGCCACCGGTGCGGGTCGGCATTTCGATCGGCGATTCGGTTGCGGCGCTGCATGGCGTGATCGGCGCGATGATGGCGCTGCGCCACCGCGACGCCACGGGCGGCCGCTGGAATGGCAAGAACGGCGCAGACTGCATCGCCGGCCAGGGCCAGATGGTCGACGTGGCCCTGTATGAATCCGTGTTCAATCTGATGGAGTCGCTGGTGCCGGAATTCGATCACGCCGGCGTGGTGCGCGAACGCACCGGCGGCGCATTGCCCGGCATCGTGCCATCGAATACCTACACCACCGGCGATGGTGAAAACATCGTCATCGCCGGCAATGGCGATGCGATCTTCAAGCGCCTGATGCGCGCCATCGCACGCGACGACCTGGGCGACGATCCGGCACTGGCGCGCAACGACGGCCGGGTGCCGCGCACCGCGGAGATCGACGATGCGATTTCGGCCTGGTGTGCGACGCAGACGATCGGCTCTGCGCTGGCGATCCTGCAGGCGGCCGATGTCCCGGTCGGCAAGATCTATTCGGTGCGCGACATGATGACCGATCCGCATTTCCTGGCGCGTGGCATGTTCGAGCAGCACGCCTTCGCCGACGGCACGCCGATCAAGCTGCCGGCGATCACACCGAAACTGTCGGCCACGCCCGGCCAGACGAACTGGCTCGGACCGACGCTGGGCGAGCACAACGCCGAAGTGCTCGGCAGCCTCGGGTATGATGTCGCGGCGATTGCAAGACTGCGTGACGACGGGGTGATCTGATCACATCGCGACGCGCTGGGCAGCGGTTTGGTAACGCAGCAGCACTGCTTGCAGCCGACATACCCATAACGACAAGACCGCGTTTCAGACGCGACGGAGACAAAAAAATGAAATTCAACTGGAAGCAATTCGCGATTGCGCTCGGGCTGTTTTTGCTCGGCTACTTCACCTTCAACGGCAAGCTGTTCGCGCAGACGCTGGAAAAGCCGAAAGTGGCGATCGCCGTCGGCGGCAAGAACCTGCTGTATTACCTGCCGCTGACGATCGCCGAGCAGCTCGGCTACTTCAAGGATGAAGGCCTGCAGGTCGAGATCAGCGATTTTGCGGGCGGCGCCAAAGCGCTGCAGGCACTGGTTGGCGGCAGCGCCGACGTCGTCTCCGGCGCCTATGAGCACACCATCAACATGCAGGCCAAGGGCCAGTTCATCACGGCGTTCGTGCTGCAGGGCCGCGCGCCGCAGATCGTGTTCGGCGTGTCCAACAAAACCATGCCGAACTACAAGACGATCGCCGACCTCAAGGGCAAGAAGATCGGTGTCACCGCGCCGGGCTCGTCGACCAACATGGTCGCCAATTTCGTGCTCGCCAAAGGCGGGCTGAAGCCGGCCGATGTCTCGTTCATTGGCGTCGGCACGGCGGCCGGTGCGCTGTCGGCGCTGCGCTCCGGCCAGATCGATGCGATGTCCAATCTCGATCCGGTCAACACGATGCTGGAACAGAAAAACGAGATTCGCGTCATCGCCGATACCCGCACCCTGAAGGACACCAATTCCCTGTTCGGCGGGCCGATGCCGGCGGCGTCGCTCTATGCGCCGGAAGCGTTCCTGAAAAAATATCCGAACACGTCGCAGGCGCTGGCCAACGCCATGGTGCGTGCCCTGAAATGGCTGCAGAAGGCAGGCCCTTCGGACATCATCAAGGTCGTGCCGGAGAATTTCCTGCTGGGTGATCGCGCGCTCTACATCGAAGCGTTCATGAAGGTGCGTGAAGCGACCTCACCCGACGGCACCTTCCCGCCACTCGGTCCGCAGACGGCCTTGAAAGCGCTGCAGGCATTCGAGCCAGACCTGGCGACCAAAACCATCGACCTGTCGCGGACCTACACCAACGACTTCGTCAAAAAAGCCAACGCAAAATACAAGTGAGCGGTGCAAGTAGGCCGCGCAGGTGCGTGGCATGAGTGAGCGAGACAAGCAACGAAAAGCGACATGCAAAAAGTGACCGGCATCGCAGTAACAGACCCTTCCATGCTGGCTGCTGCCCATGCGGTATCCGTCCCGGCGCTGGCGTTCGAAGACGTCACCTGTACCTTCGTCTCGAGCGATGACCGTGCGGCGCGGTACACCGCAGTGGCAGACACCACCCTGCGGATCGCTCCGGGCGAATTCGTCTCGGTAGTCGGGCCGACGGGCTGTGGCAAGTCGACGCTGCTGAACCTTGCTGCGGGCCTGCTGCAACCGTCGGCCGGCACGGTGCGCGTCTTCGGCGAACCGCTCGACGGCTTGAACCGCCGCGCCGGCTACATGTTCCAGGCCGAGGCGCTGATGCCATGGCGCAGTGCGCTCGACAATGTCATCGCCGGTCTGCAGTTTCGCGGCGTGATTGCGGACGAAGCGGTGCAGCGCGGCCAGGAATGGCTGGCGCGGGTCGGGCTGCAGGGCTTCGGCGACCGCTATCCGCACGAGCTCTCCGGCGGCATGCGCAAGCGGGTGGCGCTGGCGCAGACCCTGATCCTGGACCCCGACATCATCCTGATGGACGAACCGTTTTCGGCGCTCGACATCCAGACCCGCCAGCTGATGGAAAACGAAGTCCTGGCGTTATGGAGCGCACAGAAGAAAGCGGTGCTGTTCATTACCCACGACCTGGATGAAGCGATCGGCATGTCGGACCGGGTCGTGGTGCTGTCGGCCGGTCCGGCCACCCATCCGATCGGCGAGTTCGCGATCGACCTGCCGCGTCCGCGCGACGTGGCCGAAATCCGCACCGATCCGCGTTTCGTCGAACTGCATGCGCAGATCTGGGCAGTGCTGCGTGACGAAGTGCTCAAGGGTTACCAGCAACAGAAGCGGGCGGTGTGAGAATGCAGCGCCTGCTCGACATCCTCCGTCCGAATACGCGCAACCTGCGTGCCTGGCAGGTGTTGGTGCTGGTGGTGCTGTTCGGCGCCTGGCACTTGCTCTCGCGGGATCCGCAACTGGCCTTCTTTTTCGGCGAGCCGCTCAAGGTCCTGGTGCGTGTCTGGCAATGGTTCACGGTCGGCAGCGGCAGCCTGGAGGTCGGCTTCGGCGACTTCACGTTCTTCACGCTGCATTTTCCGGCGGAGATCTATTCGCACCTGCTGGTGACGCTGACCGAGACCATGCTGGCCTTCGTGATCGGCACCGCACTCGGGCTCGGCACGGGCTTGTGGCTGGCGTTGTCGCCGATCGCGTCCGCCATTTTCGATCCCTATATCAAGGCGGCCAATTCGATGCCGCGCGTGATCCTGGCGCCGATCTTCGCGATGTGGTTCGGCCTGGGCATCTGGTCGAAGGTGGCGCTGGCGGTCACGCTGGTGTTCTTCATCGTCTTCTTCAACGTCTACCAGGGCGTCAAGGAAGTCAGTCCGGTGGTGCTGGCCAACGTGCGCATGCTGGGCGCGAACAGCCGGCAACTGCTGCGCAACGTGTATCTGCCGTCGGCCACCTCGTGGGTGTTTTCCAGCCTGCACACCTCGGTCGGCCTGGCATTCGTCGGCGCCATCGTCGGCGAATACCTGGGTTCGGCGCGCGGAGTCGGCTACCTGATCCTGCAGGCCGAGGGCACCTTCGATATCAACACGGTGTTTGCCGGCATCCTGGTGCTGACAGCGTTTGCGCTGGTGCTCGACACTGCGGTCGGCTGGCTTGAAAAACGGCTGATGAAGTGGCAGCCCAAGTCTGGCCAGACCGAGAAGCTTTAGGCTGCGCTTGAAACAAACAGAGCCTGGCGCCGGTCAGGCGGTGGTCAGCGCCCCGACCAGCGCATCCAGTTTGATCGAATCCGCACAGAACAGCCGGATCCCTTCGGCCAGTTTTTCGGTCGCCATCGCATCGTCGTTGAGCATGAAGCGGAAGGCTTTTTCATCCAGCGTGATCGGTTCGATGTGCTGCGCCTGCGCGGCTTCGGCGCTCAGCTTGCGGGTCATCGGCGCATCCGAGGCGGCCAGCCTGGCGAGCAGCTCGGGGCTGATCGTCAACAGATCGCAGCCGGCCAGTTCGATGATCTGTGAAGTATTGCGAAAGCTCGCGCCCATCACTTCGGTCGCATGGCCGAACTTGCGATAATAAGCATAGATGCGCTTGACCGACTGCACGCCGGGATCGTCCGCGCCGGTGTACTCGATGCCGGTCGCCTTCTTGTACCAGTCGTAGATGCGGCCGACGAACGGCGAAATCAGCTGGGCGCCCGCATCGGCGCAGGCCACCGCCTGCGGCAATGAAAACAGTAGCGTCATGTTGCAGGCGATGCCTTCGCGCTGCAGGACTTCGGCGGCGCGCACGCCTTCCCAGGTCGAGGCGATCTTGATCAGGATGCGTTCCCGCGCAATGCCGGCGGCTTCGTACAGCGCGATGAGGGCGCGGCCCTTGGCAATCGTGGCCGCGGTGTCAAAAGACAAGCGGGCGTCTGTCTCGGTCGAGACCCGGCCCGGAATGATCTTCAGGATCTCCGCGCCGAAGGCCACCAGCAGGCGATCGACGATGGCGGCGCTGCCTTCGGTGCGGTGGTCGTGCGCGGCTTTTTCAAGCAGGTGACGGTAGTCGTCTTTTTGCACCGCTTTCAGGATCAGGGAAGGATTCGTGGTCGCGTCCTGTGGCGCGTAGGCCTGCATCGCCTGGAAGTCGCCGGTGTCGGCGACGACCGTCGTGTACTGCTTGAGCTGATCGAGTTGGTTCATCGTTGGGGGATCTGGAAAGAGAATCGGGTAGCCCAAAATTATAAGCGCTTTGGATTTGCGCCGGGACGGTTTGCGCAGGAGTCGGGCCGATGTGGCGCAGCGCCGGTTCGGGCAGCGCATGGCAAATCGATCTGCACGGGAAATTTCAAGCAGCCTGCATTCACCGCCGCAGAAACGAATCGAACTGCACGTCGACCTGTTCCAGCGCTTCCTGAGCATGTTGCATTTTTTCGCGGAAGGCCGGGCCGAGTTGCAGCGCCAGGCCGACCGCCAGGATATCGATCACCACCAGGTGCGCCAGCCGCGCCGAGATCGGCGTGAACGGGTCGGCGTCGAAGCGGATGTCGATTGCGATCAGGACGGTGGCAAGTTCGGCCAACGGCGTGCCGCTGGGCGCCAGCACGACCACGTCGGCGCCGCTCTTGCGCGCCAGTTGCACGCTGCGCAGCAAGGCCCGGCTGCTGCCGCGCTGCGAGATCGCGACCACCACGTCGCCTTCCGATAGCAGTGCGGCGGCGATGCTGTGGACGTCCGGATCACTGTAAGCCACCGTCGGCACGCCGGAGCGGAAGAACTTGTGCTGGGCATCGGCCGCGACGATGCCGGACGTGCCCTGGCCATAGAACTCGATCTTGCGCGCCGCCGCCAGCAATCCGAGCGCCTGCTGGATCGCCGCCGGCTGCAGGTTATTGCGCAGGTCGAGCAGCGTGTTGATCGAGCGGCCGCAGATCTTGCCGATCAGGTCGACCGCCAGGTCGTCCTGCGCAGGTGTTGCCGCTGCAGCCGCGTCGTCGGTCGCCAGCGCCAGTCCCTGGGCCAGCTTGAGCTTGAATTCGCGCCAGCCGTGGTAGCCAACCGCGCGGCAGAAGCGCACCACGGTCGGCTCCGAGACCTTGGCGTGGCGCGCCAGCGCGGTGATGTTCTCGGCGATCGCCAGTTGCGGATTGCGCAGGACCGCCTGCGCCACCTGGCGCTCCGACTTCGACAGGCTGTCGAGCTGGGTGCGGATCGAGTCGAGCAGCATCGGATATCCGGATCAGACTTCCGGCAACGCTTCCTCGCGCCACTGCAGGCCATCGCGGCCGATCAGGGCGCTGGCCGCTGCCGGGCCCCAGCTCCCGGCGGTGTAGGGGATCGGCTCGTTGTCTTCATGCTCCCAGAAGTTCAGGATCGGCTCGACCCACTCCCAGGCTGCTTCCAGTTCGTCGCTGCGCATGAAGAGCGTGAGCTGGTTGCGCAGGACATCGAGCAGCAGGCGTTCGTAGGCATCCATGCGCGGCATCTTGAAGGTTTCCATGAAATCGAGTTCCAGCTCGACCGGCTTCAGGCGCATGCCGTCGCCCGGCGTCTTGGCCATCAGGTTCAGGTGCAGGCCCTCGTCGGGCTGCAGGCGGATCACCAGGCAATTCGGCTGGAAGCTGCCGGTCGGCTGGGCAAAGATCGAATGCGGGATCGGTTTGAAGCGCACCACGATTTCGGCCAGCTGATCGGCCATGCGCTTGCCGGTACGCAGGTAGAACGGTACGCCGGCCCAGCGCCAGGTATCGATCTCGGCACGCACGGCGACATAGGTTTCGGTGCGGGAGTGCGGATTGGCGTCGGCTTCCTTGCGATAGCCGGGCACCGCCAGACCGCCGACATGGCCGCCGCGATACTGACCGCGGATCACGTTCTGCTGCAACGTGGTGTAGGTGAAGCGCTTGAGCGAGCACAGCACCTTCAGTTTTTCATCCCGCACCGCATCCGGCGTGACCGACAAAGGCGGCTCCATCGCGACGATGCACAGCAACTGCAGCAGGTGGTTCTGCAGCATGTCGCGCAACGCACCGGAATTTTCGTAATAGCCCATGCGATTACCGACGCCCAGTTCTTCGGCAATCGTGATCTGCACGTCGGAGATCCATTCGCGCCGCCAGAGCGGTTCGAACAAGACGTTACCGAAGCGCAGCGCCAGCAGGTTCTGTACGCCTTCCTTGCCCAGGTAATGATCGATGCGGAAGATCTGCGACTCGGCGAAGACTTCGCCCACTTCCTTGTTGATCTGCTTGGCACTGGCGAGGTCGCGTCCGAGGGGTTTTTCCAGCACCACGCGCGCATGTTCGTTGGTCAGGCCGGCGGCCGCGAGGTTGTGGCAGATGCGGGCGAACAGGCCCGGCGGCGTCGCCAGGTAGAACACGCGGGTCAGGCCGGCATCCTTGCGCATGGCCGCTGCCAGCCTGGGGTAGGTGGCCAGATCGTCGGCGTCCAGCGCGACATAGGTGATGCGGGCGCAGAACGACGCCCACAGCGTCGAGTCGAAGGTCACCTCGCTGATGTGCGGCCGCGCGGTGGCGTTCACCTCCGCCAGAAACTGTTCCGTGGTCCAGTCGTGGCGGCCGGCGCAGATCAAGCGCGCCGTTGGCGGCAGGTCCTTGCAGCGGTCGCGCGAGTACATGGCGGGCAGCAGCTTGCGCATCGCCAGGTCGCCGCCACCGCCAAAGAGGACGAGATCGAAATCGGAAAGAGCCATGGTTTTCTCTGGTTGGGTTGTAACTGCGTTGCTACAGGGCGGCGCGGGCGCGGGCAAGCAGGTTGCGCGTGGAAGGATCGAAGCCGGTATCGACGGCGTTGGCCGCCGCCTCGGGCGCGTCGGTCAGGGCCGCCTCCACGCCTTTGGCCAGCGCCTTGCCGAGCTCGACTCCCCACTGGTCGAAACTGTTGATGCCCCATACGACACCTTGCACGAAGACCTTGTGCTCGTACAGCGCCACCAGCGCGCCAAGTGCGTGCGGCGTCATGGCCGGCAGCAGGATGGTATTGCTGGGACGATTGCCGGGAAAGGTCTTGTGCGGCACCAGCGCCTCGCAGGCGGCACCGGTGATCCCGGCGGCATGCAACTCGGCACGCACTTCGTCGGCAGTCTTGCCGCGCATGAGGGCGGCCGATTGGGCGAAGCAGTTGGCGAGCAGGGCCGTGTGGTGCCGGCGATGCGTGGCCGGCGGTTGCAGCACCGTGATGAAATCGACCGGTACCACGTCGGTGCCCTGATGCAGCAGCTGGAAATACGCATGCTGGCCGTTGGTGCCGACGTCGCCCCAGATCACCGGCGCAGTCGCGGTCTGCAGCGCCGTGCCATCGGCGCCGACGCGCTTGCCGTTGCTTTCCATGTCGAGTTGCTGCAGATAGGCCGGCAGGTACTGCAGGTCCTGCCAGTACGGTGCGATCGACAGCGATCCGCAGTCGCAGAAATTGCGATACCAGATTCCCAGCATCGCCAGCAGCACCGGCATGTTCGCTTCCAGCGGTGCCTCGCAAAAATGCCGGTCCATCGCGTGGCCGCCCGCCAGGAACGCATCGAAGCCATCCGCACCGATGGCCAGTGCCAGCGCCAGGCCAACCGCCGACCACACCGAATACCGGCCGCCGACCCAGTCCCAGAAAGGGAACATGTTGGCGGCGTCGATGCCGAATGCGGTCACGGCCGCCACATTGGTCGACACCGCGACGAAGTGGCGCGCCGGCGCTTCTGCACCGCATTGCGCCACCAGCCAGGCGCGGGCCGAATGTGCATTCATCATGGTCTCGGCCGTGCCGAAGGTCTTGGAGGCGACGATGAACAGGGTGGTCTCCGCATCGAGCCGCGGCAGCAGCGCATCGAGTTCGCTGGCGTCGACATTGGAGATGAAATGAATTGATAGCGCCGGATCGCAATGGGTGCGCAAGGCGTGTACCGCCATCTTCGGACCGAGGAACGAGCCGCCGATACCGATGTTGACGATCGTCGTCAGCGGCTTGCCGGTGACGCCGTGCCACCGGCCGGAACGAACCTGGTCGGTAAAGGTCCGAATACGGGCGAGGACGTCGGCAATGTCGCGTGCGATGTCTTGGCCGTCGAGCGTGGGTGCAGACCCCGGGCCGGAACCCGGTGGCGCGCGCAGGGCGGTATGCAGCGCCGCACGCTGCTCGGTGTTGTTGATGGCGGCGCCGCCGAACATGCGGTCGCGTTGCTGTCCGACGCCGCGTTCGCGCGCCAGGGCACACAGCAGCGCAAGGGTTTCGGCATCGGCGCGGTTCTTGGAGTAGTCGAGGAACAGTCCCGCCGCCTCCAGCGAAAAGCGTCGTTCGCGCGCCGGTTCGGCGTCGAACAGGTCGTGCATGCGCCACTGGCTTGCAATGGCGTGATGCCGGCCGAGGGCCTGGAAGGCCGGGCTATCGGCCGGGCGGAGGGCGGTGGCGAGGGACGATGGCATGGGATCGGTTGTCGGCAGTCGGTTTTTGCACACAAAGCGCACTATACCGCAGATTGAGGTAATTTTACTACAATAGTTTATGGTTCAAGCACACGCGCTCCAGCGGAGAGAAGCGGCCAATCACAATCTCTGCGAATGGCAAGCTGCTTTGATGCAACTAAAAAATATGCGGTGGCAATAATCTCGGTGTGTAGTAAAATTTCAAGAAAATGAACTGCCGGCGATCGTGGCGGTTCATCCTTCGCCCATTCTCCGAGGAGGCATCGATGTCGCTCCACCCCGTCATCGCGGCAGTGACCGCCCGCATCACCGAACGCAGCAAGCCTTATCGCACCGCCTATCTCGCGCGGCTCGAGCAGGCGCGCCGCGCCGGCGTGCAGCGCGGCGCGTTGTCGTGCACGAACCTCGCGCATGGTTTCGCCGCCTTTCCCGCCAATGACAAGCTGGCGCTGCGGCAGGACAAGAAGCCATCGATTGCGATCGTCTCGTCCTACAACGACATGCTGTCGGCCCATCAGCCGTTCGAGCGCTTCCCGCAACTGATCAAGACTGCCGTGCGCGAAGCTGGCGGCGTCGCCCAATTCGCCGGCGGCACACCCGCCATGTGCGACGGCGTGACGCAGGGCCGGCCCGGCATGGAGCTGTCGCTGTTTTCACGCGATACGATCGCGATGGCGACAGCGGTCGGCCTGTCGCACAACATGTTCGATGCCGCCGTGTACCTGGGCGTGTGCGACAAGATCGTGCCGGGGTTGCTGATCGGCGCGCTGCATTTCGGTCATCTGCCGGCGGTCTTCATCCCAGCCGGGCCGATGACCTCGGGCATGTCGAACACGCAGAAAGCCAAGGTCCGCCAGCTCTACACGCAGGGCAAGATCGGCCGCGAAGAACTGCTCGAAGCCGAATCGCAGTCCTATCACGATGCCGGCACCTGCACCTTCTACGGCACTGCCAACAGCAACCAGATGCTGATGGAAGTCATGGGCTTGCATCTGCCAGGCACGGCATTCATCACGCCCAACACGCCGTTGCGCGATGCGCTCACCGTTGCGGCTGCCAAGCGCGCCGTCGCCATCTCCAGCCTCGGCGCGGACTGGACCCCGGTCGGCAAGGTGATCGATGAAAAATCCATCGTCAACGGCATCATCGCGCTGCTCGCCACCGGCGGCTCCACCAACCACACGCTGCACCTGGTGGCGATTGCCAAGGCGGCCGGAATCGTGATCGACTGGGATGATTTCGATACCCTGTCCGGCGGCGTGCCTCTGCTCACACGGATCTATCCGAATGGCGAAGCCGACGTCAATCATTTCCATGCCGCGGGTGGTACGGGTTTCGTGATCCGCGAACTGCTTGATGCCGGTTTGCTGCACGAGGACGTGCGCACCGTGATGGGTGACGGGCTGCGCAATCACTGCACCGAACCGTTTCTGGATGGCGACAACGGTGGCGTGGTCTGGCGGCCGGTTCCGGCAGTCAGTGCCGACGACAGCGTCCTGCGCGGAGCGGCGTCGCCGTTTTCCAAGGACGGCGGCCTGCGTCTCATGCAAGGCAACCTGGGGCGCGCGGTGATGAAGATTTCGGCCGTCAAGCCGGAGCACCGCGTGGTGGAAGCGCCGGCGCTGGTATTCGGGTCGCAGGACGAATTCAACCAGGCTTACAAGGAAGGGCGTCTCGACCGGGATTTCGTGGCCGTGCTGCGCTTCCAGGGTCCGCGCGCCAACGGCATGCCGGAACTGCACGCGCTCACGCCCGCACTCGGCATCCTGCAGGATGCGGGCCGGCGTGTGGCGCTGGTCACCGATGGCCGCATGTCGGGCGCCTCCGGCAAGGTGCCATCGGCGATTCATGTCTCGCCGGAAGTGCTGGCCGGCGGGCCACTGGGCCGCGTGCGTGACGGCGACATCATCCGGGTCGATGGTGAAGCCGGCGTCCTGATGGCGCTGGTCGAGGCCGCCGAATGGGAAGCGCGCGGCCAGCAAGGTGTGCCGGCAGGCGACCTGTCAGGCAATGAAGTCGGCATGGGACGCGAACTGTTCGCCATGTTCCGCCACGTCGTCACCGCGGCCGAAGAAGGCGCGACCACCTTCGGCCTGCCGCCGGTCTTCGAAATAACAAAAGCAACAGCAACCACCACCACGACAACCGCGGCAAAGGCATCAACATGAGCACACGGGAAAACGCAGCAGGTTCGCTGCTCGACATCATGCACGCGTCGGCAGTGATCCCAGTGATCGCGATCGATGAACTGGCCCATGCGGTGCCACTGGCGAAAGCACTGGTCGCCGGCGGCATCCGCGTGCTGGAAGTAACCTTGCGTACCGCGCACGGCCTGGCCGCGATCCGCGCCATCGCCGACGCGGTACCCGGCGCCATCGTCGGCGTCGGCACGCTCACGAAGCCCGAGGAATTTGCAGCGGCGCGCGATGCCGGCGCGGTATTCGGCGTCTCGCCCGGGCTGACGGCGGAACTGATCGCAGCCGCACGTTCGAGCGGACTGCCGCTGCTGCCCGGCGTGATGACGCCCTCCGAAGTCATGGTCGCGCGCGCGGCCGGGTTCCTGCAACTGAAGCTGTTTCCCGCGGTGCCGGCCGGCGGTGTCGGCATGCTCAATGCGATCGCCGGACCGCTGCCCGACGTGACTTTCTGCCCGACCGGCGGCATCTCGGTGGAAACCGCGCCGGCGTTCCTGGCCTGCGACAACGTGGCCTGCGTCGGCGGCTCGTGGCTCACGCCCAAGGATGCGATCCGGGCCGGGGATTGGGCGCGCATCACTGCATTGGCGACGGCGGCCAGCGCTTTGCGCAAGGTGCATTGATCGATTCCTCTCAACCACTTGGTCAGGTAGACACCGTACCAAAATGCTCACCAGATCATCCGGGCGAATCACGTTAACAGCAGTCCGATCCGTTAAAATGCGTCTATAAATTTAACGGATCGACGACATGGCCATGACGCAGGATGAACTGAAACAGGAAGTCGCCCGCGCTGCGCTGGCTTACGTGGTCGAAGGCGAGATCGTCGGCGTCGGCACCGGCTCGACCGCCAACTTTTTCATCGACGCGCTGGCGACGATGAAAGATCGTATCCGTGGCACGGTAGCGTCATCGGAAGCGACGGCGGCGCGGTTGCGCGCGCACGGGATTGCTGTATTCGACCTCAACGACATCGAGAGCATGCCGGTCTATGTCGACGGCGCCGATGAAATCACCGCGCAGGGTGCGATGATCAAGGGTGGCGGCGCAGCGCTGACGCGCGAGAAGATCGTCGCCTCGGTCGCGAAAAAATTCGTCTGCATCGCCGACGGTTCCAAACTGGTCGGCCAGCTCGGCCGCTTCCCGCTGCCGATCGAAGTGATCCCGATGGGTCACGCCGTAGTGGCCAGAAAACTCGCGGCACTGGGCGGCACGCCGCGCCTGCGCATGAAGGACGGCGCGCCGCTGCTGACCGACAATGGCTGCATGATCATCGACCTGCTCGATTTGCAGATCGAAGATCCGGCCATGCTGGAACAGCAGATCAACGACATCGTCGGCGTGGTGACCAACGGCCTGTTCGCGCGCAAGGGCGCGGATGTCTGCCTGCTGGGGACGGCCGAGGGAGTCAGGACGCTGCGCTTCGGCTGACCCGGCTGACCCGAAAACGGCGTTGGTCAGTCCGCAGGCGGCACATACCCCTGCGCCGCATCGGCGCCATCGCCGAAAAAATGCTTCTCCATCTGCGTGGCCAGGTATTTGCGGGCGCGCAGATCGGCCAGGTTCAGGCGGTTCTCATTGACCAGCATGGTCTGGTGCTTGAGCCAGGCGGCCCAGGCTTCTTTCGATACCGTTTCATAGATCCGCTTGCCGAGTTCGCCCGGGTACGGCGGAAAATCCAGTCCTTCTGCTTCCTTGTCCAGCTTGATGCAATGGATCATGCGTGCCATGGTGATTCCTTGATGAGAGATGTGAGATGGGGGGCAATCCGCTGCGCAGAACCGGCGGCGGCGCAATCGCCGCCGCCGGTTCTGCGCGGCGCGGGCTAGATAGTCTTGATCAATACAAGCGACTTGCGCTGCCAGTTGTACATGTGCTGCCGGTCCTTCGGCAGATCGTCGACGCTTGCATGGCGGAAGCCGCGCTTGAGGAACCAGTGCGCCGTGCGCGTCGTGAGGACGAAGATGCGGGTGAATCCGGCTGCGCGAGCGCGGCTTTCCATGTTCTTCAGCAGCCGTTCGCCATCGCCCTGCGCCTGCACATCCGGCGTGACCGTCAGGCAGGCCATCTCCGCCATTTTCTCCGACGGGAACGGATAGAGCGCGGCGCACCCGAAGATCACGCCATCGTGTTCGATCACCGAGAAGTAGTCGATCTCGCGCTCGATCAGTTCGCGGCCGCGCTTGACCAGGGTGCCGTCGGCTTCCAGAGGCTCGATCAGTTTCAAGATGCCGCCGACGTCCTCGATGGTCGCTTCGCGCAGGCTTTCCAGGTTCTGGTACGAGATCATCGTGCCGACGCCGTCATGCGTGAACAGCTCCAGCAGCGCCGAACCGTCAGTGGCGAACGGCACGATGTGTGCCCGGGCCACGCCGCCGTTGCAGGCGCTGACCGCGTGGCGCAGATAGAACTCGGCGTCCAGCGGCAGGCATTTTGCCAGGATCACGGCCTCGGCCTGGTGCGCCGACAGTTCGCGGATCTCGGCGCCACTGGCATCGGTCATCATCGCGGTTTCCGTGATGAAGATCAGCTTGTCGGCCCGCAGCGCGATCGCAGCGGATACGGCCACGTCTTCCATCGTCAGGTTGAACATTTCACCGGTCGGTGAAAAGCCGAGCGGCGACAGCAGCACCAGCGCGCCGGTATTGAGAATCGGGTGAATCGTCTCGTGAGCGATCTTGCGCGCCACGCCGGTCAGCTCCAGATCGACGCCATCGATCACGCCGATCGGCCGCGCTGTAACGAAATTACCGGAGATGATGCGGATCGCCGAATGCGCCATCGGCGTGTTCGGCAGGCCCTGGCTGAAGGCGGCTTCGATATCGAGCCGGAGTTCGCCGGCGGCTTCCTTGGCGCATTCCAGCGCGGCGCTGTCGGTGATGCGCAGGCCGTTGTGATAGCGAGGCTGCACATGGCGCAGCGCCAGTTGCTCCTCGACCTGCGGCCGGGTGCCGTGCACGATGACGACCTTGATGCCGAGTGCATGCAAGAGCGACAAGTCCTGCGCCAGCACCGGCAGCGCTCCCGCGATGACCAGCTCGCCCGGAAAGGCGACGACGAAGGTCTTGCCGCGAAATGCGTGGATGTACGGTGCGACCGAGCGCAGCCAGTCGACGAAATGAATGGGGGTTTCCATGGTGCGCATTATATGGGTTGTTTCACGATTTCCTGAAGGTCTCGTGCGACCGGACGGCGGACGGTCTGATCCGACATGCCCGGCGCCACAGAACCTTGACACGAAAAACGCCTTACAATAAAGTAAGGAAACGCAATAATAGAAAGGATTCCTATGACAACCGCGACGGTCACGTCAAAAGGCCAGATCACCTTGCCTGCCGCGGTTCGGGCATCGCTCGGTCTCGAGGCTGGCAGCCGGGTGGAATTCGTTGAGGTCAGCCCGGGTCAGTTTTCGATCGTGCCGGCGACAAGTCCGGTCGCGGCATTGAAGGGAATGCTCGGCAAGCCCGCCAGACCGGTAACGGTGGAGGCGATGAATGCCGCGATTGCAGCGCAGGGTGCCAAGGCGCGATGATCGGCCTCGACACCAATGTTCTGGTGCGCTACATCGCACAGGACGATGCGAAACAGTCACCGCGCGCCACGGCGCTCATCGATTCCTTGAGCAAGGACCGTCCCGGGTTCATTCCGATGGTGTGCCTGGTTGAACTCGTGTGGGTCATGCAGAGCTGTTACCAGTCGTCCCGGCAGGATGTCATCGCGATCCTGAACATGCTGGTACGGACGCAGGAACTACGCGTCGAAAACATCGAGACCGTGATCAATGCGATCCGCCTGTTTGCGGCATCAAAAGCGGATTTCTCAGACTGTCTGATCGAACGGTCGGCGCATGCCTCGGGATGCGACTATACGGTCAGCTTAGACGCGCAGGTGGTCAAGAGCGCCGGCATGCGGGC
>JACMOV010000154.1 GCA_014377845.1 Herminiimonas sp.
CGGGATTCCCTGGCAGCGGTGAACTGCAGGCATCTGCTGGGGTCCTTGTGAGGCGCGTGCCTATTTGATTTTGTAGTCCGTCAGCGCCAGCTCGATTTTTCCACCGCTGAAAAAACTCGTCTCGATGCTTTCGACCCGCACTAGCTTGACCAGGCCGACGCCTTTGCAATACCACTCGGTGGTGGCGATCGGCGTCTTGCGAAAACCGCTGACCGGGTCGGCGTAGATGGTCAGGTCGGCCCGGCCTTCGACCCGGGCGCAATGCTCGAAGACACCGGCCGGCACGTCGACTTTTTCATCCATCGCTTCGACCGTGTAGACCATCTGCAGGATCTTGCCGAACTTGAGTTCGCGCGGGAACTCCGTCTTGCGCAGGACGGCGTACGCGACCGTGGTCGCCATCCAGGTCCCGCCCAGCTGCAGCGGCAGCTTCATGACCGTGCGCGGCGTTTCGTCGGCCACCGGAATGTCCTGCAGGTCGGTGCGCTGCGCGATGCGGGTGATGGCGTCGCCGCTGACCTGCAGCAGGTATTCGACGCCGACATTGCTTTTCAATTCGGAGCGGCGGGTGAAGGTCGGCTTGCCCTTGAACTGACCGCTGCCGATCACGCGTACCGTCTGGGTGTCGCGCTTGACGACGCCGTCGGTGTCGGTCGTCACCGCGTATTCCCAGGACGAGCCGGTATTGAGCGGGAACCAGACCGGCTCCGGCGAAGCGCTGCAGCCTGCGAGCGATAGCGCCACCACCAGTGTCGAGAAGCGCGCCATGCCGCGCAAAAGAAATGCAGAACGCGTCACGATCATTTCTCCGGCAGCTGCGGCGCAGGCGCATCGGTGATCTTGATCTTGGCCGTCGGATCGGCGGCGCTGCGCAGCCAGGAGCCATTCTTGCCGCCCGCCGGCGGTTCGGTCGAGCCGATCTGGCTGATGCCCTGACGGCTCTTTTTCATGGCTTCGTTCAGCAGTGCGTGCAGTGGCTTGCCGTAGGCGACGCGGTAGGCGCGCGGCTCCGCGACCGGGCGGCCGCTCTCGACGCCGTTGACCCAGATGTAGATTGCGCCCTTGGTGCCGCGGTCCTTGTCCGGTTCCTCGACCACGGTTGCCAACAGGACGAATTTTTCCGGCAGGTTGGTGGCGGCGGGCCAGCCGAGCATGCCGTCAAAGGCGGATTCGGCGATGAAATAGGCGCCGGTGACGACCACGATCATCGCCAGTTTCACTGCCTTGGGCCAGCGGGTTGCGAGGCACAGGATCAGCAGCAGGAAGGCAATGGCCAGATACAGCAGCGTGAGGAGCAGGGGTGAATTGTTCATGAAGGCTGGACGATGGTTTTCGGTAAGGTGTTGATGTTGCTGACGGCGCCTTCGGCATCGACCGTGAAGCGCACTGCAGTGCGTTCGGCGCCCTTGGACGGCAATTTGACGGAACCGTAGAAAATGACTTCGGCCTTCGGATTGACCTTCACGACCGAGACCGTCGCCTCGACCGGCTGCTTGTTGCGGCTTTCGTAGTAAAAGGCGTTGACCGTGTATTCGCCGGGTGCAAAGCCGCGGATCGTGACCACTTCCTGGTTCAGCGGATTGATGACTTCATGGCCGTTGACCAGCATGGTGTCGCCGACGATGCCGCGATCATCGCGGTCCAGGTGCATCAGGCCGGCCTCGCGCTGGCGAAACCAGACGGTATTGCCGCCCGGGTCCTGCACCCAGCAATCGATGTCGTTGGGGTCCAGGTCGGGCCAGGTCAGGGTGATGATGAATTCCGCCTTGGCGGGCACATCGCCCGCCTTCTTTGCCTTCGGATTCATCGCCAGCAGCGCGACGATGAAACAGAACACGAAGGCGATCAGGATGTTGAACAGCATGTCGTAGAACGGATCGACATCGGTTTCCCGCGACTTGCGCTTCAGTGCCATCTAGCGCGCGCCGGGTTGCAGATCGGTTTCGACGAAGTACAGCGCGTCGGCCAGGATGCCGTCGGCGCAGCGGTCGAGCCGCACCAGCTGGAAGCCGAGGATGATATTGCTGACCAGTCCGACGGCGGTCGTCAGCAGCGCCACGCCGAGGCCGCCGGTCAGGCTTTTGAGCAGCGTCTGGGTCTGGCTCGGATCGAAGCTTTCGATCTGCGAGATCTGCAGCGCCAGGATGGAGAAGCCGATAACCTTGCCGAGCAGGCCGAGTTTGATGAGAATGCCGTTGAGCCACCAGGCCGATTCGCTGGGACCGTGCAGCCGCTCGGCGAAGACATCGGTGAGCTGGGCGTTTTCGGTATCGGTGTGGGCCCGCTTGCGGCTGACCGCATCGAGGTAATCGGCGGCATGCCGGCTGCCGCTGCGCGCCAGCGCCGGCACGCCGCGCTGTGCCAGGTGGAAGCCGGCGATCCAGGTGTCGAGCGCGCGCCGTTCCTCGCCGAGCAGGTAACAGCGCCGGCCGCACCAGAGGGTGGCGCCGGCGAAAATCGCCAGGATCACCATCGTGATGC
This sequence comes from Herminiimonas sp., assembly GCA_014377845.1. Classification (GTDB taxonomy): domain Bacteria; phylum Pseudomonadota; class Gammaproteobacteria; order Burkholderiales; family Burkholderiaceae_D; genus JANXSS01. The sequence goes on from JACMOV010000154.1 coordinate 2,482, forward strand.
CGGTCGGGTCGGCGTCCTTGAGGATGCTCCAGACATTATGCCGTCCCAGCAGCACGACCACGAACAGCAGCAGGCCGAGAAATGCGCACCATTGCATCAGGAGCTGGTCGGGTGCCGGTGCGGCCGATGACGCGCTGCTGTCCTGTTTCCGGGACATGCCTGAAGACAGCGCCGGGAACAGGCGCGCTACGGGATTGTGCATCGTTGCAATTTTCATCGTGACTTGGGGCGGGGCGGCCGATGTGTTGCAGCCGCAGGCAAAAAGTAGCTATACGAGCAAGAGTCATGCCGCCCGAGAATATTTGCCTGGGCGGGTGCTACCGGCCCTGCGCGTCAGGGATTGAGCTTGCGATAGATCGTGTTGCGGGAGACGCCAAGCGCGCGTGCCGTGGCCGAAACGTTGCCGGCATGTTCTTTCAGCGACTGCCGGATCATCGACAGCTCGACGTCGTCCAGCGTGGTGTTGGTGGCGATGATGTGCGCCACCGCGTCGCCGCCGGACGCTTCGTTGGCGGCTGGGTTACCGACACGCGCCAGCACGACGTCGTCCAGGAAATCGTCCGGCAGATGTTCACGCCGGATCTCCGGCTGGTCGCCGGCCATGACCATCGCAGTGCGCAGCAGGTTGGTCAGCTGGCGGAAGTTGCCCGGCCAGCTGTGTGCCTTGAACAGCGCCATGATGTCCGGTGCGATCCGGTAGCGGATGCTGCGCGATTCGGTGCTGATGAGCTTGTTGATGACGACTTCGAGATCGGTGCGCTCGCGCAGCGGCGGCAGCTTCACGACCAGGCCGTTCAAGCGGTAATACAGATCTTCGCGGAAGGTCTTTTGCGCGATCATTTCGCGCAGGTTGCGATTGGTCGCGCAGGTCAGGGCCACATTGACCGGAATCGACTTGGTGCTGCCCAGCGGCGTGACCATGCGCTCCTGCAGCACCCGCAACAGTCGCGCCTGCAGCGACAGCGGCATGTCGCCGATTTCATCGAGGAACAGCGAGCCGCCGTTGGCCTGCAGGATCTTGCCGATGCCGCCTTTCTTGCGAGCGCCTGTAAAAGCACCTTCTTCGTAGCCGAACAGTTCGGATTCGATCAGGGTTTCCGGTATCGAGGCGCAGTTGACCGCTACAAATGCGCCATGCTTGCGCGGCGAATCATTGTGGATCGCCTGCGCCAGCAGTTCCTTGCCGGTGCCGGTCTCGCCGGTCACCAGGATGGCGATGTCGCGTCCGATGACCTTGTTGACCTTCTCGATCACGGATGCGAGCTGCGGATCGCCGGTATTGAGGTAGCGCAGGCTCGACAGGCGTGGCGGCGATGTTTGCTGGTCGCGCTGAATCAGGGTGCTCTGCGTCTCGAGTGGCCCGCCGCTGGCGGCATTGTTCGACATGCTGGTTCCGCTGCGCGCGGCGGCCAGCGTCTGGGTAAAGGAGTCGTCCGTGGGCCGCAGGTCGGCGCGCGCGAAGACCCGCACGCCGCTGTGCAGGCACAGGTTCAGCAGGCCCGGCGTGGCGGTCCGATAGTGGTCGAAGAGTGCTGAAATCGGCAGACCGAGCAAGGAACTGAAGGTGTGCGACTGCAGCGCCGACAGCGACAGCCCGAGCTGGAACAGGCCGCTGCGGCTGGCCGACAGGAAGCGCCCACCCGGCGTGAAACTGACCAGTCCTTCCATCAGCGTGCCGACGAATTCCGGCCGGCTGTGGAAGTGCAGGGTGATCGAATCATGGAAGGCGGCCGAGAACAGCTGGTTCTCGATCATCTGCGCCGACATGCGCACCAGCGCCATCGTGTGCTTGTGGAAATTACGCTGGTCGCCGGTGACATCGAGCACGCCGATGACGTTGCCGGTGACATCGAAGATCGGCGCCGCCGAGCAGGTCAGGAAGCGGTTCGCCTCCAGGTAATGCTGGGTGCCGTGGACCACCGTCGGCGCGCGCTCGGCAATCGCGGTGCCGATCGCATTGGTGCCCTTGCTTTCTTCCGACCAGGCCACACCCGGACTGAGTGCCACGCGGTCGGCTTTCTCGATGAAGTCGTCGTCGCCGAGGGTCTGGATGATCAGGCCGTTGACGTCGGTCAGAATCACCATGTTGTGGGTATTGATGATCTGGTCGTACAGCGTCTCCATCACCGGCAACGCATGCGCGTGCAAAACGCGGTTCTGCTCCAGCAGCACGGACAGGTCGGCGCGGCCGATCGGGCTGAAATCTGGTTGCTCGGAGCGCGCGATGCCGAATGCGGCAGAGCGTTCGTGGGATTTTTCGATCATTTCCATCGGGTCACCGCATGAAGCATGCCAACGATCCCCACCGAGACCGAGAGGAAATCGTCGTGGCTGAATTGAACCGCCGATTGCGCTCCGGCAAACCTCCGCCAAACATGAAGCGCGCCGCAGGGCACGTGGCTGCAGGGCAATCGACTGGCTGTCTCGTAAATAATTTTTGTACCGAAATAGTACACTGTCCCTTATTGCAACGCAGAATTTATCGTGGCTCGCCCTGTGCAGACGGGCATGCTCTTTGCTGCTAGGGTTCCGTTCGTTAATAACCTGAGGTGCAGCTACATGAAGATCACACGTATTGTTCCGGCGATCATTGCCGGCGTTTCCGCCCTCCTGTTTGCTGGCACCGTCATGGCGCATGGCGATGTGACGCCGCAGGTGGTCGACACGCACCTGCTGCCATCGGTTGGCGAAAAGTGGCTCGACCAGAACCCGTACCGCGGCAATGCGGCAGCGATCAAGATCGGTTCCTCGGCATACGGCCAGAACTGCGCCCGTTGCCACGGCCTCGAAGCCATCTCTGGCGGCATTGCCCCTGACCTGCGCAAGCTCGACCGCGATTGCATGACCCAGAAAGACGAAACGAAAAAAGCTGCGTGCTTCACCGAGAACGATCAGTATTATCTTGGCAGCGTTCGTCGCGGCAAGGTCCGCAACGGCGCGGTCTACATGCCACCGTTCGAAGGCATCTTCAACCAGGAAGCAATGTGGGCCATCAAGAGCTACCTCGAATCCGTGCGTGACGTGCCGGTCGCTTCGAAGTAATCGAGGGACTGCCGATGCTGAATGATTTCATGAAGCCGTCGCGGCTGCTGGCAGCTGCGGCCTGTTTCCTCGCCATGTTCGTGTCTGCCGCGCCGGCGCATGCTGATCTCGACAAGATTCGCGCCTCCGGTACGCTCAAGGTAGCGGTGTATGACGATCTCGACCCGTTCTCCAACAAGAAGGGCAAGGGAATCGACATCGACTTCGCCGAAGCGCTGGCAAAGAAGCTCGGTCTCAAGCTGAGCCTGCTGCCGTTTCCTGCCGGTGAGACACTCAATGACGACCTGCGCAACATGGTCTGGAAAGGACACTACCTGGGTTACGGTCCGGCCGACGTGATGCTGCATGTGCCGATCGACCTGGCACTGTCGGCAGCCAATCCGCAGGTCAAGATCTTCGCGCCGTACCATACTGAGACGGTGCGCCTGGCGCGCAGCATCAAGGCAATCCCGAAGTTCGACGGCGTGTCCTCGCTGGCCGGAAAGCGGGTCGGGGTCGAGCGGATCTCGATCGGCGCGATGGTGCTGCTGGGTGAAGACGGCGGCAAGTATGGCAACGACATGAAGATTTTCCCGAGCGGCACGGTGGCTCTGGAAGCGCTCAAGGCGGGCGACCTCGATGCTGCGTTGGCGAACCGATCCGAGATCGAAAGCGTACTGCATGACGATCCCCGATTCGACATGCGGGAAATCGTGTTCCAGCGGTTGCCGCGCAAGGGCTGGACGGTCGGCATGGCAGTGCGGGCCGATGACCTCGCGCTCGGCAAGCTGCTGCAGGATGCGACCGATGAAATGTTCGCCTCCGGCGAGATGATCAAGATCTTCGCAAAATACGGCGTGCAAATCGTTCGACCTTGACGCCTCGCGCTTTGCGAACCGGGCCCTGTCTGTGCCCGGCCGCACAGAGCGATCGGTGGTTGTCGCCGATACTGTATTTCCAAGCACATCTCAGGAAATATATGACCGACCCACGCAACATCGCACACGACAAGAAAGTCCAGCACGACAAGAAAAACCACGGCGAAGCGATCTCTCCTGGTGCCGACGAAACGCCGCAGCCGGGGAAAAAACCCCACCTGGAACATCACGTTGAGCCTGCAGCGACGGATGCGGACACCGCGCTGCCGACAGAAGAGTAGTCACTGCGCTTCTGTTGCTACCTGGCTGCCATGCCGCTGACTCTGGCGACGTGGCGACGTGGCGAAGTGGCGGTACGCAGCAAGGTATTTTCAGCGTCACTTAAAACACTTACCCTGGCGCTCTTGGAAACCCGGCGCTGCGCCACACCGCCCCTGCTTTATCGACCATCATCAAATCCACCTCGGGCATCGTGGTGGCCTGCGCGATGGCGCGCTCCATTCCCAACACCATGAATGCCGTCGACCAGCCGTCGGCCTGCAGGCCGGTCGGCGCGATCACGGTCACGCTCGCCAGTTGCGTGGGTGAGTCGCCGGTGGCGGGATCGAAGATGTGGTGATGCAGGTAATCCGGGGTGAAGTAGGTTTCGTAATCGCCCGAGGTCGCCACGCAGCGGCCGTCCATCGGCACCACGCCAACCATGGCATTGGCATCGCGGGGATCGCGCACGCCGACTGCCCATCTTGCACCGGGTGTCTTCTCGCCACGCGCACCGAATTCAC
>JACMOV010000155.1 GCA_014377845.1 Herminiimonas sp.
AAGGCCCAGGCCGAGGTCGCGCAGGGCCTGTTCGGCCTGACCGACGAGGAGTCGGCCTGGCTGCAGATCGTGCCGTACAAGGGATCGCTGCCGACACCGGTGCCGACCGATCCGCTGATCTATCGCTGGTACGAGATCGTCAGCGTCTACGGCAGCACCATCAAGGAACTGATCCACGAGGAATTCGGCGACGGCATCATGAGCGCGATCGATTTTTCGATGGACATCAAGCGCGAAGCCGATCCCAAGGGTGACCGGGTGAACGTGGTCCTGTCGGGCAAATTCCTGGGCTACAAGACCTATTGACCGCCTCGCAGCGCGCCCTTCCCGCACCCTACGCTGACGCGCGCGGTGCGGGATTTTTCTTTTTGGCTAAAAATACACTAATATCTCAGCGGAAACTTATTCCGCCAGCGTGACGATTGCGCGCGCCTGTTTTACCTGACAGTTCACTCCACAAGGAAAATTCGATGACTCACTCTTTTCGTCTGCCGGGCCTGCGTCCCGTGACGATCGCGCTTGCATTCGCGTTCGGCTGGCCCGCTGCCGCCATGGCCACCGCACCCGACACCACCGCCCACCAGGCGCAGATCGACGCCATCGTGGCGGAGATTTCGCCGCAGCGCATCGAAGCTTACGTGGCAAAACTGGTCGGCTTTCATACCCGCCAGACCGGCTCGGACACGGTTTCCGACACGACCGGCATCGGCGCGGCACGGCGCTGGATCAAGTCCGAACTGGAGCGCTGCGGCGCGCAAGGCGGTGGCCGGCTGCAGGTCGCCTTCGACGGCTACATGCAGGAACCCGGTCCGCGTCTGGCCAAGCCGACCGAGATCGTCGACGTGGTGGCGACGCTGCCCGGCACCCAGCCGCAGTCAAAGGACCGCATCTATGTGGTCAGCGGTCACTATGATTCGATCAACAGCGATCTGCTCGACGTGACCGGCAAGGCGCCGGGCGCGAACGACGACGCTTCGGGTACGGCGGCAGTCATCGAAATGGCCTGCGTGATGGCCAGGCATTCGTTCGATGCGACGCTGGTCTTCATGACGGTGGCCGGCGAAGAGCAGGGACTGTTCGGCTCGACCCACTGGGCACAGGGCGCGAAGAAGAAAAACCTGAACATTGCGGGCATGTTCACCAACGACATCATCGGCAGTTCGCGCGCTGAAGATGGCCGCCTCGACGGTAGCCAGGTACGGCTCTTCGCCGAAGGCCTGCCGAGCGTCAAGGATGTGCCGGACGGCATGCGCATGCTGCTGGCCACCGGCGGCGAAAACGATTCGCCATCGCGCCAGCTGGCGCGGCTGGTCAAGGATGCCGGGGAGCGGTATGTTCCCAACTTCAAGGTCAACGTGATCCAGCGGCGCGACCGTTACCTGCGCGGCGGCGACCACATGCCGTTCCTGGAAGCGGGCTATCCGGCGCTGCGCTTCACCGAGCCGAACGAGGATTTCAAGCATCAGCATCAGAACGTGCGCGTCGAAAATTATGCGCAGTACGGCGACCTGCCGGAATTCGTCGATCCACAGTACGTCGCGCGGGTGGCGCGGGTGAACGCCGCCGCGCTGGCGACGCTGGCGCTGGCGCCGGCCGCACCGCAGAAGGTGCAGATGATCACCGCCAAGCTCGAGAACGATTCGACGCTGGCATGGCAGGCCAACAATGAGCCCGACCTGCTTGGCTACCGCATCGTCTGGCGCGACACCGATGCGCCGCAGTGGCAGCATGCGCTCTTCGTCGGCAACGTCACGCAGTACACGGTCAAGGGTATTTCGAAGGACAATGCGTTCTTTGGCGTGCAGGCGGTCGACAAGGACGGTAACGCCAGCGTCGCGACCTATCCGACACCGGTACGCTAGGCCGAGGGCCAGTTCAGTCGGGCGCCGGGTTGAGCACGTTCTTCGGGTTCCCCGCGGCGTAGTCGACGATGTTCTGGAACGCGGCGCGAAAATAGCGTTCGTAGCTGTCAGCCTCGACATCACCGAGATGCGGCGCGGCCAGCACGTTGTCCATCCGTAGCAAGGACGCGTCCGGCGTAAGCGGCTCTGATTCGTAGACATCCAGCGCGGCCTGGCCGGGTCGGCCTGCCATCAGTGCGGCCTCCAGCGCACCGGGCGCCAGCAGCTCGGCGCAGCTGGTGTTGACGAACAGGGCGTGCGGTTGCATGCGCGCCAGGTCGGCGGCACCGACGATGGACCGCGTCGCATCGTTCAGGCGCAGATGCAGCGTCAGGATGTCGGCTGTCTCGAAGAATGTTTCCCGGGATTCTGCCGCAGCGAAGCCATCGGTCAGCGCCGCCTTCAGGCTCGGTTCACGGCCCCACACCAGCACCCGCATGCCGAATGCGCGGCCGTAGCCGGCCACCATCCGGCCGATCTCGCCATAACCCCAGATGCCGAGCGTGCGGCCCTTGAGCACCGTGCCAAGAGTATTGCGGCCCGGCTGCAGCGAACTGGTCTGCCACAATCCTTCCCTCAGCAGCCCGGCGTATTGCGGCAGCTTGCGGCTGGCGGCCATGATCAGTGCCCAGGTCAGTTCCGCCGGTGCAGTCGGGTCGCCCACGCCTTCGACGATGGTGATGCCGCGCGCGGTGGCTGCCGCCACGTCGATATGACCGCCGACTTTGCCCGTCTGGGAAATCAATTTCAGGTTCGGCAGGCGCTCCAGCAACTGGCGCGATAGTGCGGTGCGTTCGCGGATCAGCACCAGCGCATCGAAGCTGGCCAGCCGGATCGCCAGTTGGCCGGCGCCGCGCGCGCCGTTGGTGAACACTTTCACCGCATGCCCCTCGAGCAGGGAAAAACACGGCAGGTGGCGCACGCAATCCTGGTAGTCGTCGAGTATCGCGATCTTCATGCAGGGGGCATTCCCGGGATTAAAAGTGCCGTAAAAGAACGTTGTTATTGACGCGCCGCAGCAAAAATTCCTGACGCAGAAACCTGCTTTTCGTTCCGAGCGCGTTGAGTCAGGTCATTGAGGCGCATAAAGCGCCGGTGTACAATCGCCGCCAGTTTTTAGCATTTGACATCTTTTGAATTATCAGCGGTGGACTGTGACCGAAGTCGCAACGGCAAGCGTGATCGACGCCTTGTTGTTGCGGGGACGCGATCATTATTCCATCTTTCGGCAGGCGCAGTCTGGGGTATCGGCCACAAGACGATATCGCGGGCATGCCCGGAGCCCAGAGCGCAGCCGCATCCGGCCTGCTACTTTCCTGCGCCGCCTTGCCCGGTCCTATCGCATCGCATTCAGGCGGCATCCGTGCCGCATCCGCATTCGTTTTGACACTGGAGGAAGTTTTCATGAACCAACCTGTGATGGGTGGCGTTGCTGCCCTGAACGTCCCCGCCTACGTGAAGCAAGAGAAGCTGGTCAGCTGGGTCGCTGAAATCGCGGCCCTTACCACGCCTGACAGTGTCTACTGGTGCGATGGCTCGCAAGAAGAGTACGACCGCCTGTGCGCCCTGATGGTCGCCGGCGGCACCATGAAGCGCCTGAATGCCGCGAAGCGCCCGAACAGTTACCTGGCATGTTCCGATCCGAGCGACGTGGCACGAGTCGAAGACCGCACCTTCATTTGTTCCGCGAAAAAAGAAGAAGCCGGTCCGACCAACAACTGGACCGATCCGGCCGAGATGCGGGCGACGATGCACGGTCTGTTCGAAGGCTGCATGAAGGGCCGCGTCCTGTACGTCGTGCCGTTCTCGATGGGCCCGCTGGGTTCGCCGATCGCGCACATCGGCGTCGAGCTGTCGGACTCGCCGTACGTGGCAGTCAACATGCGCATCATGACCCGCATGGGCCGTGCCGTGTACGACGTGTTGGGCACCGACGGCGAATTCGTACCGTGCGTCCATACCGTCGGTGCGCCGCTGGCCAAGGGCGAGAAGGACGTGCCGTGGCCCTGCAACCCGACCAAGTACATCGTCCATTATCCGGAGACCCGCGAGATCTGGTCGTTCGGTTCCGGCTATGGCGGCAATGCGCTGCTGGGCAAGAAATGCTTTGCGCTGCGGATCGCCTCCAACATGGGCCGCGAACAGGGCTGGCTGGCCGAACACATGCTGATCCTGGGCGTCGAGTCCCCGGCCGGCAAAAAGCACTATGTCGCCGCCGCATTCCCTTCGGCCTGCGGCAAGACGAATTTCGCGATGCTGGTGCCGCCAAAGAGTTTTGGTGGCTGGAAAGTCACCACCATTGGCGACGACATTGCCTGGATCAAGCCCGGCGCGGACGGCCGCCTGTATGCAATCAATCCGGAAGCCGGCTATTTCGGCGTCGCACCGGGCACCAACACGCAGACCAATCCGAACTGCATGGCATCGATGGAGCGCGACACCATCTTCACCAACGTCGCGCTGACCGACGACGGCGACGTCTGGTGGGAAGGTCTGACCAAGATCGCGCCCGATCACCTGATCGACTGGCAGGGCAAGGACTGGACGCCTGCAATTGCTCAGGAAACCGGGCGCAAGGCGGCGCACCCGAATTCGCGCTTTACGGTGGCGGCAATCCAGAACCCGGTGATTGATTCGGCGTGGGACGATCCGGCCGGCGTGCCGCTGTCGGCATTCATCTTCGGCGGGCGCCGCTCGACCACGGTGCCGCTGGTTACCGAGGCGCGCAACTGGGTCGAGGGCGTCTACATGGCCGCGACCATGGGTTCGGAAACCACCGCTGCAGCCACTGGCAAGCAGGGGGTGGTTCGGCGCGATCCATTCGCTATGCTGCCCTTCATCGGCTACAACATGAGCGACTACTTCCAGCACTGGCTACAGATGGGCAAGAAGATCGCTGCATCGCCGGCAGAGCTGCCGAAGATTTTCTGCGTCAACTGGTTCAGGACCGATGCGGACGGCAAGTTCGTCTGGCCCGGTTTCAGCGACAACATGCGCGTGCTGAAGTGGATGATCGATCGTATCGAGGGCAATGCCGGCGGCGTCGAAAACCTGTTTGGCACGACGCCGCGTTTCGGTGACCTGATGTGGGAGGGCAGCGATTTCTCGCAGGAGCAGTTCGAGCAGATCACGTCAATCGACAAGGCTGCCTGGATCGAGGAGGTCAAGCTGCACACCGAGCTGTTCGAGAAACTCCAGCATCACCTGCCGGCCGAACTGGTGTTGGCCAAGGCGCAGCTGGAAAAGCGGCTCGCCGCCTGATACTGGCGCCGGGAGGCCGTCGCCGGGTAACCCGCGGCAGGCAAACGCAAAGGCGCGATGATTCGCGCCTTTTTTCTTGGGCTAAGCAGACGTCAGGCGCCGCCGGTCAGGGTGCGGGTGCGGGTCGCGTTCAGCGGGTATCGAACAGGGGATCGCTGACGAGTTTCTGTTCCTTGGCTTCTTCCACCATGCGACGGTGGGCGATTTTCTGGCGCATGATTGCGGCATGCCGTTCCGCGGTCATCGGCGGAATCGTGGTCAGTTCTTTCAACTGCGCAATGTTTGTGTAGTTATTTTTGATGAGACGGCCCAAGTTGATCGCTCCACTGGTGAAAGACAACTGACACTGGCCAACCTGCAAGCTGCGTGCATCTTGCGAGTCCGCTGACCGATTCTGCCTCAATTCGGGCTGCGATTCACAGAGTGTTTGAAAATATGGTTGCCTCACCAACACTTCTTATCTGGAAATAACATTCAGTGAAACAAAAAAGCCCCAAAAGTTGATGTCCAAGTTTTGGGGTTCAGTTCATCGGCGGTTGCCACGGGGCTTGCGTGGGGAATGTGACGGGCTTCGAGCAGTCCTCGCCGCGGCGAGAGTCGGATTTCTGCGGCGGAGACGGCGTCGTCGCAAACCGTTTTAGCCGCGTGCAGCGAGCAGCCGCAGCTCCGCAGCCAGGTTCGGCTGCTGCGTATCGAGTTCGCGCGCCATCCGGTTCAGGGCGACGATGCTGCGCAGGGTGCGACGCTCGTTGCGCTCTGTCAGCGACTGGCGCGGCTTGAACAGGATCACCGCGGCGCGGGCAGCGCCGCTCAGCAGTGGCTTGAATACCCACAGGATTGCGGCCAGCAGGCCGTATCCGACCAGCGGACGCAGTGCGAAGACGGCCGCACCGAAGGCGGTCAGCAAAGGGCGAATGATCGGCAGCGCGGTTTCGGCAGGGACGCTCAGAAGGGCGAAGGACATGTTTTTCTCCAGAACTCAGTGATGTTGCATTGGACTATATTTGCCGGGCAGTTATAGCGCCAATTCTGATTTTGGATAGTTATTATCTGTCTTTGTGATATCGCAGCGATCGCTACGTCAGAAAATCGGCAGCTTGGTGGTGTTCTTGACCTCTTCCATCACGGCATAGGTGTGGGTCTCCCGCACGCCCTTGAGTTGCAGGAGCGACTTGCCCAGAAATTCCCGGTAGGCGTTCATGTCCCGCACGCGGGCCTTGACCAGGTAATCGAAACCGCCCGCGACCATGTGACATTCCAGGACCTCTGGGATGACCTGTACGCTCCGCTTGAAGGCTTCGAACACTTCTGGCGTGGTGCGGTCGAGCACCACCTCGATGAACACCAGCAGCGCCACGTCCAGCAGCTGCGGATTGAGCTGTGCGGTGTAGCCGAGCACGTAGCCGGATTCCTGCAACTTGCGCACCCGCTCCAGGCAGGCCGCCGGGGACAGGTTGACGCGAGACGCCAGTTCGACATTGCTGATGCGGCCGTCGCTTTGCAATTCGGAGAGGATTTTCTTGCTGATCTTGTCGAGCATGGCTTTGTCCATAAATATTGTTCGGCGATATTTTGCCACGAAATAGAAAATACCGGCAATCCTGCCATTTTCCAAAATTAATTCTCCCTAAGACACCATAAAATCGAATCAATGCAACGTTTTTTTCCTGAATCATTGCAGGAATCGCTGCCTGACTCTTTGCCTTATTTTTTTCCGCCACTGAGAGCATCTGATGACCCTGCTGGAATCGACTTCTGCGTCCGCCGAAACCGAAGTTGCCGGCACCGGGCCGGGCCGGGTTCACGCCCGCGAGGCGCCCGCTCCATTCGCCGCGATGCAGGCAGCGTTCTCCGGCCCGCGCTCACCGCTACGCAGTGCCATCGACGCCGCCTATCGGCGCGGAGAGGGCGACTGCGTGGCAGCGCTCCAGGCAAGCAGGCACGCGCAGGATGACGGCGCCGACGTTGCAATCACCAATGCCGAAACCGCAACCCTGGCACGCCGCCTGGTGGTTGCGGTTCGTAACGATCGTACCCGCGCCTCGGGCGTGGATGCGCTGATGCAGGAGTTTTCGTTGTCCTCGGAAGAGGGCGTGGCATTGATGTGCATGGCCGAAGCGCTGCTGCGGATACCGGATCCGGCGACCGCCGATCGGCTGATTGCCGACAAGCTCGGCAAGGGTGATTGGCGCCGGCACCTCGGCGCGTCGCCATCGCTATTCGTCAATGCTGCCACCTGGGGCTTGCTGATCACCGGGACGCTGGTGGCGACCCGCAACGACAATGGACTGGGTGCCGCACTCACGCGCCTCATCGCAAAGGGCGGCGAGCCGCTGGTGCGCAAGGGCGTCGATCTCGCCATGCGCATGCTTGGCAACCAGTTCGTGGTCGGCCAGACGATCGCCGCGGCGCTCGCCAACAGCCGCGACTGCGTCGCTCGTGGTTACCAGTATTCCTATGACATGCTGGGCGAAGCCGCCTTGACTGCCGAGGATGCGGAACGCTACTGCGCCGCGTATCGGGATGCGATTCATGCAATCGGTTCGGCTGCCGCCGCACGCGGCATCACCGATGGTCCTGGTATCTCGGTCAAGCTTTCGGCGCTGCATCCGCGTTGCAGCCTGGCGCAACGAAGCAGAGTGATGCAGGAACTGCTGCCGCGCCTGAAGAGCCTGGTGCTGCTGGCCCGCCGCTACGCCATCGGCATCAACATCGACGCCGAAGAAGCGGACCGGCTCGATCTGTCGCTCGACCTGCTCGAAGCGCTTGCCTTCGATGTCGAGCTCGATGGATTCGACGGCCTGGGTTTCGTGGTCCAGGCCTACCAGAAGCGCTGCCCGTTCGTGATCGACTGGCTGGTCGATCTGGCGCGTCGCAGTGGCCGCAAGTTCATGGTCCGCCTGGTCAAGGGTGCGTACTGGGATAGCGAGATCAAGCGGGCGCAGGTCGATGGCATGCAGGACTACCCGGTTTTCACGCGCAAGCTGCATACCGACATGAGCTACCTGGTCTGCGCCCGAAAGCTGCTCGCTCATGCCGATGTGGTGTATCCGCAATTCGCCACGCACAACGCACAGACGCTCGCAGCGGTGCATACCTGGGCACGCGCGGCGGGTGTCACGGGCTATGAGTTCCAGTGCCTGCACGGGATGGGCGAGACACTCTACGACCAGGTCGTCGGCGATGGCGGTATCGGCGCGCGCTGCCGCATCTACGCACCGGTGGGCCCGCATCGCACCTTGCTCGCCTACCTGGTCCGCCGTTTGCTGGAAAACGGCGCCAACAGCTCGTTCGTCAACCGGCTGGTCGATCCCCAGGTCGGCATCGATGCGCTCATCGCCGATCCGTTTGCGATTGCCGGTACGGCTTCGAGTGTCGCTGCAGGCACGCCGCACCCGGCGATTCCTTTGCCCTGCCACCTGTACGGCGCGGCGCGGCGCAACTCGAAAGGCGTCGATTTCAGCGACGCCGCACAACTGCAGGTACTGGCCACAGCGTGCCTGGACCTCGGCAAGCACCGATGGGAAGCGGGGCCGATGATCGGCGCAGTGGCAGGTGCGAATCGCATCCTTGATGATCGGTCGCACCAGCGTGCGTCTGTGCTGAATCCTGCGGACCATGACGACGTGGTGGGACATGTCGTCAACGCGTCTGCTGCGGATATCGAGATCGCACTGGCGAGCGCATGTGCTGCCGCGCCCGACTGGGAGCGGCGCCCTGCGGCGAAACGCGGCGGGATACTGCGCCGTGCTGCAGACCTGCTTGAAACGCACCGGACGACGTTGATGACGCTGGCAGTACGCGAAGCCGGCAAGACGCTGCCCAATGCCGCCGGTGAAGTGCGCGAGGCAGTCGATTTCCTGCGCTTTTATGCGACGCAGATCGAATCAATGCCCGCTGCGCCCGCACTCGGGGTCGTGCTGTGCATCAGTCCGTGGAATTTTCCGCTGGCGATTTTTATTGGCCAGATCAGTGCTGCGCTGGCGGCAGGCAATGCGGTGCTGGCAAAGCCGGCCGAACAAACGCCATTGATGGCGGCGTACGCCGTCGCGCTGATGCATGAAGCCGGCGTTCCGCTGCCGGTGCTGCAGCTGTTGCCGGGACCGGGTGCCGCAGTCGGCGGCGTGATGGTGGCAGACGCCCGTGTGCGCGCGGTGGTGTTCACAGGTTCGACCGGCGTCGCGCAGGCGATCAATCGCATGCTGGCCAGGCGTAGCGCGGCCGAAGGATGCGAGATACCGCTGATTGCAGAGACCGGAGGCCAGAACGCGATGATCGTGGATTCGAGTGCCCTGCCCGAACAGGTGGTGCAGGATGCCCTCGCTTCGGCATTCGACAGCGCCGGCCAGCGTTGCTCGGCGCTGCGCGTCCTCTGTCTGCAAGAAGACATCGCCGACACGGTACTGGCAATGCTGCGCGGCGCATTGGCGGAGTGGTCGATCGGCGTACCCGACAGGCTGTCCGTCGATGTCGGTCCGGTGATCGATGAAGGTGCCCGCAAAGGACTGCGAGACCATGTCGAGACGATGCGCGCAGCAGGTTGCACCGTATATCAAATGCCAATCGGCGCGGCACTCCGCGAGAGCCTTGGGTACGGCACCTTCATGCTGCCGACGGTGATCGAGATCGACTCCCTGGCCATGCTCGAGCGCGAAGTGTTCGGCCCGGTGCTGCACGTGCTGCGCTATCGGCGCAGTGCATTGCCGGCGCTGGTCAATGCGATCAACGCCACGGGCTACGGACTCACGCTCGGCATCCATTCGCGGATCGACGAGACGATCGATTTCATCATTGACCGGGCTCGGGTCGGCAATATCTACATCAACCGCAACATCATCGGCGCGGTGGTGGGCTCGCAACCGTTCGGCGGCGAGGGCCTCTCCGGCACCGGGCCGAAGGCGGGCGGGCCGCTGTATTTGCGGCGTTTGCAGAAGGCGCCTGAGTCAGTGAGGGCTGCGCCTGGCACCGCGGTTTCTCTCGATTCGGTGACATGCGTGCGGCCGCTGCTTTCGTCCGGCGTCTCGGCGTTGACGCTGCCGGGACCGACCGGTGAACGCAACACCCTGACGATTGTGCCGCGCGGCGTGGTGCTATGCCTGGCGCCGACGGCGGCGGCGTTACGGCACCAGCTCGATGCAGTCATCGGAACCGGCAATCGCGCCATGATCATCGAAGCGCACGCGACGGTGCTGCCGCAACCGCTTGCTCCCGAGCTCTTCGGACACCTCGCCATCATCGCGACGGATCGATTGCGCGATGCAGAGATCGACGCAGTGCTGGTGGATGAGATGCTGGCAAGGAATTATCTTGAGGACCTCGCAGGCCGAGACGGCGCATTGCTGTCTGTCATCATGACCAACCCGGCCAGACCGATCGACCCCTATCGCCTGGTTTCCGAGCGGACACTTAC
>JACMOV010000156.1 GCA_014377845.1 Herminiimonas sp.
CGGCCAGCAGCAGCGCTTTCAGGTTCAGCGCAAAGACGTTGATCGCTTCGACTTCGGCTTTTTCGCGCAGTGTACTCATCAGTTCGGTTTCGAGGTGCATGAACACCTTCACGCGCCAGGTCCAGCGCACGGTGTCGAGCAACCACTTGTCGGCAGGCCGGTTCTTGCCGGCGATGCCGAAGCGCGCCGCGATGCGGCCTTCGCAGGGATTATGCGGCGCGTCCCATTTCGGTTTTTCTTCTTCGGTATCGAGCCGCAGAAGCACCGTCAGCATGTCCTCGCGACGGCCGCGAAACAGTGCCAGCGCGCGGTGCGACGGAATGGTGTTGAGGTTTTCGGCATAATCGAAATAGTCGGAGAATTTAGCGCCGGCATCCTGCTTGCCGTCGACCACTTTCGATTCGACCACGCCATGCTCGGTGATGTATTCGCGCAGCGCCTGCAACAGGCCGGCATCTTCGGCAAAACGCTCCATCAGCACCTGGCGCGCACCGTCCAGTGCAGCCTTGGTGTCGGCCACGCCGGGGTTGTCGCCGCTGGCCGTCGAAAAGGGCGGCTTCAGGTACTGTTCGGCTTCCTGCTCCGGGTTACGCGTCGGGTCCGCCAGCAGCGTATCGGCCAGTGCGGTCAGGCCCGCTTCGGCGGCGATCTGCGCTTTGGTGCGACGCTTGATCTTGTACGGAAGGTACAGGTCTTCCAGGCGGGTCTTGTCCTCGGCGTGGGCGATGGCGTCGAGCAGCGCCGGCGTCATCTTGTTCTGTTCTTCGATCGAGGCGATGATCGCGGCGCGACGGTCTTCGAGTTCGCGCAGGTAGCGCAGGCGCTCTTCCAGCAGGCGCAACTGAATATCGTCGAGGCCACCGGTGGCCTCCTTGCGATAGCGGGCGATGAAAGGTACCGTTGCACCTTCGTCAAGCAGGGCGATGGCGGCGACGACCTGTGCCGGCTTGGCAACAAGTTCAATGGCGAGGCGTTGTTCGATGGAAGGCAGCATGAAGGTTAAGGATGAAGGGAACGAGCGATGAATGATACGCACATCGGGCGAATCCGCCAGTCTTGACAGGCGCGTCAAAAATGGCGCGGTGTTTGCGCCCACGGCGCTGGCAGGCAACGGATACGAATCAGGCAGACAATGTACCACCACTGACCCGCTCGATACCGGAAAGGTCACGCCAGCTTTGCACGTCGCCGAAGCCGTGCGCACCAAGCAGGGTACGTACGGCGACGGCCTGATCGTAGCCATGTTCCATCAGCAGCCAGCCGCCGGCCTCCAGTGTGCCCAGTGCGCCAGCGATGATCCGGCGCAGGTCGCCCAGACCATCGCCATGGTCGGTAAGGGCATCGACCGGCTCGAAGCGCAGGTCGCCCTGCGACAGGTGGATGTCATCGGCGACGATGTAGGGCGGATTGGCGACGATGAGGTCGAAGCGTCGCGTGCCGAGCGTGCTGTACCAGTCGCTATGCAGCAGCTCGACGGCGGTGCCGTGACGAACTGCATTGGCCGCCGCTACCTCCAGCGCCGCCCGGCTGACATCGAGTGCGGTCACCTTCAGATCAGGGCGCTGGTGCGCAATCGCTACTGCAATCGCGCCGGAACCCGTGCCCAGGTCGAGCAGGCGGGCCTGGTGCGGCGCCTGCGCCAATGCCAGTTCGACCAGCAATTCGGTATCCGGACGCGGTATCAGCACCGCCGGCGTGACGTGGAAAGCCAAGCCGAAAAATTCGCGCTCGCCGACGATGTAGGCGACCGGCTCGCCCTCGATGCGGCGCTGGAACACCGCCGACAACTGCTGCGCCTCTTCGGCACTCAGCGTGCGTTCGGATTGCGTGATCAACTGCACACGCGTGAGGTGCAACGCATGCATCAGCAGCACGCGGCAATCGACCGGCGCCAGCGCCACCTGCTGGCAAATCGTGCCGAGGTGCTGACCTGTCCGGATCACGAACGCCGGCGCGCGAGTGCAATGCGCACCAGTGTCGCCCCCAGGATCACGAACCAGATCAATGCCCATTGCGGAATCGACAGGCCCAGGATCGGATCGTATTCGGTGGTGCACAAACCATCGGCCTGAAACAGGAAGGGTAGTAATTTCGCGGTCGGAATCGTGTTGAGCGAGGTTTCCAGTGGATCGATGCCGCAGGATACGGTCGGGTTGGCCTTGATATACAGATGCCAGGCAGCGGTGCCGGCGCCTGCCAGCGACGCTAGCGCCGCCAGTCCCGCACCGGCTTTCGCCGCACCGCGCGGCATGGCGGCCGCGATCAGGCAGATCAGGGCCACGGCGGCGAACGCATAGCGCTGGATCACGCACAGCGGACAAGGCGCCATGTTCTTGACATGCTGCAGGTAGAGCGCGAAGCCGATGAGCGCAAGGGAAATGAAGGCAACGATCAGTAACGCCGGTCTTGAAGTTTTCATCTTTTTATCGCTTAACGTAAAACGGAAGGAAGCAGTCTGACGCGACTGCTTTGGTTGGTTTCAATCCATGCAACAGTCTCATATCGCGTCGCCCAGTGCTGCCAGCAATTCTGCCTGATGTTCGGCCGCCAGTGCATTGGTCAGTTCGTCAAGATCGCCGTCCATGATGAAATCGAGCTTGTAGAGCGTTAAATTGATCCTGTGATCCGTCATTCGCCCTTGCGGGAAATTATAAGTGCGGATGCGCTCGCTGCGGTCGCCCGAGCCGATCAGCGACTTGCGGGTGGCGGCTTCCTTCGATTGCTGTTCGCGCAGTTGCACGTCCTTAATGCGCGCAGCCAGCACCTTCAGGGCCGACGCCTTGTTCTTGTGCTGGCTGCGATCGTCCTGGCATTCGACCACGATGCCGGTGGGCGCATGCGTGATACGCACGGCGGAATCGGTCTTGTTGATGTGCTGGCCACCAGCGCCGGAGGCGCGGTAGGTATCGATGCGCAGGTCGGCCGGATTGATGACGACGTCGCTGACTTCGTCGGCTTCCGGCATGATGGCCACGGTGCAGGCCGAGGTATGGATGCGGCCCTGGGTTTCGGTGGTGGGCACGCGCTGCACCCGGTGTCCGCCCGACTCGAATTTGAGGCGCGAATAGGCACCGAACCCGACGATGCGCACGATCACTTCCTTGTAGCCGCCGACGTCCGACGACGACTCCGACACCATCTCGATCTGCCAGCGGTTGCGCTCGGCGAAGCGGGTGTACATGCGCAGCAGATCGCCGGCGAACAGCGCCGATTCGTCACCGCCGGTGCCGGCCCGGATCTCGAGAAAGATGTTGCGCTCATCGTTCGGGTCCTTCGGCAGCAGCATTTTTTGCAGGTCGATTTCGAGCTGTTCCATGCGGGCGCGGGCGGCGTTGATTTCTTCCTGCGCGAATTCCTTCATGTCCGGGTCGCCCAGCATTTCCTGTGCGGTCTTGATGTCATTGTCGGCCAGGGTGTAAGAACCATATAGCGCGACCAATGGACCGAGCTCGGCATGTTCACGGGTCATCTTGCGATAATTGTCCATGCTGGCGGTGGCGTCTTCTTGCATCAGCAAGTCGTTGAGTTCGGCCAGGCGTTGCGTGAGCTGGTCGAGCTTGGAGAGCATCGAGGGTTTCATCAGGGTTTTCCGGTTCGGGATGATTGGCGGCGTGCTGCGATACGGGCTGCGATACGGGCTGCGATTCGGCGTCGATCGGGATCGATCGGCCATGCTGCGTGGTACGGACAGCGTCGCTAGCGGCGGGTTCGGAACAGTTGTGGCAGCAGGGCAGCCAGGCGTGCGCGTTCGTCGCCCTGGGCATTGTTCAACGCCTGTTGCGGGCCATGCAGGAATTTTGCGGTCAGGCCGCGCGATAGCGCCTCGAGCACGACATCGATATCCTCGCCCTTGGCCAGCAGCTTGCGGGCCCGTTCAAGTTCGGCCATGCGCATGATTTCGCTGGTTTCGTGCAACACCTGGATCACCGGCACCACGGCGCGGCTGTCGATCCAGTGCATGAACGACTGTACCCGGGTTTCGATGATGGCCTCGGCCTGGGCCACGGCGGCCTGGCGGTTCTCGACACCGGTCTGCACCACCGAGCCGAGGTCGTCGACGGTGTACAAAAAGACGTCGTCGAGGCGGCCGATTTCGGTTTCGATATCGCGCGGTACCGCCAGATCGACCATGAAGATCGGCTTGTGGCGGCGCGTCTTGACGGCGCGTTCGACCATGCCCAGTCCGATGATCGGCAGCGACGATGCGGTGCATGAGACGACGATATCGAAACTGGCCAGTTGCTCGGGCAGGTCCGCCAGGCGCAGCGCCCGGCCATTGAAGCGATGCGCGAGCACTTCGCCGCGCTCCAGCGTACGGTTGGCAACGGTCAGGGTTTTCGGATTTTGCGCGGCAAAGTGCGTGGCGCACAGTTCGATCATTTCGCCGGCGCCGATGAACAGCACGTTCTGCTCGCTGATCTTGTCAAAAATGCGCTGCGATAGCCGTACCGCAGCGGCCGCCATCGACACGCTGTGGGCGCCGATCTCGGTGGTGCTGCGTACTTCCTTGGCGACCGCGAAGGTACGCTGAAACATCTGGTGGAGATAGGTGCCAAGGCCGCCGGCGGCGTCGGCCTGTCGCACTGCATCTTTCATCTGGCCGAGAATCTGCGGCTCGCCCAGCACCATCGAATCGAGCCCGGATGCTACCCGAAACGCATGGCGGACGGCGTTGTCCTGGGGCAGGGTGTACAGGTAGGGGCGCAGCTCGGCATAGGGCAGATGATGATAGTCAGCAAGAAAATTGGCCGTAGCGTCGATGGCGCTGTTGACGCCGCCACTGCCGTTGCTGACGGCATACAGTTCGGTGCGGTTACAGGTCGACAGGATCGCCGCTTCGTCGCTGAAACCGGATGCCGGTGTCTGGCCAAACCATGCGCGCGCCGACGCCACTGCCTGGCCGAGCTGGTCAGCAGGAAAAGCGACCTTCTCGCGGAGCGAAACGGGAGCGGTCGTGTGGTTGAGGCCGACGGCGAAAAGTTGCATTTAGTGCACGGAGAGTGAGTGCTGCGAAGCCTCTATTATAGCTTGTTGCATAGCAGAACCTGCACCATGCCAGACGCTCTATACGGCGTCGATCTGCGCCAGCGGCAGCACGATCGTAAAACAGCTTCCGTTGCCTACTGCGCTGGTCAGGCTGATTTGGCCCTGATGACGCTCGATCACGGTTTTGACGAATACCAGACCGAGACCACTGCCGTCATGGCGCGGCTGGTCGGGATGATCGACCCGCTGGAAACGCTGAAACAAGCGTGCCTGGTCGGCTTCGGCGATGCCATAACCCTGGTCGCGCAGGGTGCAGGTCAGTTGTGCATCGGCCGGCCCACCCAGCCTCAGCGTGCATACGACCCGCGTATCTTCCGGACTGTAATTGATCGCATTCGACAGCAAGTTGGTCAAGGCGCGCGTCATCAATCCGCGGTCCACGCGCACCGGATAAGGGGCCTCGACGATGTCGGTCACCAGCTCAATGCGCTTATTACGGGCCAGTGTCCACATTTCGTCGGTGGCGTCGAAAAGCAGATCCGTGAAATCGACCTCCTCGGCGCGGTATTCATGCGACTCCGCGCGCGCCAGTTGCACGAAATTGTCCGCCAGTCCCAATGTTCGGCGCGACGCCGTCTCGATGCGGGCGAACAGTTCTGGCAGCGGCAATGCCGATTCCGGCTGGTGCTGCAATTCCAGTAGCGCCAGGATCGACGACTGTGGCGCACGCATGTCATGTGACAGAAAACGCAGCGTTTCGTCGCGGCTTCGTTCGGCCGCGCGAATCGTTGAAATATCGATCAGGCTGACGATCCAGCCGGTCAATATATCGGTCGCGGAAAAACACGGCGCGCTTTTTACCAGCAGGTCACGCCCATGCTTGTCATCGACGCTGACGCCATTGGCGAGCAGGGCGCCGTGCTCCAGCATCAGCAAATGCCGCCACTGGAACGACAGCGCTGCGGGCGCGTCGAGCGGCTGCGGTGCATCGAGCCGGGTCAGCAGTGCCACGATCGACATCGATCCGATAGCGGCTTCGCCGATCGATGCAAAGTACTCGTTGGCTTGACGGTTTGCCAGTAGCACCTGGCCATCGATGGCGGTGACCAGCGTGGCATCGGGCAGGCTGTCGAGACTGTCGGAGACGAACTGGCGCAAGTCACGTACCCGGCGCGCAGCGGTGGTCATGGCGTCGATGCGGCGCTCCAGCGCGTCGCCCATCGGGTCGGCTTTCATGTCGGCGGCGGCTTCCGGTAGCAGATGCGGTTCCTGATCGAGGCGAACGAATTCCTGACTAAGGTAATCGACTGCCGCTTCCAGGCGGCGCCAGCTCCAGAGCGGATACGACAGCAACACGGCAATCAGCGCTGCCGATGGGGCAAACCAGATGCCGATGCCCTGCAGTGTATAACTGCTGATCAGTACCACTCCCAGCAACAGCGCCGCGATCAGCAAACCCAGGCGAGGCGACAAAAACAGGTAGCCGAGCATCGCGAGCATCACCGGTAGCGCGCTGAACAAGGCTGTCTGCCACGGCGCTGCAATCGAAATCGTTTTGTGGTCGAGCAGCGCCGACAGGATCTGCGCGTGGATTTCGATGCCCGGCATGGCACCGGCAGTGCCCGATACCGGCGTCGGGTAGGAGTCGGTCATGCCGATCGCCGTGGCGCCGACCAGCACGTATTTGTCAGCGAAAAATTCCGCCGGTACTTCGCCGCGCAGGACCGATACATACGGTACCGACTGGATGTGGCCGTTGTTGCCGGAAAACGGGATGTAGGTTTCGCGCTCGCGCTGCCAAGGGCCGGCTTCGTCGGCCGAAGCCTTTGGCGTCGTGGCGCCCAGCGCGCTCAGCGCGACCGCGAATTGCGGCCACCACTGACCGCCCTGACCTTCACGCAGGAATACCTTGCGCACCACGCCGTCGCTGTCGTGTTCGAGATTAATGTGGCCGAGCGCTGCTGCCGCGTCTTGCAGCGACGCGATCGGCAAACCGGATGTCAGCCCGGCGCCGGCATTGGTCATCACCAGCGGAATCACGGTGCGCCCGCTGCGCGCCAGCGCCGCGGCCAGGGCCTGGTCACCGGCATCGGCATTGACGCCGCTCATGCGCTGCGGCTCCGACAAAATGACATCGAGGCCGATGCTACGCGGGCCGGATCGTGTCAGGTTGTCGATCAGCTGCGCATGCAGCCTGCGCGACCACGGCCAGCGACCTAGTTCCTTGAGGCTGTAGTCATCGATGGCGACGATGATGATATCGTCGCGCGCCGGCCGGCCGTTGAGCGACAGCGACTTGTCATAGAGCGTCTGATCGAGCCGGCCAAGGCCGTTTTGCCAGCCCAGCGCCGACGCCAGCAGCAGCATGGCAACGGTAATCAGCAGCCATTCGCGAATCGCCAGTTGCCGCACGAAAGGATGCAGCCATCCCGCTCTCATCGGCGAGCCAGGCGCATGCCGTCAGCGCGCGGGGCCGGACCGGCTGTCGCGGGCGACCAGCGGACTGCCGTCATTGATGACCCATTGGTCGGTGACGATGAATGCCTGGCTTGCTGAAAACGGATTCGGCGTGCCATCGTCGTTGATGCTCTGTACCCGAGCGTAATAGGTGCCGAAGCCGAAACGCGGAACGCTGGCCTGTGGCACGGCGGTGCGCACCGTGTGTACCAGCCAGCTGAAATCGGCATCGCGCGCGACTTGCAGCACGAAGCTTCTGCCGCCGAGCGGTTTCCATTTCAAGCCGATTTCACGCTGGTTGCTATGGTCGACATTCGGTGCAGCGGCGGCGGCCCGCTGGGCCAGGTCTGCGCGGGCGCTGATGCGTACCGGTTCGATACGGGTCAGGCCTTCGAGTCCGGCGCGGTCGATGGCCGAAATCCTGACGAAATACGTACCATCCGGAATGCCGTCGAGTCTTACCTGCGGCGTCGCCGCATTGTTTTCAGCAATGATGTCGATGGCGTCGCTGTCGGTCGATAGCTGCACGCGGTAAGCGCTGGCCCCAGCTACGGGCACGATGGCGAACTGCGCCGTCGCATAGTCAGCGCCTGCCCGTGCAACCAGCCGTGGCGCCGGCAACAGGCCAACCATCGGCCCGACCGTGCGGCTGTCGACGATGGCACCTTTTGCCGTCGCCAGAGTCAGGCTTGCGCCCTCGGCGGGCTTGGCTACTGCGACCTTGCCGCTGAGGACTTC
>JACMOV010000157.1 GCA_014377845.1 Herminiimonas sp.
CAAAACCGCGTGCCGCCAGTTCGCGCATCTTTTCCAGGCCCTGCAATGCGGCTTCCCGCGGATTCGCGACCCGCCTGACGTTATTGGATGAGGCGACATTGCCAAAGGACAGGCCGGCGTAGTTGTGCGTCGGCCCGACCAAACCATCGAAATTGAATTCTCGGGTTTCCTGCATGCTCGCTTTCATCAGAACACCAGGCCGGGCGAAAGCTGCGCCGGCATAATCAGGCTCGCACTTTCGATCGACGCCACCGGATAGGCGCAGTAGTCAGCGGCGTAATACGCGCTCGGGCGATGGTTACCGGAGTCGCCGATGCCGCCGAAAGGCGCGCTGCTGGCGGCGCCGGTGGTGGGGCGGTTCCAGTTGACGATACCGGCGCGCGCACGCGCGCGGAATTGCTGCCACAGGTTTTCATCGTCGCTGAGCAAGCCGGCGGCGAGTCCGTAGCGGGTGGCGTTGACCTGCGCCAGCGCAGCGTCGAAGCGGTCTACCCGGATCACCTGCAGCAGCGGCCCGAACCATTCTTCATCGGCGACGCCGATCGCCTGCGTGACATCGACGATGCCAGGCGACAGGAAGCCGGTGCCGGCTTCGAGCGCGCGCATGGCCAGCAGCGACTTGCCGCCCTGTTCGATCAGCACTTGCTGGGCATCGAGCAGGCGAGCGGCGACTGCTGACGATATGACCGGCCCCATGAATGGCGCCGGCGTGGCGTCGAAGCGACCGATGCCGATCTTGCCGGCCACCGTCACAAGGCGGTCGACGAATGCCTTTCCCGCGACAGAATCCTCGACCACCAGCCGGCGTGCGCAGGTACAGCGCTGACCGGCACTGACGAACGCCGAAAAGATCGCATGATGGACCGCCGCATCGATATCCTGGACGTTCCAGACCACCAGCGCATTGTTGCCGCCCATTTCCAGCGCCAGCAGCTTGCCGGGCTGGCCGGCGAACTGGCGATGAATCAGCGTACCGGTCTGGTAACTGCCGGTAAACAAAACGCCATCCAGTGCAGGATGACGCAGCAGCGCCGCGCCGGTCGTGCGCCCGCCATTGACCAGATTGAGCACACCGGCCGGCAGACCGGCCTCGGCCCAGAGCGCGACGGTTTTTATGGCGGTTTGCGGGGCGTATTCGCTCGGCTTGAAGACCAGGGTATTGCCGGCGATGAGGGCCGGCACGATATGGCCATTGGGTAAATGGCCCGGGAAATTGTACGGGCCGACTACGCCGAAAACACCATGCGGGCGGTGCCGCAGATGCGCTACGCCATCGGCAACCGTGCTTTCGGTGTGACCGGTACGGGCATGATAGGACTGGTCCGAAATGTCGATCTTGGCCGCCATCGTCGCCACTTCCGTGCGCGACTCCCATAGCGGCTTGCCGACCTCTTGCGAAATCAGCAGCGCAAGGATTTCGGCATCGCGCTTGAGCAGGTCGCGAAAGCGTGCGCAAATTTCAATGCGCGCCGCCGGTTCAAGTGCCGCCCAGGCGTCGAAACCCGCCCGCGCCGACTTGCAGGCAGTATCGACGTCAGCCTCGGCGGCGGCATTGCCGCGCCAGATTTCACGCCCCGTCGCGGGATCGATCACCGTAAATGGTGCGCCCGCTCCAGTCATCCATTGGCCGTTCAGGTAGTGGCTAGGCATGCGGATTCTTCCTCGAGTCGAGCGCCATGGTACGCACCTGGCTGCCATCGCGACACTTCAGCAGGCGCTGGTCATCTGGCGTCAGCGCCACCTGCCCGTGCCGAACCTGGGCGCAAGTAGCAATGCAGCGAAAGTCACGCAGGTCAGTCGTGGAAATCAGTACCGGCTTGCCAGCGGATGCAGCCATACCGAATGGCGCGACGACCGCCCGCGTGCTTTCCCGCAGCGCGCGCAATTCGCTGGTGCGGCCCTGCAGCACCGGGCCGGCATCGAAAATATCGACATAACCCTCGTAGTGCAATCCCTCCTGCTCCAGCAAATGACGCGCCGGTGCGGTAGCGACGTGCACCATGCCGATCACGTCGCGCGCGCTGGCCGTAAGGTAATCGACATACAACGGATGACGCGGCATCAGTTCGGCGATGAAGGCTTTCTTGCCGGGACTGCTGAGGGCGTCGGCGCGATCGAAATCCATCTTGAAGAAATGGGCGCCCAGGCTATCCCAGAACGGCGAGGTGCCGTCCTCGCGCTGAAAGCCGCGCATCTCCGCAATCAGCCGCTCCGGGAACAGGTGCGGAAATTGCGCCATGAACAGGAAACGGCTTTTCGACAGTAATTTGCCGTTAGAGCCGATACGATAATCAGGATGCAAGAACAGCGAACACAGTTCGGCGCTGCCCGTCAGATCATTGGACAAGTACAGCGTTTCCATTTTTGAAAACACATCCAGCTCGCGGCTCGAATGCACCAGCGTGCCGAGCCGGTAATTGTAAAACGGTTCATCGAGACCAACCGCGCTTTTGATGGCACACACACCCACCAGGCGGCCGCTTGTGATGTCGTCCATCACGAACAGATAATCGCGCCGGGCAGGAGCGATCGTTTCGGCAAAGGAGGCGCAGGCAATGGCAACCCGCTCGGACAGTAGCGCGCGATCCGGCTTGAGCGTGGTCATGCCGCCGCCCGTCTGCAACGCCAGCAACATCAAACCGTCCAGGTCCTGTTCGGTAATGGCGCGTACCAGCGGTGTGATTGGCCTCATAGTTTCACGCATCGCACCGAGTCGCCGGTCGTGACATCGAGCGTGCGCCGGGCGTCGTCGGATAAATGCAGGACCATACTTGCCGGCATCGGTACGTAGTCGAGCAGGATCGCGCGAAACTGCTCCTCCCGCATGGTGCAGATCAGGTGCGGTGTGACGCCGGGCGTGGCGTCGGGCACAGTATCGGGCACAGCATCTGGCACCA
>JACMOV010000024.1 GCA_014377845.1 Herminiimonas sp.
GCTCTGGGCTGCCTGCGCAGCGCCGAGCGTGCGCTCCAGATAACCCACGTAATATGCCTGTCGCGCCCGCATCGACGCCGCCAGGTTACGGTGACCGACCACATGCGGGCGGTCGGCAGCGAATGCTGCATTGCCATATACGTGATCGGGATGCACATGCGTGTTGATCACGTAGCAAACCGGCAGCGCCGTGCGGGTTTTTATTGCACTGCGCAGCGCAACGCCCTCCGCAAAACTGCCGCCACTGTCGATCACGGCAACGCAGTGCTCGCCGATCACGAAGCCGACATTGGCGATCGCGCCCTGGTTCTCGGGCGTCGCGCCTGCATGGATCCCCACATGGACGAACACACCCGGCGCCAATTCCGTTACCGTCAATTGGTCCCCCGCGAAGGCACCGCCGCATGCGGCCAGAAGCGCACACCCCGACCAGCCGCGCCATGCAGCCACCACGGCAACCGGCCATCCGTTTGCGCGCCCGTGACCACCGGCCGCAGCGGCGCGCGAAAGTCTATTTTTCATCGGCTGATTGCTGCGCCTGCGTGAATTTTTAAGCGTGTTTTGAAGCCGGCTCGGGTGCCGCCTGGACCACCGTTGCCGCTTGTTTTTTGCTGCATTGCGGCGACCCATTCATGACTGACCGGTCGCTTCTCAGTTGCAAGAGTCATGCCATCGATAATTGCCAATCTCTCCTATGAAAACGGGCCCGGCAGCGTCCGGTTCAAGCGCCCTCGAAAGTCGTTCACTGTGTCCAAAAATCGGAACACAAGTTGCGTCCGATTGTTCAGCCTGCTGAACAGGTTTTGTCCACAAAAAATCATAACATGGCGGCAATGCCAGTTATTCCCTGGGACATATGATGCGCATCATCAATATTTATAACTGGCATGCTAAGTGCTACATCTTGTGAGCGACACGTCGTCGACTGTAATGATCGAACCAGATCCGCAGGTTGTGCATCCCCGTATCACAATAATTTTATGGAGGTAGACATGTCTTCGAAGTTAAATTTCAAACACCTGCTATGCATCGCAGGAGCCATGACGGCAACCGGCGCCGCACTCGCGGATGCCCAGTTGAGCCAGGCACAGGCCAGCAACAAGAACTGGGCGGCCCAGGCAGGCGGCGACGCCAACCAGCGTTACAGCACGCTGAATCAGATCAATGCTGCAAACGTCAAGAACCTGCAGGTCGCATGGACGTTCTCGACGGGCGTGCTGCGCGGTCATGAAGGCGGCCCGCTGGTGATCGGTGACACCATGTACGTGCACAGCCCGTTTCCCAACAAGGTCTACGCGATCAACCTGGAAGACCAGAGCATCAAGTGGAAATACGAGCCGAAGCAAGACCCGAGCGTGATTCCGGTCATGTGCTGCGACACCGTCAACCGCG
The DNA here is from genome assembly GCA_014377845.1 of Herminiimonas sp. Classification (GTDB taxonomy): domain Bacteria; phylum Pseudomonadota; class Gammaproteobacteria; order Burkholderiales; family Burkholderiaceae_D; genus JANXSS01. The sequence continues at coordinate 1,393 of JACMOV010000024.1, forward strand.
GCGTGGCTTTCGGCGATGGCAAGATCTTCCTGCAACAGGCTGACACCACCCTCGTCGCGCTCGACGCGAAGACCGGCAAGGAAGTCTGGAAAGTCAAAAACGGCAATCCGAAGGCTGGCGAAACCAACACCAACGCACCGCACATCTTCAAGGACAAGGTCATCACCGGTATCTCGGGTGGCGAATTCGGCGTGCGCGGCCGCCTGACGGCATACGACATCAAGACCGGCAAGGAAGTCTGGAAAGGCTACTCGGTTGGTCCTGACGCTGAAATGCTGATGGATCCGGAAAAAACGATGACCTGGACCGACGGCAAGATGGCGCCGGTCGGCAAGGATTCCTCGCTCAAGACCTGGTCCGGCGATCAATGGAAAATCGGCGGCGGCACGACCTGGGGCTGGTATAGCTACGACGCTGCTGCAAACCTGGTGTACTACGGTTCGGGCAACCCATCGACCTGGAATCCATCCCAGCGTCCTGGCGACAACAAGTGGTCCATGACCATCTGGGCACGTGACCTCGACTCCGGCAAGGCCAAGTGGGTCTATCAGATGACGCCGCACGACGAGTGGGATTTCGACGGCATCAACGAGATGATCCTGGCTGACATTCCAGTCAAGGGTCAGACCCGCAAGACGCTGGTGCACTTTGATCGTAACGGCTTCGGCTACACGCTCGACCGCATCACCGGCGAACTGCTGGTCGCTGAAAAATACGATCCGAAAGTCAACTGGGCTACCCACGTCGACATGAAGACCGGCCGTCCGGTCGTGACTGCCAAGTACAGCACCCAGGTCAACGGCGCCGACGTGAACACCAAGGGCGTCTGCCCTGCAGCGCTGGGATCGAAGGATCAGCAGCCTGCAACGTTCTCGCCACGCTCCGGCCTGTTCTATGTGCCGACCAACCATGTCTGCATGGACTACGAGCCGTTCAAGGTCGATTACACCGCAGGTCAGCCGTATGTCGGCGCGACCCTGTCGATGTACCCGGCGCCGAACAGCCATGGCGGCATGGGTAACTTCATCGCCTGGGATGCAGGCACCGGCAAGATCGTCTGGTCCAAGCCTGAGAAGTTCTCGGTCTGGTCGGGCGCCCTGGCAACGGCTGGCGACGTGACGTTCTACGGCACGCTCGAAGGCTACCTCAAGGCAGTCGACAAGAACGGCAAGGAACTGTGGAAGTTCAAGACACCTTCCGGCATCATCGGCAACGTCAACACCTGGGAATACAAGGGCAAGCAGTATGTCGGCGTATTGTCGGGCATCGGCGGCTGGGCCGGTATCGGCATGGCGGCAGGTCTTGAAAAGGCAACCGACGGCCTCGGCGCAGTCGGCGGCTACAAGGATCTGGCAAAGTACACCGAACTGGGTGGCGTGCTGACCGTGTTCGCAATTCCTGGCAATTCGTCAGTGGCAGTGGCTTCGGCCAAGTAAGCAGGCAGGATCGGCGGCCGTATCCATCCGGGTGCGGCGCCGACCGATACATGTTTCGAGTAATGGAAACTGGCGTTGCGCACAACCTGACGCCAGGTTTTTTCTTTTAGAGGATACCGGTATGTCACCACGCTTCACATTTCTGGGCGCAACCCTGATTTTCGCGACCGCCTGTTCTTCATCTGCCGACAGCGCCGACAAGGTCGCTGCAGCCAAAGTCCAAACCGCTTCTCCCGTTTCCGCAGTTGTCGCGCCGGGCACGACCGCAGCCGCGCCTGCCTCTGCACCGATCGTACTCGCCCAGGCAACGCTGGCCGCCGCGCCGACTGCCGCCGCCGCACCTGCGGCTGCGCTTGCCGCTGGCGGCGCGCTCTACACTGTCGTCGACAAGACCAAGGTCGATCCGAACACCCTGATGGGCTGGAAAACCTGGCGCGCCCAGGCCTGCGAACGCTGTCATGGCGCGAACCAGGAAGGCCTGGTCGGCCCATCGCTGGTCAACAGCCTGAAAGTGCTCACCAAGGAAGAGTTCGTCACCACGCTGAAAAACGGCCGCATCGAAAAAGGCATGCCGAACTTCGGCGGCGTACCCGGCGTCGTCAACAATCTCGACAACCTCTACGCGTATCTGAAGGGCCGCTCGGATGGCGCCATTGAAGCTGGCCACCTGTATCCCATCGAGAAGTAATCCAGGCGCCCTGGCGCCGCATAAAGGATGTCGCATCATGCTGTCACCACTGCTGCCTGAACCGTGCACCGCGCACGTCCGAAAAATGCGGAAGTCGCTGTACCTTGCCGGTGCGCTGACCGCCGGCCTGCTGGCAGGTGCGGTCCAGGCGCAGGACAAGCCGGCCGAAGCCGAGCAAAAAGTACTGCGGGTCTGCCAGGATCCGAAGAATCTGCCGATGTCGGACCAGCAAAACGGCGGCTTTGAAAACAAGATCGCCGCCCTGATGGCGAAAAAGCTCGGCTGGAAGCTGGAACACACCTGGTATCCGCAACGCATGGGCTTCATCAAGAATACGTTGAAGGCCAAGATTCCGGACACCGAAACCTACAAGTGCGATGTGGTCACCGCGGTGTCGACCGACTTCGAGATGGGGTTGGCCACCAAGCCTTATTTGACTTCGACCTATGCGATGGCGTACGTCAAGGGCAAGGGACTGGACGGCATCAAGACGCCGGACGACCTGCTGAAACTGCCGCCTGCGGTGCGCGACAAGCTGCGCATCGGGATTTTCGCCAAGACGCCGCCGTCGGACTGGCTGCTCAAGAACGAGCTGGTCGGGCAGATGGTCTCGTACCAGACACAGACCGGCGACCCGGACCAATATCCGGGCCAGATCATCGATCGCGACCTGGCGTCCGGCAAGCTCGACGTCGCCATCGCCTGGGGGCCGATCGTCGGCTACTTCGCCAAGCATGCCGGCGGTGTGCCGATCGAAGTGGTGTCCTTCAAGCCGGTGGTCGACGGTGTCCAGTACGGCTTCAGCATCGCGATGGGCGTGCGCTACGGCGACAAGGCGCTGCGCGACCAGTTGAATGCAGTGCTCGACGCCAGCCAGCCGGAGATCGCCGAGATTCTCAAGCAATACGGTGTGCCGACGATTCAAATGCCGCCGATGGCAGGCAAACCGGCGTCCGCCTCCTGATCCAACCGTAACCCGTGGCAGCGACCCTTGCTCTGGCGCTGCACTCTGAAGGAGTTCGACAATGCGTCTACCGTTCTTGCGCCGCAAGGGTGCTGTCCTGATCGTGGCCGGCACGCTGCTGGCATCTGCCGCCGGCATTGGCCATGCGCAGGAAATTTCCGCCGCTGAAAAGCTGCTATTTCTGAGCAATCACTTCAGCAACGTCAGCAAACCGACCAAACTCAGCTACACCTATCGACAGCTCGAGACGCCCCCCGGCATCGCTGCGCCGGAAGCCCCGGCTGCGGTTGCGCCGACGGCATTCAGCGACGATGTCTCGGTCGAGGTCATCAAGCGCAACGACGACGGCACCGCCGTGGTGGCTGCCCATTTCCTGACCGGCGTCCATGAAATCCCGATTCCCTCGATCGACCATGCCCAGGGAAATCCTGCAATTCTCGGCTTCCTCGAACGTGACATCGCCGAGATGAAGCGCCTGACCGGCGGCGCCACCGGCTATTTCCGCAAGCGCATCCGACTCGCCCTCGCCGCGCCCGTGGTGCCCGTGAAAAAGATCGAAGTCAACTACGACGGCAAGCAGATCGCCGCGCAAGAAGTGACGATCCATCCTTATCGCGACGACCCGCTCAAGGATCGCTTCGGCAAATTTGCGGACAAGAGCTATGTATTCGTCGTCAGCGATGCGGTGCCGGGCAGCCTGTACCGTGTCTACACGACGCTCAACCCGGACAAGGCGGCGCCGGCACTCGATGCCAGCATGACGATTGCCCGCGGCGATGCAACCGCGCTAAAGAATGCGCCACTGGTGGTCGGCAAGAAGTAAATACCGGCTGCCGGAAGAGAATGCTGCATGTCTTGAAATGGTGCAGATTGCAGGCACACTTGTTGCAAAGGATTTATTTGTGCAACCCCGGGTGGTATCGTGAAAATCTTCATTTGTGAACATGCATGCATTGCGTTGCCGGCCGGCGGGAAGGTACTTGCGCCGGCAGGTTTTCGCGGCGACATGTTACTGGAGGCGCTGCTATCCGACATCAGCCGTGTCGGCGATGTGGCGGTCTCGATCCTGCGCGCGCCGGACTGCAATGCGATTCATACTCCCCGCAGCACCAGCGTCGTGCCGCTGCATAGCGATGCACTGACGAGCGTGACGGCCTGCATCCGCGACGCCGATGCCGTCTGGCCACTGGCGCCGGAATCGAACGGCATGCTCGAATCGATTTCCAAGACGGTCCTGCAGCATCACAAGATCCTGCTCGGCAGTACGCCTGACGCAGTGCATCTGGCCGGGAGCAAGTACCGCACGTCCCAGGCGCTGCGCGCAGCCGGCATCCCGGTGGTACCCACGTTTCGCGCCCAGGCCAATTTGCCGGCGGACCCGCATGCCTGGGTGGTCAAGCCCGACGACGGAGCAGGTTGTTCCGACACGCACATCTTTTCGCACCGGCAGGCAGCCCAGGAATGGATCGGCACGCGGAGTTCGGCCGACTATGTGCTGCAGCCCTATATCTCCGGCCGGCCATGCAACCTGTCGCTGCTGTGTGGCGACGAAGACGTGTTCCTGCTGGGTTGCAACGACCAGCGGGTGGCGGTGTCGGATAACCAGTTTCATTACATGGGCACCACGGTCAACAGCATCGACGATCAGGATGGCGAACTGATGCGCCTGGCGCGCGGTGTGATCGCAGCGATCCCGGGACTGTGGGGCTATGTCGGCATCGACCTGATCATCACCGATCAGGGCCCCGTGGTGCTGGAAGTGAATCCGCGCATGACGATGTCGCATGCCGGCCTGCATGCGTCGATCGGCGCCAACCCCGCAGCCATGCTGTTCGACATGCTGCGCGGCGGCGACTGCGGCATGCCTGCGGCGGGCAAGAATCGGCAGGTCAGCGTGGATGTCGATGATCACCAGGCCCGCAATCGCGATTCGAGCCTGTCGGTGCACTGACAGCTTGCCTTCCCCATCGTGCGCCCGGATGACCCGGGATGCATGCGCAGACCGACTTCCTTTATTCCATTCCGACGTGGCGACGCCAGTCCGCGCGCACTCAGCGCACTCAGCGCACTCAGCGCACTCAGCAACTCACGTTGTGCATGCTCGAGCCGACCGGCATGTAGTTCCCATACCGCAGGAGATATTCGCGCTGCGCGCCGTAGGCCTCGCGTTCGGCGGCGACATTGCTGCTGCAGGTGGTGTGTACACCGGCACCTTGCGATGCCTTCGCTTCCTGCTGCAGGTAATGCACCAGCTCGTGCAGCAGCACCGAACTGTCATAGAGACCGTTGCTGGGATCGAGTTTCTGGTCGATGTAGATCGTCTGGCCGCCCGGGAACCAGCCCTGCACATGGCACTCGAGACCACGGCAGGCGCGCTCGACCATGAAGCTGTGCGGGACCAATTCGAGCGTCGGCATGTGCGCCGGCGCCGGATAGCCTGACAACGTCACCGCCCAGGACATCATGATCGAGAGGATCTCGTCCATTGACGGTGTCAGTAATTTTCGCGTGACGCGATCTTGATATCGAGGCGTTCCAGCTTGCGGTAGAGCGTATTGCGGCTCAACTTCAACTGCTTGGCGACCTTGGAGAGGTTCCAGCGCGACATCTTCAGTTCCTGGATCAGTGCATCGCGCTCGGCCGATTCCAGCGGATTGAGCGCGTTCTCGGGCGCCGGCGCAGTCGCTGAAGCCGGCTCCGCCACCAGGCGGCCGATAAAGAAATCCGACGGCAGGCAATCGACCGTGAGTACATCGGCATTGCGCAGCGCGACCATGGTGCGCAGCACGTTGCGCAGTTGGCGAATATTGCCCGGCCAGCGATGCCGCTCGAGCGCATCCATCAGCGCTTCGTCGATCGAGACCTTGGCGTCGGAGGGCTGCTCCTGCCCCAGCACGAACTGGATCAGGGCCCGGCGGTCGCCGCGCTCGCGCAGTGGCGGCAGCGTCAGAGTCAGGCCCTGGATACGGTAGTACAGGTCTTCGCGAAACTCGCCTTTCGAAATCTTGTTCGGCAGGTCGCAATGGGTCGCGCTGATCAAGCGGATGTCGAGCTTGATCGGTGTCTCGCTGCCGAGCGGCACCACCTCGCGTTCTTCCAGCACGCGCAACAGGCGCGCCTGCAGCGCCATCGGCATGTCGCCGATTTCATCAAGGAACAGCGTGCCGCCGTTGGCCTGGAATATCTTGCCGCGCTGGCCTTCCTTGCTCGCGCCGGTGAAGGCACCGGACTTGTAGCCGAACAGTTCGCTCTCGATCAGCGATTCCGGGATCGAGGCGCAGTTGATCGCCACATACGGCTGGTGCGCGCGGTTCGACGACAGGTGCACCGCCTTGGCGAAGAGCTCCTTGCCGGTACCGGTTTCGCCGTACAGCAGGATGGCGACATCGCGCTCGATGATGCGCAGCGCGGTCTTGATGTTGTGTTCCATGACCGCGTCGGGACCGAGCTGCAGCTGCTCCAGCGGTGCGCGCGACTTGGCGCCGACCACGCCGGCTGCGATCGGCGGCGGTGCGTTGGCAAACGATTGCATCAGCTGCTTGACCGGTTGCGCACCCCGTAATGCCAGCGCAAAGAACCGCCGGCCGTGCCGCGCATCGAACACCATCAGCGGCGCCTGGGACTGGCCTTGCTTCTGGCCCTCCCGCAGCATCGACTCGAACGACAGGTTGAAGAAGGCGTCGAGCGGCCGGCCGACGATATCGGCCGGTCCGATGCCGAGCTGGGCCAGCGCATTGCGACTGGCGGCAAGCACACGACAGTCCGTATCGACGGCGATGATGCCCTTGTTGAGCGTATTGACGAATTCCGGACGCGTATGGAAGACAAACAGACGGCAACTGGGGAATTCATTGATGAAGATGCGGTTCTCGATCTCCTGCACCGACATGTTGACCAGATCGAGTACATGGCGGGGCGCGCGGTGCGCCTCGCCCGAAGCATCAAGCACCGCCAGGATCTTGCCGCGCCAGTCGAGGATCGGCGCCGCTGCGCAGGTCAGTCCGGTATTGCGAAACAGATAATGATCACCCTGGTGAATCATCATCGGCCGCTGCTCCAGCAGGCAGGTGCCCATGCCGTTGGTGCCCTGGTAGCGTTCCGACCAGACCGCGCCCGGCATCAGGCCGGACTTCGATGCCGCATGCGTGAAGCCGGGATCACCGAAATAATTCAGCAGCACGCCGTCGCAGTCGGTGAGCATGATCGCGTAATCGGATTTGGCGATCTGCTGGAACAGGGTCGCCATCTCACTCTTCGCGGCGAGCAGGACGGAGGCCAGCTGTTCCTGGCGCTGCAGCAGCTCCTGCTGTTCGACCACGTAGAGTTCCCCGGGCAGCGCCGGGTCGAGCTTGTATTCGTTCGAGCAGCGGATCCACGAATCCATGATGTGGCTCGGAACATGCAAAGGTGTCGCCGACGATGTATGGACGACCTCGCGAACGCGGGTGCAGTGACTGTGCACGCTTACCATTTTGTCTCCTGACTCCGAATGAAAACGATCCCGAAGTTTTGTAGTGGGCTCTATGTTGCCCGCAGCGCTCTGATGGCGCATTTTTTGCTGTAACGGTCGTGCACGACGCCGATATGATTCCGTTGCGCTATTTCAGCGAAGCCACAGCTTAGTTTATTCGCTACCATTGCGCAATTCGTAATTCTGCCACTTCGGGTACGGTTGTGCTGAACAAGAAACACGGGTGGGACAAATGTCTCGTATTCGGGGCAGTTGGGTTCCGTGCAAGAAGGATAAAACAAAACGGGCAGTCTTGCTGCCCGGGTCTCGGAGCGTCTGGCAAGAGGGTTGCCGGCCGCTCTCATCAACAGAGGAGTCATACATGGATGTCAAGGCAGCAGTAGCCACCAAGGCGGGTGCACCGCTCACGATCGAAACCGTACAGCTGGGCGGACCGCGCGCAGGCGAGGTGCTGGTCGAGATCAAGGCGTCGGGCGTTTGCCATACCGACCTGTTCACGCTGTCGGGTGACGATCCCGAGGGTATTTTCCCGGCCATCCTTGGCCATGAAGGCGCCGGTGTCGTGGTCGAAGTCGGCGCGGGCGTCACCAGCCTGAAGCCGGGCGACCACGTCATTCCTCTTTATACGCCGGAGTGCCGCAACTGCGAGTACTGCCTGTCGCGGAAGACCAACCTGTGCCAAGCGATTCGCTCGACCCAGGGCCGTGGCCTGATGCCGGACGGGACCAGCCGCTTCCAGATGGGCGGCAAGGACGTCTTCCATTACATGGGCACGTCGACCTTTGCGCAATACACCGTGGTGCCGGAAATCGCACTGGCCAAGATCCGCGAAGATGCGCCGTTCGAAAAAGTCTGCTACATCGGGTGCGGCGTCACCACCGGTATCGGCGCGGTCATCTACACGGCCAAGGTGCAACCGGGCGACAACGTGATCGTGTTCGGCCTCGGCGGCATCGGCCTGAACGTGATCCAGGGTGCGCGCATGGCGGGCGCCAACATGATCATCGGGGTCGACACCAATCCGGCGCGCGAAGAGCTGGCCAAGAAATTCGGCCTGACCCACTTCGTCAATCCGAAAGAAGTCGAGGGCGACATCGTGCCATACCTGGTCAACCTGACCAAGGGCGGCGCCGACCATACCTTCGAATGCATCGGCAACGTCAAGCTGATGCGCCAGGCGCTCGAGTGCTGCCACAAGGGCTGGGGCAAGAGCACCATCATCGGCGTGGCTGGCGCCGGCCAGGAAATCGCCACCCGTCCGTTCCAGTTGGTCACCGGCCGGGTCTGGCAGGGTTCGGCATTCGGCGGCGCGCGTGGCCGTACCGACGTGCCGAAGATCGTCGACTGGTACATGGAAGGCAAGATCAACATCGACGACCTGATCACCCACGTCATGCCGATCGAGAAGATCAACCATGCCTTCGAGCTGATGCACGAAGGGACCTCGATCCGCTCCGTGGTGACCTTCTGATCTAAGTACCCAGCCAGGATAAATTGGGAAATGGATGTGGTCCGGGTGGGATGCGGGGCAAGGCGGTCGACCCGCCGCAGTGCGAGCACTGCAAGGGGCGGGCAACGCAGCAGCGCGCCCATCGGGGCCACAGACATTCACAATTTATTCTGGGTGGGTACTTAAAGGATTGGCAGGTTCTGACACGGTCCATGCGTCACGTGATGTGACACATGGACCGTTTTGTCGTGGTTTTCCCCTTTTTATGGCAGATTCAAAATGACACTGAAAACGATTTCCCAGAACAAGAGCTTCGGCGGCACCCAAGGTGTTTATTCCCATGAGTCGCGCGAGACCGGCTGCCCGATGCGCTTCGGCGTCTACCTGCCCCCAGCTGCAGAAAAAGGCCCGGTGCCGGTGCTGTTCTGGCTGTCCGGCCTGACCTGCACCGAAGAGAACTTCACGGTCAAGGCCGGCGCGCAGCGGGTCGCGGCCGAACTCGGCATCGCCCTCGTCATGCCCGACACCAGTCCGCGCGGCCTGAACTATCCGGGCGACAGCGCCAGTTACGACTTCGGCGTCGGCGCCGGTTTTTATGTCGACGCCACCGAAGCGCCGTGGTCCGGCGGCTACCGCATGTACTCCTACATCACGAAGGAACTGTTTGCGCTGGTCGGCAACAGCTTCGCACTCGACATGCAGCGCGCCGGCATCTTCGGTCACTCGATGGGCGGCCATGGCGCCTTGACGATCGGAGTGAAGAATCCCGATCAGTTCAAGACCATCTCGGCGTTTTCGCCGATCGTGTCGCCGACCCGCTGCCCGTGGGGCGAAAAAGCGCTCACCGGCTATCTGGGCGCGGACCGCGCGACCTGGGCCGACTACGACGCCACACTGCTGATCGCAAAACGGGGCTGGAAAGGTCCGGCGCTGCTGGTCGACCAGGGCACCGCAGACCAGTTCCTCGAAGGCCAGCTCAAGCCCGAACTGTTGACCGCCGCCTGCGCCGAAGCAGGGGTGGCATTGAAATTGCGCATGCAGCCGGGTTACGATCACAGCTATTTTTTCATTTCCACCTTCGTCGAGGACCATTTGCGGCATCACGCAGCGCATCTGTAACTTCCCTCTGTAACGTCGTCACCGTCAGTGCTCACGTGGTACACAATGCTTAATTCGTTTCCGTCGCCGTCTCCGTCGTCATTCCACTCGCCGCTTCAGTTTTCCGCTGCACGCGTTTCATCCTCCCGCCGGCGCCGGCATGCCACCCTCAACACCCTGCTCTGCTCCGGCGCGCTGGCAGTGTCGATGGCGTATGCACAGCAGCCGCCGGCGGATTCCGCCGGCGAGGTCGTGGTGACGGCGAACCGGACCGAGCAGCGCCGCTTCGACGCCGCCGCCTCAATCGATTCCATCATCGTCGATCCCTTCCGCACCGCGTCGCCGCTCGTGAACCTGTCGGAGCTTCTCGGCGGCGTGCCGGGTCTCCAGGTGCGGGAGCGGCAGAATTTTGCACAGGACCTGCAAGTGTCGGTGCGCGGTTTCGGCACCCGCTCGACCTTCGGCGTGCGCGGCGTGCGCATCCTGGTCGACGGCATCCCCGCAACCTTCCCGGATGGTCAGGGCCAGGCGGCGACCGCCAGCCTGACTTCGGCCAAGCGCATCGAAGTGTTGCGCGGCCCGGTCGCCCAGTTGTACGGCAATGCTGCCGGCGGCGTGGTGCAGGTCTTTACCAACGATCCACCGATGGGCGGTGCAGCGCCCTATGCAGCCCTGTCGGTCGGGGCGGGCAGCTATCACCAGCGCGAGGCCGACGTCACGCTGGGCATCGGCGGCGAGAGCGTGGGCGCCCTGCTCGGCGTATCCCAATACCAGACCGATGGCTATCGCGATCACAGCGCCGCGCGGCGCGAGCAGCTCAACGCCAAGGTGGTCGCGCGGCCTTCTGCCGACACGACCATCACTGCGGTGCTCAATGCGTTCGACCAGCCGTTGTCGCAGGATCCGCTCGGGCTGACGCATGATCAGTTTCTGGCCAATCCGCGCCAGGTAGTCTCGGGCGCGACCTTCTTCGATACGCGCAAGACGATCCGCCAGGAACAGGGCGGCATCGTGGTCGATCACAAACTGTCGCCCGACGATACGCTGAATGCCCGCATCTACACGGGTAGCCGCGCCGTGTTCCAGACACTGGCCCTGTCGGGCGCCGCCGCCAATTCCTCCGGTGGTATGGTCGACCTCGACAGCACCTACGGCGGCGCCGGGGCGAGCTGGACGCATCGCGCCAGCATCAACGGCCAGCCGCTGACGACCACCTTGGGCGTGGAAGCCGACAACCTGCGCCAGCAGCGGCGTGGCTATGTCAACAATGCCGGCATCCCCGGCGCACTGCGGCGCGACGAAATCGATCGCGCCAAGAATCTCGACCTGTTCGGCCAAGCCGAATGGACCTTCGCACCGCAATGGGCCGCCACCGCCGGCGCGCGCGCCAGCCGGGTTCGGCTGGCCGTCGACGATCACTACGTCACCGCCGCGAGCCCGAACGACAGCGGCAGCGTCGAGTATCACAACACCAGCCCGGTGATCGGCCTGGTGTGGCATGCAGCCGAGGCGATCAATGTCTATGCCAACCTCGGCCGCGGCTTCGAAACACCGACCCTGGCGGAAACCGCGTACCGTCTCGGCGCGACCGGCCCGAACCTGACCCTCAAGCCATCGCGCAGTACCCAGGGCGAAGTCGGCATGAAGCTGCGCAGCGGCATTCACGGCCTGGATCTGGCGGTGTTCGACGCCCGCAGCAGCAACGAGATCGTGCCGCTGGCGGTCGACAACGGCCGCTCGATTTTTCAGAATGTCGATGGCGTGGAACGACGCGGCGCGGAAGTGTCGTGGCAAGCGAAATGGGATACCGTCACGACCCAGCTGTCGTACACGCTGCTCGATGCCAGCTTCCGCGATGCCTTCGTCAACAGCACCAATGCCCGCATCGCCGCAGGCAACCGCCTTCCAGGCGCGCCGCGCAACAGCCTGTTCGCCCAGGCCGCATATCGGCCGATCGCGCCGTTGTCCATGACGCTCGAAATGCGCGCCGAGAGCCGCGCCTACGTCGATGACATCAACAGCGACGCCGCCCCGGGCTATGCGGTCGTCAACGCCAGCACCGGTTATGACTTCAATGCCGGCGGTGCGAAGATGTACCTGTTCGCCCGCCTCGACAATATCGCCGACCGCAATTACGCGGGGTCGGTGATCGTCAACGACGGCAACCGCCGCTTCTTCGAACCGGCCGCCGGACGGCGCGCCTTCGTCGGATTGCGAACCGTGTTTTAATCGGCAACTTGCCTTTGAAAAAATGGATTTTAAAGAATGAACAACGCCTCCACCCTGCTGCGCCGCGCGACCCTGGCTGCCAGCCTCAGCGTGCTCTTCGCCAGCGCCGCATCGGCCGCACCATTCGCCTACGTGCCGAATGAAAAATCCGGCACCTTGTCGGTAATCGATTGCGCCACCGATACCGTGGTAGACACCATCAAGGCCGGCACCAAGCCACGCGGCCTGGCGTCCTCGATCGACGGCAAGACGGTCTATGTGAGCGACCAGCCCAACAATGCCCTGCTGGTGGTCGACGTCGCCAAGCGCGCCGTGGTCGACACTATCAAGCTGGAAGAATCGCCTGAAGGCGTATCGGTCTCGCCGAACGGCGAATTCGTGGCGGTGGCGAGCGAAATCAGCAACTCGGTCGCCTTCATCTCGACGGCGACCCGCAAGACCGTCTTCAGCGTCAAAACCCAGGGCAAGAATCCGGAGCACGCCGAATTCAGCCCCGACGGCAAGTGGCTCTATGTCAGCGCCGAGGAAGCAGATTCGCTCGACATCGTCGATGTGGCGGCGCGCAAGCAGGTCAATTCGGTGACGTTGGGCAAGCGCCCGCGCGGCATCGGTTTCAGCCCCGACTCGAAAACCGCGTACGTGGCGGCGGAGCTGGCCAGCACCGTGTACGTCCTCGACGTCGCCGCGCAGAAGGTCACGGCGGAAGTCAAGGCCGGTGCATTTTCCAACGGCGTGGCAGTACGGCCGGACGGCAAGCGGGTATTCATCTCGAACGGCAAGGATGGCACGATTTCTGCAATAGACACCACAGGCAATAAGGTCGTCGCCACGATCCCGGTCGGAAAGCGGCCCTGGAACATGGCCATCACGCCGGATGGCAAGAAGCTGTATGTTGCAAACGGGCGGTCGAATTCGGTGTCGGTGATCGATACGGCGACCAACCAGGTCGTCAAGGAAATCGCAGTGGGTGAATTGCCTTGGGGTGTCATCATTCATTAAAGGATGCGGTGAAGCCGGCGCAATCTGGCGCACTGCACGGTATTTGCAGGGTTTGTAGCGGGTTCGCGCCTTCGGGTCGCGCGTCCGAAAGTGGTCGCTGCAGTCGTTTTATTGGTCTCCTCCTGTAGTCTATGGACTTGGGCCCGCTCGATGAGCGGGCCCTTTTTTGGCAGATCCATATGCACGGATTTGCATAGGAAAAAGGCGAAAATGCGACGCAGGCTGACGAGGGTGGGTGAAGCGGCAACGTCGATGCGATGCCGGTTCAAATAGGAGCAACTGTTTCAAAGCTGAACACTTACAAAACATGACGGCGCAGTGTTCAGAGATGAGCCGGGTGCCGTAACAGAATTTCACGCTGGACTTTAACCTTGGCACAGAAGGAGACGGACAATGCAAAAATCCCTACATATCGATGCGTACAAGTGTACCGGTTGCATGCAATGCGAAATGGCCTGCAGCTACGAAAACTACGGCGTATTCAATCCCGCCAAGTCGCGCATCAAGGTCTTCGAATTCCACCATACCGGTAAAAAAGTCCCGTACACCTGCACCCAGTGCGACGAAGCGTGGTGCCTGCACGCCTGCCCGGTCGACGCGATCACGATCGACATGGTCTCCGGCGCCAAGCTGGTTGCCGAAGACATCTGCGTCGGCTGCAAGGTCTGCACCATCGCCTGCCCGTTCGGCACCGTCAACTATGTCCAGGAAACCGGCAAGGTCCAGAAATGCGACCTCTGCTACGACAATGCTTCCGGCCCGGCCTGCGCCGAAGCCTGCCCGACTGCTGCGATCACCTACGTCGACGCCGACTGGACCGGGCTTGACAAGATGCGCGCCTGGGCTGACAAGCTCGGCAACAACGACGCCGCAAAAACGACTGCTTAAGGAGATATCACATGGCCTGGACTGGAAAAATCCTGCGCGTCAATCTGACCGCCGGCACCTGCACCGTAGAACCACTGAACATGAAATGGGCGCGCGACTATGTCGGTCAGCGCGGCCTGGCGACCAAGTACTTCACGGAAGAAGTCGACCCGATGGTCGACCCGCTGTCGCCTGACAACAAGCTGATCTGGGCCACCGGCCCGCTGACCGGCACGATGGCCTCGACCGGCGGCCGCTATTCGGTCATCACCAAGGGCGCGCTGGCCGGCGCCATGGCCTGCTCCAACTCGGGTGGCTACTTCGGCGCCGAGCTGAAGTTCGCTGGCTGGGACATGATCATCTTTGAGGGCAAGTCGCCGACCCCGGTGTACCTGTCGATCACCGACGACAAATTCGAGCTGCTGGACGCCGGCTGGCTGTGGGGCAAATCGGTCTGGGAGACCGAGCCGGCCCTGAAGACGAAGCACCAGGACCCGCAGATCCGCGTCTCCACCATCGGCCGCGCCGGCGAGACCGGCTGCCTCTATGCCGCCATCGTCAACGACCTGCACCGCGCGGCCGGCCGCTCGGGCGTCGGCACCGTCATGGGCAGCAAGAACCTGAAGGCGGTCTGCGTGCGCGGCACCAAGGGCGTGGGCAACATCCGCGATCCGAAAGCCTTCATGGCCGCAACCATCGCTGCCAAGAAAGTCCTGGCCGACAACGCCGTGACCGGCTCCGGCCTGCCGACCTACGGCACCCAGGTGCTGATGAACGTGATCAACGAGATCGGCGCCATGCCGACCCGCAATCACCGCGACATCCAGTTCGAAGGCGCCAAGGACATTTCTGGCGAAGCGATGCATGAGCCGCGCAAGACCGACGGCAAGAAAAACCTGGTGACCAACCAGGCCTGTTTCGGCTGCACCATCGCCTGCGGCCGGATCTCGAAGATCGACCAGGGACATTACACGGTCAAGGACAAGCCGCAATACCACGGCGCATCCGGCGGCCTGGAATACGAAGCCGCTTGGGCGCTCGGTTCGGCCAACGGCGTCAACGACCTCGAAGCGCTGACCTATGCGAATTTCCTGTGCAACGAAGATGGCATGGACCCGATCTCCTTCGGCGCCACCATCGGCGCGGTCATGGAGCTCTATGAAATGGGTGTCCTGACCAAGGAACAGCTCGGCATCGACGCCACGTTCGGCAACGCGCATGCGCTGACCCACTTCGCCGAAATCACGGCCAAGGGCGAGGGCTTCGGCAAGGAAATCGCGATGGGCTCGAAGCGTCTGACCGCCAAGTACGGCCACCCGGATCTGTCGATGAGCGTCAAGGGCCAGGAATTCCCGGCCTACGATGCCCGCGGCATTCAGGGCATGGGCCTGGCCTATGCGACATCGAATCGTGGCGCCTGCCACCTGCGCGGCTACACGGTCGCCTCCGAAGTGCTGGGCATTCCGGTCAAGACCGATCCGCTGGTCACCGAAGGCAAGGCCGGCCTGGTCAAGGCATTCCAGGATGCGACGGCGGTGTTCGACTCGGCCGGCGTGTGTGTCTTCACGACCTTCGCCTGGACCATGGCCGACCTGCAGCCGCAGCTGCACGCTGCCTGCGACGAGCAATACACGATGGACGAGCTCAACATGATCGGCGAGCGGATCTGGAACATGGAGCGTGACTTCAACAACAAGGCCGGCTTCACCAAGGCCGACGACAACCTGCCGAAACGCTTGATGACGGAAGCCGCAAAGACCGGCCCGGCAAAAGGTCTGGTCAGCGGTCTCGACACGATGCTGCCGGAGTACTACGCAGAACGTGGCTGGACACCGGAAGGCACGCTGACCGAGGCCACTCGCAGCCGCCTCAGCCTGTAATCGTCGGCGGCTGCGATGCGATCGCGGCCAGGATCGGGACGCAGGTCGGCGGGGCCATTCTGCCGGCCTGCGTTTTTCATTTGAACGAGGAAACGACCATGCAACACGTCATCATCGGCAATGGCCCGGCCGGCGCCATCGCCGCCGAAACCATTCGCAAGCACAAGCCAAACGACCGCATCATCCTGATCGGCGACGAACACGAGCCACCGTATTCGCGCATGGCGATTCCGTACCTCTTGCATGGCAATATCGACGAACAAGGCACCCACCTGCGCAAGAAGGACGACCATTTCGGCCGCCTGAAGATCGACCAGATCGTGGCGCGGGTCAAGCATATCGACAGCGCGGCAAAGAGCATCGCACTCGATAACGGCACGACCATCGTTTATGACAAGTTGCTGATTGCGACTGGCTCGGTGCCGGCCAAGCCGCCGATCCCCGGCATCGACAGTCCCGGCATTTACAACTGCTGGACGCTGGCGGATGCACGCAAGATCATGGCCTCGGCGCAAAGAGGTACGCGCGTGCTGCAGATGGGCGCCGGCTTCATCGGCTGCATCATCCTGGAAGCACTGGCGGTGCGCGGCGTGCAACTGACGGTCGTCGAAATGGGCGAACGCATGGTGCCACGCATGATGGGCGAAGGCGCCGGCAACATGATCCGCCGCTGGTGCGAAGCCAAGGGCATCACGGTCCATACCGGCGCCCGCGTCGACAAGATCGAAGCGATCGATGGCGGCGCGCTGCGCGTGTCGCTGTCGAACGGCATGACGCTCGAAGTCGACGTCATCATTTCGGCCACCGGCGTGAAGCCGAACATCGGCTTCGTCAAGGACAGCGGCATTCCCTGCGCCACCGGTATCCTGGTCGACGCCGGCATGCAGACCTCGATCCCCGGCGTGTATGCGGCCGGCGATTGCGCCGAAGCGTTCGACCCGGCCACCGGCAAGACCGTGGTCTCGGCGATCCAGCCGAATGCTGCCGAGCAGGCGCGCTGCGCCGGCCTCAACATGGCCGGTCATCCGCAGGTGCAGCGCGGCGTCACGCAGATCAACGTGCTCGATACGCTGGGCCTGATCTCGACCTCGTTCGGCCAGTGGGAAGGCGTGCCCGGCGGCGAACGCGCCGAGCTGACCGATGTCGAGGCATACAAGTACATCCGGCTGGAATTTTCCGGGGACCTGCTGGTCGGCGCCAACACCATCGGCCTGACGGAACATGTCGGCGTGCTGCGCGGTCTGATCGAGTCGAAGGTCCGGCTCGGTGAATGGAAGACGCATCTGATGGAAGACCCGTTCCGCCTGAAGGAAGCCTACATCGCCTGCACCCAGCAGCAGGATGCGTGGCTGGCAGCAGCGGCGTGAGCCTCGCCGACCCTGCCGTGAGCCAGACAGCCGGAAAGGTTTTGCCAACCATGAAGATCACCTTCAAGCTCTTTGCAACGCTGACCGACTACCTGCCGGCAGCGCGCAAGTACAACGCGATCGAACTCGACGTCACGCCCGAGACCACGATCGACGACCTGGTCGAACGCTTTCAGGTGCCCCGCAAGCTGGTGCACCTGGTGCTGATCAACGGCGTCTACATCGTGCCGACGGCGCGCGCCACCCGCACCTTCCAGGAAGGCGACGTGCTGGCCATCTGGCCACCGGTCGCCGGCGGCTAGGTATGGCGGACGTACCGTCGACCCTGGTGCGGGAAATGGGCTGCACGATGGCGGAATTCGCGCGCTGGCTGCCAGGCGCGACGCGTGAAGTACCGGTGCGCTCGGAGGTTGATGGCGAGGGCATGCGGCATCGCCTGGACGTCGCATCCGGAGCAGCCGAGATCGACCTGCAGCCGCTGCAGCCACGGCGCATCGCTCTCCTGTGCCTGCCGGTGCTGCGGGTAACGTTTCGCTTCATCGATCTCGATGCAGCGCAGCGCAGCGTCTTTCTCACGCATTTCGATCACTACACGCGACGCGGTGGTGGCTAGAGCGATTCTCGGATTGGCGCAGCCATCCTTGCGACGCCGTACGTTCCTACCTGTCCCCCGCGTGCTGCTCCACAACGATCTCGTGGAAGCTTTCCCATGCCGACTCGATGTACTGCATCTGCTTTTCCACCTGTTCGGCCGGCACGTTGGGGTGATCCCTTTGCATCGTCGCCGCAAGCGTCGAGCGCCAGACCGCAGGTGGCGACTCGTTGCTCAGGGCGGGGTCGATATCGAGCAACGCCTGCAGCACCTTCTTGGCGGCTTCCATGACGATTTCCCGGCTCTCTTCGATACTGCTTTGGACAGGTTGTATGGCGACCACTTCCGGGTGCGCTTCTGCGTGTGTACTCAGCGGCAGCCCGACCATCTGCAGGACTTCCTCGCACAGGCGCGTGTCGCACCTGCCTGAACCGCTATCCAGGGCGGAGACCAACTCTTTCATGCCGTTTTCTCGTGCTTCGGCCTGGTGTGACTCTGGCGTGCGTGTCCATTGCGCTTCGAGCGCCAGAAATGTGTAGGAAAGAACATGCCCGGTCGTGCCCGTTACGACATCGGCATCAGAACCCGTGACGACATGCTGGAAATCGTTGACGAATACCGGGAGTTCGCCCAGTCCTTTTTGAAACATCAAACGGGCAATGTTGCGGGCCTTTGCCAACGCTGCGGCGTCGTGTGCAGGGTCCAGGGCATGGGCATCCAACGCACTGATCAGGCGCGTTTCGATCTCCTGCATCGCATGACGCTGTTGTTCGTTGCTGCCGTTCAGGTGGTCTGGAAATTGTCTGGCCAGGTCGTCGAGTCGTTTTTTAAACGCCCGGGTGAGAACCCCCGTATGCACATTCATTTCATTGGCGACCGCTTCGCGCAAATCGCCTGCCTCCTCTGCAAGGGGTGGCAGGAGCAGATTCGGAACAGGCTGGCCTGCCGCGCGTCTTTCAGCAATCGCATCCCGCACGGCTTGAATTTCCGCATCGGGCAAGGGGTTGTTCTGCAGATCGATTTCGGCATCGACTGGCGCATCCAGGAGCGCTCGGGGTACCTGCGTAAGCAGATTGTTGCTCAGGTCGAGATGACGCAAGTGCGGGAGGGACGCAATTTCGGCGGGGAAATCGGTTAGTTGGTTGTTTTGCAAATTCAGCGTCCGCAACCCTTTTGCCTGGCCCATTTCAGGGGGGAAGCTGGTCAGGTGGTTGAATCCCAAATTCAGGTACGCCAACGCCTTTGCTTGCCCCA
Source organism: Herminiimonas sp. (assembly GCA_014377845.1). Lineage (GTDB taxonomy): Bacteria > Pseudomonadota > Gammaproteobacteria > Burkholderiales > Burkholderiaceae_D > JANXSS01. Next base: position 20,688 of record JACMOV010000024.1, read on the forward strand.
TTTCAGCGGGGAAGCTGGTGAGATCGTTGCGATACAAGTTCAGCGACTGCAACGCCTCGGCTTGCCCCATTTCAGCGGGGAAGCTGGTCAGTTCGTTGTTCGCCAAGAGCAGCGTCTGCAACGCCTTGGCTTGCGCTATTTCAGGCGGGATACTGCGCAATCCACGAGAGCTCAATATGAGTTGCACAGGAGGGTCACGTAATTGAATGTCCGAGGAAAAATTCTTTTCCAGCATTTCCTTTATTTTCGTACCCGCCTCCTTTGACCTCGCTCCTCCGTGCGCCGCTGTCCAGCGATCAACGGCAGCGGCAGAAGTCATCATCAAAAACCGTTGGCGTCGGGACTCTGCTGGAGGACTGAAACAGCCCGCGAGCGACCGCACCCCGCGCCGCAGGCCGCCGAAAATCGGGTTTTGCACCGGGCGATTCGATGACGGCGCGCCGTTGGGTCCGTTGGCCTGTGTTCCCGCTTCTAAAAGGACAGTGGGTTGCGCCGGGGGTTCAAGGGGATTCAGTCGCACTGGCATCGCTGGTTTCCTGATGTTGCATGATTTCAACCCATGTACCGTACGTCGGCTGTTTGCAAACCGAAATTGCCAACGCGAAGCCAGTGCAGACTAGCAGAACACATCGATGGAACGGTTGACCGGCGCGACGCGACCCGATCAGCTTGCGCAATGGTGCGGTGGCGATGTGTGATTGATCGAGTCCGATCGCAGTACCTGCCGTGGCGCGCTTTTCCGTGTTCAATATCTGAGCACGCTGTTCCGTCGGCCGTTTCGCTTACGGCACCCTGGCTTTTGGCTGCATGCTACGCAATCCACGTTTCCAGACCGCATCATCGCGCCCGCCGATCCGCCCGCCAGACAACGCGGGGCATGTGCGGCAACAGCGAGCGGCAGCCCCCTTCCCGGCATGCTCAGGCGCAGTATTTGCTAAACAGCCTCTGCTGCAAAAAATCAGCAATTCCACGATCGGTTCCGCCACGGGGGTAGCGGCAGGAACCAACAATTCTTCAGGAGACTTACATGAGCGTCAATATTCATCCATCAGTCGACGGCGGCGTCAAGCCAGCCGCACCAGGATTTGCCGGCGGCACGCTGCTGTGCGGTTGCGCAGACCACAAGGTCGAAGTCACCGTCAAGGCGCAAACCGCGCACAACCACGTCTGTGGCTGCTCGAAATGCTGGAAGCCTGCCGGCGCGCTGTTCTCGCAAGTCGCAGTAGTGTCGAAGGATGCCGTCAGCATCACGGCCAACGGCGACAAGCTCAAGGTCGTCGACCCGACAGCCGCCATCCAGCGTCATGCCTGCACCGGCTGCGGCGTGCACATGATCGGTCGCATCGAGAACACCGGCCATCCGTTCTTCGGCCTGGATTTCATCCACACCGAGCGTTCGCCACAGGCGGGCTGGTCGCCAGCTGAATTCGCCGCCTTCTGCTCGTCGATCATCGAAGCCGGCACACCTGCCGACCAGATGGGCGCGATCCGTGGCCGCCTGGTCGAACTCGGCCTGCCGACCTACGATTGCCTGTCGCCACCGTTGATGGATGCCATCGCTTCGCACATCTACAAATCGAAGCACGCGTAAGGCATTGATCGGGGGCGCTGGCCGCCGATCTGGCCGCAACCGGGCCGCCCGCGCCGCCTCCCGAAAGGGAGGATGGCCCGGGCGGCCCGAGCATTTTTGCGATGGCCTGCGCACTCGCTTCTTCGCCTGCTTCTGCAGCAAGGCCGAGGCATCCGAAACGCGCGACAAGAATTCACAATTGAGCAGTTGCCTCGCGTCAATAAAAGGAAGATGATCGGGTCATGGCAGATAGTTCAGCGGTAGAACACGGTTTCCGCCAGACACCGAAATAGGTACGTTCGACTCGTACCCTGCCAACCAGATTTCCGCAGTCCTCTACGAGCGAGCGCCCCGTCCGCCCAGCCAGCGGTTATCCCGCAAGGGTGA
>JACMOV010000025.1 GCA_014377845.1 Herminiimonas sp.
CGACGAAGGGCCGATCATCGAACAGGACGTGGAGCGGGTCGATCATGCAATGGGGCCGGAGACGCTGACCGCCATCGGGCGTGATGTGGAATGCGTCGTCCTGGCGCGTGCAGTGAAGTGGTTCGTCGAGCATCGCATCCTCCTCAACAGTCACAAGACGGTGGTGTTCAAGTAGCGCATCGGGCCAGTTCGCGTTCGACCCACTGCTGCCTGCTGCGTGTTGTCTGACGATGAGGTTGACGATGACTTTGGCGATGAGTTTGATGATGAGTTTGATGATGACTCAGGCCAGCACGCGCCCCATCCACGCACCGATGTCGATGATTTCCTGCGGACAGACCGAATGCGGCATCGGATAGTCGTGCCACTCCACCGCATAACCACATTCTTCGAGCAGGTCGCGCGAGGCCACGGCGCGTGCCATCGGCACCACCGGATCGCTGCGGCCATGCGCCATGAAGATCGGCGTGGCCTGGTTTGCCGGACTGCGCTCCGCATCCAGCATCGCGGCCAGCGGCAGGTATCCGGACAGGCACATCAGGCCCGCCAGTTTTTGCGGATGGCGCAAGCCGGTCTGCAGCGTCATTGCGCAGCCCTGTGAAAACCCCGCCAGCACGATACGCTCGGTCGGGATGCCACGCGCATTCTGGGCCGCGATCAGTTCGGCAACCGACGCTTGCGATGCGCGCAGTCCCGCTTCATCTTCGCGGCGCGTCAGATCGGCCCCGAGAATGTCGTACCAGGCCCGCATCCGGTTACCGTTGTTGACGGTGACCGCCATGACCGGTGCATGCGGAAAGATGAAACGGATCGGCGGACAGCCGGACAGGTCGACTTCCTGCACGATCGGCACGAAGTCGTTGCCATCGGCGCCCAGGCCGTGCAGCCAGATGACGGCAATCGTTGGATTGGGTGCGGTTTCGACTTCAATGAATTCGAGCATGGTTCCTCGTCTTGCGTAAGCGTTTGGGGGTACCGCCGATGTGGATGTGGATCAGGCCGGCTTGACGCGCAGCGCCGATTTCGGCCGGAAGACCTTGCACACGCTGTCGTGGGTTTCGATGTACGGTCCACCGATCAGGTCGATGCAGTACGGGACCGCAGCGAAGATACCGGCGACCTGCTGCTTGCCGTCGGCATCCTTCAAGCCTTCTAGGGTTTCCTTGATCGATTTCGGCTGTCCCGGCAGGTTCATGATCAGGGCCGCGTGATCGGCTGTTTCGCGGATCACGGCAACCTGGCGCGACAGGATCGCGGTCGGCACGAATTTCAGGCTGATCTGACGCATCTGCTCGCCGAAGCCCGGCATTTCCTTGGTGGCGACGGCAAGCGTGGCTTCCGGCGTCACGTCGCGCCGGGCCGGACCGGTGCCGCCGGTAGTCAGCACCAGGTGGCATCGCTCGGTATCGACCAGTTCGACCAGCGCCTGTTCGATCGCGGCGCGTTCGTCGGGGATCAGGCGGGTGACGATTTCCCACGGGGTCGTCAGTGCGGATTCGAACCACGCCCGCAAGGAGGGCAAGCCTTCGTCCTGATACACGCCGGCGGAGGCGCGGTCCGATACCGACACCAGCCCGATGCGCACCGTCCCGGCGGCTGGCTGCGATTGCGGATCAGCGACCGGCGCGGTCATCGTGTTCCTCGTCGTGGTAACCGTGTTGTTCGTCATGTTGATCGGCACGGTCCGCATCTTCCGCATCTTCCGCATCTTCCGCATCTTCCGAATCCTGGCTGGCGTCACCTGCCGCAGCCGCCTTCTTGGGTTGCAACTGCTTGAGGATCTGGAAAATTTCCCGGTAGGCTTTTGGCGGCTTCGACTCTGCCTGCTCCTTGCGGGCATTGCGGATCAGCGTGCGCAACTGCTGCGCATCGAGCTGGGGATGTTGGGCCAGCAAGTCCGTCAGCGCCTGGTCGTCGGTCAGCAGCTTGTCGCGGCGGCGCTCGAGTGCATGCATGGCGGCGGTGTCCGACTTGGACAGGCCGCGCCAGCTGTCGATGGCTTTCTGGATGATGGCGATCTCGGCTTCGTCGAGGGTACGCATCTTCTTGCCCACATACTGCAACTGGCGGCGCCGGCCTTCGTGGTCCTTGATCAGCTGGCATTCGAGGATCGCCTCGCGCACGTCCTCCGGCATCGGCACCCGCTTGATGCGGTCGCGCGGTTCGTCGATCAGGTCCTGGCCGAGCTTTTGCAGGGCGGTACTCTGGCGTTTCAATTCGGACTTGGACGGACGCTCGTATTCCTGTTCGAACTCGCTGGACTGGAAGCCGCAGGCTCCCCGGTTCGGATTTGGCATGATATCGGACTCAGGTGATGAGCCATTCTGTAAACGACTGCTATGATAACTGGTTTAAAGCCCTGCGAAAAAACACCTCATGCGCGACACTACCTTTCTGCACACGCCGGATCAGTTGAAAGAGCTGGCCCGGGATGTTCTCGGCTTCGCCAAGGCGCTCGGCGCGTCCGAGGCGGCGGTCCAAATCAGTGAGGGCGGCGGCTTGTCGGTGGGGGTGCGCAAGGGTCAGATCGAAACCATCGAGCAGAACAAGGACAAGGGCATCGGCGTGACCGTGTTCCTTGGCGAAGAGCGGCATACGCGGCGCGGCAATGCCAGCACATCGGATTTCTCGCGCCAGTCGCTGAAAGATACGGTCGAGGCAGCCTACAACATCGCGCGCTTCACCGCCGAGGACGATTGCGCCGGCCTGCCGGATGCCGACACGCTGGAGATGGCGCCGCGCGACCTGAAGCTGTGCCATCCGTGGCCGATCAGCGCCGGGCAGGTCGTGGCGCTTGCCAAGCGGGCCGAGGCGGCCGCCTTCGCGGTCGACCGCCGCATCACCAACAGCGAGGGCGCCAGCATCTACGCGCAGCAGTCGCATTTCATCGCCGCCAACACCCGCGGTTTCATGGGCGGCTATCCCTATTCACGCCACACCATGTCGGTGGCGCCGATCGCCGGCAAGGGCGCCGGCATGCAGCGCGATGACTGGTACACGTCGAGCCGCAATCCGAAGGACCTGTCGGCGCCGGAAGCCATCGGCGCATATGCCGCGCAGCGGGCCCTGGCCCGGCTCAATGCCCGCAAGCTCGACACCCGCAAATGCCCGGTGCTGTTCGAAGCGCCGCTTGCGGTCGGCTTGCTGGGGACCTTCGTGCAGGCGATCTCGGGTGGGGCGCTGTACCGCAAGTCGAGCTTCCTGCTCGATTCGCTGGGCCAGCAGGTTTTTCCATTCCACGTACAGGTGGTCGAAGATCCGCATGCGATCGGTGCGGTAGGCTCCGCGCCATTCGATGATGAGGGCGTGAAGACTTCACAGCGGGATGTGGTCCGGGACGGCGTCGTGCAGGGCTATTTTCTGTCGACGTATTCGGCGCGCAAGTTGGGCATGCAGACCACCGGCAACGCCGGCGGCTCGCACAATCTGATCATGCGATCGACGGCCACGGCAAAGGGCGACAACTTCAAGGCGATGCTGAAAAAGCTCGGCACCGGCTTGCTGGTGACCGAGCTGATGGGCCAGGGCGTCAATTACGTCACCGGCGACTATTCGCGCGGTGCCTCGGGTTTCTGGGTCGAGAACGGCGTGATCCAGTATCCGGTGGAAGAGATCACGATCGCCAGCAACATGAAGCAGATGCTGGAGCACATCGTCGCGGTGGGCGCAGACACCATCGTTCGAGGCGGAAAGCAAACCGGTTCGATCCTGATCGAGAGCATGACGGTGGCGGGTGGCTGAAGCCGCCGAACGATTCGTATCGGTTGCCTACCCGCCGAGGTAGGCGCCGATGACCTTCGGGTCATCCAGCAACCGCGCCCCGGTGTCGGCCAACACGATCTTCCCATTCTCGAGCACATAGCCGTGCTGCGCGATCTTCAGTGCCTGCCGCACGTTCTGTTCCACCAGCAGGATCGTCAGCCCTGTGGCGTTGATCTGTTTCAGGATGCGGAAGATTTCCTGCACCATCAGCGGCGCGAGTCCCATCGACGGTTCGTCCAGTAGCAGCACCTTCGGTCTTGCCATCAGCGCGCGGCCGATCGCCAGCATCTGTTGTTCGCCGCCGGAGAGATTGCCGGCCAGACCGTTGGCGCGTTCCTTGAGCACCGGGAACAGCGCATGCACCCATTCCAGATCCTGTGCAAGCATCGTGCGATCGGTACGCGCGTAGCTGCCGAGCGCGAGATTCTCGGCCACGGTGAGCGTGGTGAGAATCGCGCGTCCCTCGGCCACCTGCACCACGCCACGGCGCACGATCTGGTGCGGCCGCAGGCTGCACAGGTCGACGCCATCGAACATCACGCTGCCGCGCGCTGCCTTCACCAGCCCGGAGATGGCGAGCAGGGCAGTGCTCTTGCCGGCACCGTTGGCGCCGACCAGCGCGGTGATCTCGCCTTCGTTCAATTCCAGGTCGATGCCCTTGACGGCTTCGACCTGGCCGTAGGCGACTGCCAGGTCGGTAACGCGCAGGATCGCGCTCATGCGTCTTCCTTGCCAAGATAGGCTTCGATCACCTGCGGATTGTTGCGGATGGCGTCCGGTGCGCCTTCGGCGATGATGCGGCCGAAATTGAGCACCGCGATCCGGTCGCACAGGCCCATCACGAAACGCATGTCGTGCTCGATCATGAAGATCGAAAAGCCGCGCTGCTTGATGTTCATGATCTCCGCCATCAGTTCGGTCTTTTCCGCGGGGTTCATGCCCGCGACCGGTTCGTCGAGCAGCAGCAGCTTCGGCCGCGTCGCCAGCGCCCGCGCGAATTCCAGCTTGCGCTGCTCGCCGTAGGACAGGCTGTCGGCCAGTTGCAGCGCCTTGCCGTCGAGCCGGAACCAGCTCAGCAGTTCGAATGCGCGGGCACGGGCGGCGGCTTCGACCTCGCGGAAATGCCGGCCGTTGAGGAGCGCGCCGGCGAACCCGTAATCGAGATGGTCGTGCATGCCGACGATGACGTTGTCGAGCAAGGTCATCTCGCGAAAGATGCGGATGTTCTGGAACGTGCGCGCGATGCCGAGGCCGGTGATGCGATGCGGTGCAACGCCGTTCAGATCGCGGCCGGCGAACGTGATGTTGCCGCTGGTCGGCTTGAGCAGGCCGGTGATCAGGTTGAACACGGTGGTCTTGCCGGCGCCGTTGGGGCCGATCAGGCCGAAGATACCGCCCTCAGGCACGTTGAACGCAACGTCCTGCAGCACCTGCAGACCGCCGAAGCGCTTGCTGATCTGGTCAAACTGCAGCATCGGAATCGGCCTTTGCTGCGTCAGGTTGGAGCGGTGCGTGGTGACGCCTGAGGAAGCCGCGAATCCGGCGCGGGTCCCAGATTCCCTTGGGCAGATACAGGATCACCAGCACCAGGATCAAGCCGTTGGCCGCCAGCCGAAAATCCTTGAACCCACGCAGCACTTCCGGCAGCAGCGTCAGGATCGTCGCGCCGATGGTCGGGCCGATCAGGTTGCTGGTGCCGCCGAAGACCGCCATGGTCAGGATATCGACCGCGTTTTCGAAGGCGTAGTTACCGGGACCGATGGTGAAGGTGTAGTGTGCATTGAGACCTCCTGCGACGCCGGCGATCACCGCACCGATGACGAAGGCCAGCAGCTTGCAAGATGCGACATCGATGCCCATCAGGCGCGCGGCGGTATCATCTTCCTTGATCGCCTCGAAGGCACGGCCGAGCTTGGAGCGGCGCAGTCGCGCCAGCAGATACAGCGTTGCGCCGAGCAGCAGCAGGATGTGCCAGAACGCGGTCTTTTGCGGAATGCCGTTGATGCCCATCGGGCCGCCGGTGAAGTCCAGGTTCAGGATGATCACCCGTACCACTTCGCCGAAGCCGAGCGTGGCCATCGCCAGATAGACGCCGGAAAGCCGCAAGGTCGGAATGCCAATGATCAGCGCCACCAGCGCCGGCAGCAGCCCGGCCAGCGCCAGCGCCACGCCGAAGGGCAGGCCGGTATGCATCGTCACCAGCGAGGCCGCATACGCGCCGATGCCCATGAAGGCCGCATTGGCCAGCGACAGCAAGCCGCACGAGAGCGTGATGTAGATCGACAGCGCCAGCATCGCATTGACACCGATGGAAAATACCACGGTGTTGTAGGTCGACCAGAAACCGTCCCACCAGTCCGCCAGCGGGCTGAGCATCGGCAGCAGCGTGGTCAGGCTGGAAGCCATCGTCATGCCTTCCGTTCCAGGACTTTGCCGAACATGCCGGAGGGACGCACCAGCAGGATCAGGAACAGCAGGCCGAAGGCGACCGCGTCGCGCACGTCGCTCGATAGGTAGGCGACGGTCAGCACTTCTGCAAACCCCAGGAACAGGCCGCCGATCAGCGCACCCCGAATATCACCCATGCCGCCCAGGATGATGACCGCGATCCCCTTGTGCAGCATCGGCTGCCCCATGAACGGCGAGATCGCATTGAACGACAGGCCGACCAGCACGCCGGCGGCGCCACCAAGCGCCGCTGCGGCGAAGGAGGTCATGTAGAACAGGCCTTCGACATTGATGCCGAGCAGGTAGGCGGCTTTCGGGGATTCAGCGATCGCGCGCAGCGCCCGGCCAAGCTGCGTGCGGCGCATGACCGCCAGCAGCACGATCATCAGGACCACTGAAATGAGGATGATGCCGACTTGTACCGCCGTGATGTGAACAGCGCCGAAGGTGGCGCTCTGCTCGGGAATCGTACCGGCCGGGAAGCGCTTGTTTTCTGCGCCGAACAGGCCCTGCGCGAGATTGGTCAGCATGATGGCCACGCCGATGGTGGCGATCATGGGTGTGAGGTGGGGCGCGTTGCGGGCCCGCAGGGGTTTCAGGACCAGGTAATCGACGATCAACCCGATGGTGCCGGTCACCGCCATCGCGGCAAGCAAGGCGAGCCAGAGCGGCAGCGCCAGTTTTTCAACCAGCAACAGCGCGGCATAACTGCCAAGCATGAAGATCGCGCCATGCGACAGGTTGATCACGCCCAGCACGCCGAATACCAGCGTAAAGCCGAGCGCGAAAAGCGCATAGACGCTGCCCAGCGAAAGTGCATTGATCAGTTGTTGTTCGAGCATGGAGCGAGGCAATCAGGAAAAAGGCGAAACGGCATGCCGCCGTTCTTCGGGGGGCATGCCGCCGGCGCCGTCCCGCGGTCCTTCCGCACACCGTGCCGTTTCGATTCAAACGGCCGTGCAGTGCGGAAGAGCCGGCGGGCTCTTGTTACTTCAGCAGGACGAACTTGCCGTTTTTTGCAATGTTGACGATGGCATCCTGGTCAGCATCGTAGCCGGCTTCCTTGCCGTCTTTCGCAGGCGCACGGCGGAAGGCAAATTTGCCAGTTGCACCGTCGAGCTTGACCGTCGGCAGCGCTTCGCGGAGCGCTTCACGGTCCTTGTCGAGGGCGCCGGTCAGTTTCGCCTTCTTGATGGCTTCCGCGATCAGGTGCATTGCGTCGTAGGCCTGGGCTGCAAATTGATCCGGGTCGGCGTTGAACCTGGCTTTGTAGGCAGCGATGAAGGCCTTGTTGGCTGGCGCGCTGTTTTCAGCCGACCATGGGCTGCCCATGATGGTGTTGTCGGCGGCATCCTTGGCGATTTCGAACAGTTTCGGCGAATTGAAACCATTGCCGCCGATGAAAGGCTGCTTCATGCCGAGCGTGCGGGTCTGCAGGATGATATTGGCCGCTTCTTCCGCCAGGCAGGAGCAGACGATCGCATCCGGATTGCTGGCCTTGATCTTGGTCAGTTGCGCCTTGAAATCCACATCGCCCTTGGCATAAGTTTCCGTGTCGGTGACCGGAATCTTCTGGGCTTCGAGCGTGGTCTTGAAGACATCGTAGCCGTTCTTCGTGAAGGCATCGTCGTTGCCGTAGATGACCGCGACTTTCTTCAAGTTGAAATGCTTGATCGCAGCGCGGGTCGTGACCGGCAGGACATCGGACTCCATCACCGAGTTACGGAAGATCTGCGGGCCGATGGCCGTGATGCCGTCGGCGGTGTTGCTGGTGCCGAAGGCGACCACTTTTGCGGCCGCAGCGATCGGGTCGGCGGCAAAGGCCGAGTTCGACAAGGTCGGGCCGAACACCATCAGCACCTTGTCCTGGAAAATCAGCTTCTTGAAGACCGTGATGGCTTCTTCCTTCTTGCCTTGTTCGTCCTCGACGATCAGCGCGATCTTGTTGCCATTGACGCCGCCTTTGGCATTGATTTCATCGACCGCGAGGGTAAAGCCGTTCTTGATCGCGACGCCGTACTTGGCGGCAGGTCCGGTCAGGGCTTCGGCGGCGCCGAGCTTGATGTCGGCGGCACTGGCGGCGGCAGTCGCGCCTGCGAGGCCGGCCGCAAGCAGCAGCAAGGGCAATTTCTTGAGGAAGGTCTTGGTCATCATGGGGTCTCCTGTGCGGTTGTGTTTTCGGTCTATTTTAACCGGTGATCTTGCCTGAAGCGGGTTTCCGATTACAGCTCGATGCGGGCGTGGTTGTAAATCGGGAAGCGCTGCGGTTCGATCCGGGGCAGAGGGTAGCAGGTCAGGTAGCGTGCAACAAGCCCGTAGTGATCGGCGCGAGCGCGAAAACCAATGCGCACACCTGTCATCCATTGCGATGGCCAGTTTCGTATCTGCGGCGTGCACTTCGTAATTCCGACGGAATCTGGCCAAGCGACAAGTAACATTCTATTTTGACAATATCCACTTACCACTTTTTTAAAAGGAATTCATGGGAAACATTACAAGCTGCTTGCCTGGATCAGAAGCGCGGCAGGAACGCTATCAACATCACATTGTGCGCGAGATCGA
>JACMOV010000158.1 GCA_014377845.1 Herminiimonas sp.
GCGGGTGGTCGCCGAAGGCATCGAAAGCGAAGTCGTCTGGAACCTGCTGGCCGCGATGGGCTGCAACCAGGGCCAGGGTTATTTCATGAGCCGGCCGATTCCGGCAGAGCAGCTGCCGATGTGGATGGGCAAGTGGGTTGCCCCCGGCAAGGCAGTGCTGGTGCCGGGCGTGACGGTTCCGGCCTGAGTTGCAGCGCCGGCAGTGTGCACCGCGACCCGCCGGTCTGCCAATTAGCGACATTCATCTACCCTTTCAGCAAATCCGGATTATTCTTCAGGCACAATATGGCTTCAGGAAACATTCTGACCTCGCCGCCCTATTACGACCCGAACAAGCGAATCCATTCATGGTGCATGCAGACTGGCTCACGACGATCCTGGACGGGACTCCAAGCGAGATTTATATCGCTGCCTGCGATTCGCTGAAGGTGGTCGAACTCAATCGCGCGGCGCGCAGCAATCTGCAGTTCGACGACGATGCGCGCATGCCGCTGTCGCTTTCGGACATCGCCCGCAGTATCCCGCTGGACAATTACCGAAGCCTGCTGCAAGCGCTCGACAATGGCGCCAGCAGCGAGGTCCGGCTCGAGACCACCCACGTGCGGCGCGACGGCTCGACCTATCCGGTGGCGCTGCGGCTGTATCGAGCCGATGCCGCACGACCTGTCTACATCGCCATCGGTCAGGACCTGAGCGAGCGCCAAGCGCTGGCGCGGGCGCTGCTGGCCTCGGAGGAGCGGTTCCACGCCATCGTCTCCAACACGCCGGGGCTGGTGTATCAGTTCGTCATGCATGCGGATGGCGGCTTTGCCTTTCCGTATTTGAGCGATGGCTGCCATGCGCTGCTCGGTATCGGCGCCGATGCACTCGAGCGCGATGCTGCCCGATTCATGGCGCTGATCCTGCCGGAAGACCGGGATTCCTACGTGACGGCAATGATGACCTCGGCCGCCGACAAGTCCGGATGGAACTGGGAAGGCCGCATCTGGATCGAGGCCTGGAAGGACATCAAGTGGATCAACCTGCGCGCCACGCCACGCGCCCTTGCCGATGGCAGCGTCCAGTGGGAGGGCATCATGACCAACATCACCCAGAGCAAGCTGGAAGAAGAAGAGATCAAGCGCTCGCGCGCGCAACTGGCCGAACTGTCGGCCCACGTGGATCAGGTCAAGGAGCAGGAACGCACCCGCATCGCCCGCGAGATTCATGACGACCTCGGCGGCAACCTGACTGCGATCAAGATGTCGCTGGCGCTGCTGGCGCGCCGCCTGCCGCCGGAAGCGCAACTCGGCGACAAGGCGGAGTATCTCGACAGCCTGGTCGACCGCACCATCGAATCGGTGCACCGGATTTCAGGCGACCTGCGGCCCAGCATTCTCGACTTCGGCCTGGTGGCGGCGATCGACTGGCAGGCCACCGAGTTCGAGAAGCAGACCGGCATCGGCTGCGCTTTCGAAGCAAATCGCAAGGACATCGTGCTGCATCCGGACCAGGCCACGGCGCTGTTCCGGATCTTCCAGGAAGCGCTGACCAACATCAGCAAGCATGCGCAGGCCACCCAGGTGCGGGTCGAGCTGGTGCGCGGCACACGCAACGTGCGGCTGCAGATTGCCGACAACGGCTGCGGTATTGCGACCCGCGACCGGATGAAGCCGAAGTCGTTCGGCATTCGCGGCATGATCGAACGCGCCAGTGCGCTGGGCGGCGACCTGTCGGTGAGCAGTGGGCCCGAAGGCGGCAGCGTGGTCAGCGTGAAGGTGCCGCTGGCCGCAGTGCGTAAATCCCGCGCGGCGACGGCGCGCGCCGCAGCCGACAGCACGCCGCTTGCTGCTGCAACCGCGGACATTGCAGGCATCGTGCAATGAAGGCGCCGCAGATCCTGCGTATCCTGATCGCCGACGATCACGCCATCGTGCGCGAGGGCCTGAAGCAGATCCTGGCCGATACCGGCGATATCGTGGTCGCCGGTGATGCAGCAAGTGGCCTCGATGCGATCAAGATGATGCGCGCCGGCGAATACGATGTCCTGCTGCTCGATATCTCGATGCCGGATCGCAGCGGCATCGAAGTCCTCAAGCAGTTGCGCCAGGAATTTCCGAAGCTCGCCGTCCTGATGCTGTCGATGCACCGGGAAGATCAGTATGCGATCCGCTCGCTCAAGGCCGGCGCGTCCGGCTACCTCAACAAGCAGAGTGCGCCGGATGAACTGGTCAACGCAATCCGGCTGGTCGCACAGGGTCACAAGTACATCAGTCCGGCGCTGGCACAGCAACTGGCCAACCAGATCGGCGATGATCGTGCGGTGCCGCCGCACGAAACCCTGTCCGACCGCGAA
>JACMOV010000159.1 GCA_014377845.1 Herminiimonas sp.
ATCCGTCGGAAGTGTTGACGGTTGGCCAGGAAATCACTGCCAAGGTGTTGAAGTACGATCAGGAAAAGAATCGTGTTTCGCTGGGCGTCAAGCAGCTGGGCGACGATCCATGGACCGGTCTGTCACGTCGCTATCCACAGAGCACACGCCTGTTCGGTAAGGTGACGAACCTCACCGACTACGGCGCATTCGTCGAAGTCGAGCAAGGTATCGAAGGCCTGGTGCACGTGTCTGAGATGGACTGGACCAACAAGAACGTGGCACCGAACAAGGTCGTCCAATTGGGCGATGAAGTCGAAGTCATGGTCCTGGAGATCGATGAAGAGCGTCGCCGCATCAGCCTGGGCATGAAGCAGTGCAAGGCCAATCCTTGGGACGATTTCGCGATCACCCACAAGAAAGGTGACAAAGTCCGCGGCGCCATCAAGTCGATCACCGACTTCGGCGTGTTCATCGGCCTGGCCGGCAACATCGACGGCCTGGTGCATCTGTCCGACCTGTCGTGGACCGAGACCGGCGAAGAAGCCGTGCGTCGCTTCAAGAAGGGCGATGAGCTCGAAGCCATCGTGCTGGCAATCGATGTCGAGCGTGAGCGTGTCTCGTTGGGCGTCAAACAGCTCGAAGGCGATCCGTTCAACAACTTCGCGGCAATGAACGACAAGGGCTCCCTGGTAACGGGTACGGTCAAGTCGGTCGAGCCTAAAGGCGCCGTCATCCAGTTGTCGGAAGAAGTCGAAGGCTATCTGCGCGCCTCCGAAATCTCCAGCGACCGGGTTGAAGATGCCGGTACGCACCTGAAGGTCGGCGACACACTCGAGACCATGGTCATCAACATCGACCGCAAGGCGCGTGGCATCCAGTTGTCGATCAAGGCGAAAGACAATGTCGAGACCAAGGAAGCCATGAAGCAGATGTCGACGGCATCGGATTCGAACATTGCTTCGGGCACCACCAGCCTCGGCGCGCTGCTCAAGGCCAAGCTCGACAACAAGAGCTAGGACAACCAGCGTCGGAGTAGCGTCGTCGCGCGGGGCATGGTGTCCGTGCACGACGCCACTGCGATTTACCGTGTTTGATTTACTGTGTTTAACTGATCAAGGTCACGCCTGTACATGACAAAGTCGGAATTGATTGCGTTGCTCGCCGAGCGGTACCCGCAACTGGTGGCCAAGGACGCGGACTACGCGGTCAAGACGATTCTCGATGCAATGATCGCAGCGCTTGCGGGCGGCCAGCGCATCGAGATTCGCGGCTTCGGCAGCTTTGCCCTCAACAGCAGGCCGCCGCGCATCGGTCGTAATCCCAAGTCCGGCGACAAGGTGATGGTGCCCGAAAAGCGGGTGCCGCATTTCAAGCCGGGCAAGGATCTGCGCGAGCGGGTCGATGCCATGGTGGGTCAGCCGATTCGAGACAATTGAGGGCGGCTCCCGGACATCCGTGAACACAGGTCGCGGTAGGGTAGTGCAACATGAACGGCATCTTCGGATGCCGTTTTTTTTCACGTACAATTCGGGGGCTTCAAGCGCCGTATCCACTGGAAAGCCATCATGAAACTGATCTTCAGAATAATCGCGGTCGTCATCTTCATCGTGTTCTTCGGCTTTGCATTGAACAACACGCAGGAAGCGGTATTGAGTTTTTTTGGCGGCTATGAAATTCGCAAGCCGCTTGTCATCCTGCTGCTCGGCTTCTTCGCTGCCGGCGCCGTACTCGGTGTCCTGGCGATGACGCCGACGCTGTTTCGTCACCGACGCGACCTGACGAAGCACAAGAAACTGGTAGCCACCCTGCAGCAGGAACAGGACGCGCAGATGCTGGCGCGCGCGCAACAGCCTCGGCCCGATGGCCTTGGCAGCTGACCGAAGCAGATCCGATCGAACGGATCGACGCATGACAACAATAAAAATCCGGAACGGATCGCATGGAATTTGAAACCTGGTGGCTGCTCGGCATTCCGATCTTTTTCGGCCTCGGCTGGATTGCTGCGCGCGTCGACATCCGCCAGCTCGTGTCCGAATCCCGCAGCCTGCCGCGCGGCTACTTCAAGGGTCTGAATTTCCTGCTTAATGAACAGCCGGACAAGGCGATCGATGCCTTCATCGAGATCGTCAAGCTCGATCCGGAAACCGCGGAACTGCATTTCGCACTCGGTAATCTGTTCCGCCGGCGCGGCGAAACCGAACGCGCGATTCGCGTGCACCAGAACCTGCTGGCGCGTCCCGACCTGGCGCTCGAACACCAGATGCATGCGCAATATGAACTCGGCATGGATTACCTGAAGGCCGGCCTGCTGGACCGCGCGGAAGAGACCTTCAACCTGCTGGTCGATTCGCAATACAGCGCCCAGGCGCGTCGCGCCCTGCTGGAAATCTACCAGCGCGAAAAGGAATGGACCCGCGCCATCGACGCCGCACACGCCCTGCAGGAATCAGGTGCGGGCGGACGACAAAAAGAAATCGCACAGTTCTATTGCGAGCTGGCGCAGGACGAACTGGTGCACACCCATCCCGACGCGGCATTGCAGATGCTGGAAAAGGCATTGGCCGCCGACCGCAAGAACGTGCGCTCGACCATGCTGATGGGCGATGCCTATCTGGCCAAGGGCGACATCGAAGCCGCATTGCTTGCCTGGCGGCGCGTCGAGCATCAAAGCGTGCCGCATGTGGCGTTGGTGGCGCATCGCCTGATGGATGGCTACCGGGCGGTCGGGCGTCCGCAGGAAGGGCTCAACCTGCTGCGCGCCTACATGGCGGAGGCGTCGTCGATCGACTTGCTGGAGGTGGTCTTCAAGGCGGTCCTCGATCTCGAAGGCGTCGAAGCAGCCAATCAGCTCGTCAGTGCGGAGCTGCGGCGCATGCCGACCCTGCTCGGACTGGACAAACTGCTGGAGGCGCGCCTGATGGGCGCGCCACCCGAAGTGCGCCCTGAGCTCTCGGTCGTCAAGAACCTGGTGCACGGCTATACCCAGAAACTGGCGCGCTACCAGTGCAGCCGCTGCGGTTTCAAGGCACGCCAGTTTTACTGGCAATGTCCCGGTTGCAGCCAGTGGGAGACTTATCCGCCGCGTCGCACCGAAGAATTGAATGTCATGAATTAATAGCGTCCTTAAACCCGGATGAACAAGACCATGGAACGGGTGCGGACGGCATTCGAGTACGGCGCACCGAGCCGAGGGACTGTGGCACCGTGTGCTCATGCTTTACCGATCGGATTCTGACATGCATGAAATCCCGGCTCCGGCCACGACCCTCTCCGCCACGCCTGCTGCGCTGGCATCGATCGAGCGCAGCCGCGTGCTGGTGGTCGGCGACGTGATGCTCGACCGCTACTGGTTCGGTGAGGTCAACCGGATTTCACCGGAAGCGCCAGTGCCGGTGGTGCGCATCGAGCGCCGTGAAGACCGGCTCGGCGGCGCCGCCAACGTCGCCCGCAACGTTGCGGCCCTCGGAGCAGGCGCGGCGCTGCTCGGCGTGGTCGGCACCGACGAAGCAGGCGACATGGTCGAGCGGCTGTTGCGCGAAGCCGCCATCGATTGCCGCCTCAATCGCGATCCGGCGATCTCGACCGTCATCAAGCTGCGCGTCATCGGCCGGCAGCAGCAATTGCTGCGGATCGATTTCGAGGAGCCGCCGAGTGACGCGGTCCTGCGCGACAAGCTCACGCAATTCAATGCGCTGGCATCGCAATTCGATGTGATCGTGCTCTCGGATTATGCCAAGGGCAGCCTGGTCAACGTGCGCGAGATGATCGCACTGGCCCGTGGGCTCGGTAAAACGGTTCTGGTCGATCCGAAGGGCGACGATTTCAGTCCCTATGCCGGCGCGTCCCTGCTGACACCCAACAAATCCGAGCTGCGCCGCGTCGTCGGCAGCTGGAGCAGCGAAGCGCAATTGACGGAAAAAGCGCAGCAGCTGCGGGTCGGTTTGCGCCTCGACGCGCTGCTCGTGACCCGCTCCGAAGAAGGCATGACCCTCTACACCGCGCAGGACGTGCTGCACATGCCGGCAGTGGCACGGGAGGTGTACGACGTCTCCGGCGCCGGCGACACCGTGATTGCCGCGGTGGCCGTCATGCTGGCAGCAGGACGGCCGATCGGCGCAGCCGTCGCGATCGCAAACCGGGCCGGTGGCATCGTCGTCGGCAAGCTCGGTACCGCCACCGTGACCCGGGACGAGTTGTTCGGGCCAGCGTAGCCCGGTTGCGTCACGTCCGGCGCTGTCAACCTTTCCGGAGGGCGCGCGTTGAACGAGAACCGATGCGAAGCCAACAATGATCAAACGGCGACCGTCGCACGTGTTTTATCGATTGCAATTCACCCGGAGAAATTCATGCTCAAGAAATTATTGGTGGCCGTTGCCAGCCTGATCGCAACGATCGGTTTTGCCTTTGCCCAGGTCGATGTCAACAAGGCCGACCAGGCTGCACTGGACGGCGTCAAGGGCATCGGTCCCTCAATCTCGAAAAAGATCATCGATGAGCGCAAAAAGGGCGGTGACTTCAAGGACTGGGCAGACCTCGAGAAACGCGTCAAAGGCATCGGCGAAAAGAACGCCGCCAAGATGTCGCAAGCCGGCCTGACGGTCAACAGCCAGGCAATGCCGAATGCGCCTGCAGCGCCGGCAGTCAAGGCCAAGGAAGTAAAAGCCGCGACACCGGCAAAACCAGCCACCGCTGCGACGCCAGCAACACCAGCAACTCCGGCAACGCCTGCGACCGCAGCGAAGCCGGCAGCCGTGCCGGCACCTGCCGCAGCGCCAGCAACGGCGAAAGAAACCAAAGCCATGGAAAAGAACGCCAAGGCCGACGAGAAGAAGGCTGAAAAGAAAGCCAAAGCCGACGACAAGAAAGCCAAGGCCGATGAGAAGGCCGCCGCTGCTGCAGCACCTGCAGCCACGCCTGCGACTGCTGCAACGCCAGCAGCACCCGCAGCACGCGCAGCACCCGCCAAGAAATAACAGCCAGCATCACACGGCTGCCAGCCCCGCGACGGCGACGTCGCGGGGTTTTTTTACGCCCGCTGTCAGGGCCACGGTTGCCATGACAAGCAGCGACGGCAGCGCAATGCGTCTGCGTCTACAATGGCGTTTTATCGCAGGCGAAGAAGAGCGCAATGGCATACCTGACACTCGAAGACACGATCGGCAATACCCCGCTGGTGCAACTGACCCGGCTACCCGGCGATGAGGCCCGGCGGCGCAACAACATCATCCTCGGCAAGATGGAAGGCAACAACCCGGCCGGTTCGGTCAAGGATCGGGCCGCCCTGTCGATGATCAAGCACGCCGAAGCGCGCGGCGACATCAAGCCCGGCGATACCCTGATTGAAGCAACCAGCGGCAATACCGGGATCGCCCTGGCAATGGTCGCCGCCGTACGCGGCTACAAGATGGTGCTGCTGATGCCGGAGAACCTGAGCGAAGAACGGCGCCAGAGCATGGCCGCCTATGGCGCGAGGATCGTCCTGACGCCCAAAACCGGCGGAATGGAATACGCCCGCGATCTCGCCGAGCAGATGCAGAAATCGGGCGAGGGCATCATCCTCGACCAGTTTGCCAATCAGGATAACGCGCTGGCGCACTATGCGACGACCGGCCCCGAGATCTGGCGCGACACGCATGGCAAGGTGACCCATTTCGTCAGCGCCATGGGTACCACGGGCACCATCATGGGCGTATCGCGATATCTGAAGGAGCAAAGCCGTGATGTGCAGATCGTCGGCGCGCAGCCTGAAGAAGGGTCGCAGATTCCCGGTATCCGGAAATGGCCGGAAGCCTACCTGCCGAAGATTTTCGATCCTGCCCGTGTTGACCAGACCGAGAACGTCAGCCAGAGCGCAGCCGAAGTCATGGCGCGCCGCATGGCGATCGAAGAGGGAATTTTTTGCGGCATGTCCGCCGCCGGCGCCTGCGAGGTGGCGTTGCGCATTTCATCGACCGTGGAAAACGCCACGATCGTCTTCATCGTCTGTGACCGCGGCGACCGATACCTGTCTACCGGGCTGTTCCCGGCCTGAGAGAGGCGCTCCGCCAAGGGCGCTCCGGCAAGGGCGTTCCGTTCGGCCTGCGCCACCGCTGCAGAATCAGTTTGATTCGCTGCAGCATCCGTGGCGGCGTGCCGATCAGGCGGCTTCTTCGAGTTCGACTTCTTTCGGTTTGAACTGCTTGTCGCTGATGCGGAACTTGTCGCGGCGGTCGCCCATCAGGGTGCGCAGGTCCTTGATGCTGAGGGTGCTCACTTCATGCATGCGGATCAGCAGCGATGCGCCGACCGGCAGGCGGCGATGCCGGATCTTGCTGATGACGGGCGGGGCGACCTCGAGTGCACGCGACAGCGCGGCATCGTTTTTCAGGCCAAGATTTTCGATCAGGGCGTCCAGAAGATTGTTCGGATCGTAATCGATCTGGTCGGTAAGCGGGTGGCTGGACATGGGCGAACTCGTGGTTAAGGGCTTTGGAATAATGGTTCCGTATCGCAATACAATTGTACTAGCAAAAAGTTGCAATACTTAAAATTGGGTAGTTTATATTGCATTAATTCAATTTATTTATGCTGAATAAATCGGACGTGTTCTGGTCGACCACGGGAGGGGGGTCAAGTTCCGCCGAATTGCCTCAGAACGCAGTGTTGTGCGTTTCAGTCTGGATAGGTGATTTTCGCAGCAGATACGCGACGTGATGCGCGGTTTTTGGTGGCTGGATACGACTTCCGGCTGGTGCTTAACGAATGGATGCCGAGCTTGCGTCTTACCGATCGGGAGTGGCTTGCGTCGGACCAAGGCCGAGGGCAAGCCAGCCATCGATACCGAGCTGGCGCAATGTTTCGATGTTCTTTTCATAAATCCGGTCGGTGTCCGGATAGGCAGCAATCGCCTGCTCGACGCTCGACTCGCGCAACAGGTGCAGCATCGGATAGGGCGACCGATTGGTGTAGTTTTCGATCGCATCCGCGGCGCAGTCGCCGAATGCGTAATCCGGATGAAAGCTCGCCACCTGGATTTCGCCCGCCAGGTCCAGACGTTCCAAGATGCGGTCTGCGACCTCCAGAAATGCGTTGTAGTCGTAGAAGTCGGTCAGCACTGCGGGATGAATCAGCAGGGTGGTGTCGGTCTTGTCCGGGTCGGTCGCCTGCAACAGCAACAGCTCGGTTGCCAGGTCGGCGGCCAGCGCGTCCCGATCCTGGGCGCGGCTGACGACGTAGCGGATCCGGTTCTTGCGATGGACGGCGTTGGCGAACGGGCAGAGGTTCAGGCCGATCACCGCGCGCTGCAGCCAGAGGCCGGTGGCGTCGATGATTGCCTGGTGTTCAGAGACGGGCGCGGGGGCTGCGGCGACGATCGCTTCCGGTGCGGGCGGTACGGTTCGGGACATGCCCGGATTTTCCCACAGAAGCGCCGCCATTCCCGCGGCGCTTCTGAAAAGCCTGTGCGCCGACAGGATGAAATCGGCTATTCTTGCGATCCTGCCGCGGCGGCCCAGCAGCTGTGATCGCATCGAGCGTAACGACGGCTGCCACCGCAAAGCGGCGACTCACCGAACCACTGAATCAAAGAAGAACCGGGCAAACCGATGGCCATCAAATCGACGATTTACAAGGCGGAAGTACAGATCGCCGACATGGACCGGCATTACTACCAGACCCATGCATTGACCCTCGCGCGCCACCCGTCGGAGACCGACGAGCGGATGATGATGCGGGTACTGGCATTCATTCGCCACGCCAGCGACACCCTGACGTCCGGCAAGGGCAACGCTGCCGACGACGAGCCGGACCTGTGGCAGAAGGATCTGACCGGCGCGATCATGCTGTGGATCGAAGTCGGGCTCCCGGACGAGAAGCGGATTCTAAAAGCCTGCGGCCGCGCCGAGCAGGTCGTCATCTACACTTACA